>NZ_JABWQQ010000013.1:0-174887 GCF_014268555.1 Pseudomonas sp. SWRI111 | reverse complement strand
GAAGTCCCGTTCAACATCGAAGCCAAGTTGATCAAGGACAATGAAGGCGGAACGGTGATCGCCCGGTACGAAATCAAACGCGCGGCGGGCGGGACGAGTTATGCCGAGCCGCTGGAGTTCAGTGTTGGGGTGGCGCTGGACCTCACCGCACCCGGTATCAAGGAAGCGCCAAATGGCACCAGCCTCGACCCGTTTGCGGCCAAGGAAGCCCTGACTGCGGTTGTTCCAGCCTTCGACAACATGGTCGGCACCCAGTTGAGCGTGACCTGGACCGGCACGGCTGGGCATGGTAGCCACACCACTGTGGCGATCACCGTGACCACGCAAGGGCCTCAAAACATTGTGTTACCCAACTCGCTTGTCGCACACAACTTGAGCGCATCAGTGACGGTGACCTACAGGGTGATCCACAATGACACGCCCTGGGATTCCAAGCCTTTTGTCTTGGCAGTGCTGCCTATTGCGCATGGGGATGCCAACCTGCCGACGCCAAGCATCGATGGGGCGGTGGGCAATGAGCTGAATGTGATTCAACTGGCGGATGACGCGAAAATACAGATCGCCAAATGGCCCCTCCAGCTCTCCGGCCAGAGCATCTGGCTGCGTTACGACGGCATCGGCAAGACGGGTAGCCCGGTAGAACTCGTGTTCTGGGCCGGGGCAGCGCATCACTATACGGACGGCGTGGTTTATGCCGCGCAGGTTGCATGGCTCCGTGAACTCAAGGATGGCAGTTCGCTGACGATCACCTTCAAGGTGAATTTTAATGGTGTGGCCGATGCCGGTACGGCGGTGAGTTTTCCAATACGCACGTACATCGTCAAGACTGTTGAAGATGTGAAACCGGAAATCAGCAAGATCACCGGTTCGACAGACGAGGCCGAAATTCCTCAAGGCGGGGTGACGGTGGAAACGGCCGTCACCCTGAGCGGCGTCGCGGCCAACGGCCAGAAGGTCGAAGTCTTTGACGGCAATGTCTCCAAAGGTCAGGCAACGGCACATGCCACCACTGGCGTCTGGACGTTGCTCGTCACTGCCCTGGCTGTGGCGGCACACAGCTTTACCGCCAGGGCGCTGTACGGTTCCGGTGCATCATCGGCGGCCTGGACGTTGACCGTGACGGCGGTCGTCGTCCCTACGCTGAGCAACGTGCTTGACGACAACAACGTTGAAGTTCCCGAGGGTCAAACTACCGTCAGTACCACCCTGCTGCTCAAAGGCACAGCGAGCCTGGGTCAGAAGATCAATATCCGTGACGGCACCGGTACCGGTTCAGCCACAAGGGGAACTGCGACCGCCGGCCTGACGACAGGTCTCTGGGAGTGTCCGATTACCGTGCCACTCGGCGCCCGGCGGTTGTACGCCGAGGCGCTTTATCCGAGTAATCCGTTGTATTCGAACGTTCGTAACCTGACCGTGACGCCGGTTGTCGTCCCGACGCTGGACAATGTGCTGGACGACAACGGGGTAGTAGTGCCAAAGAATACAAACACTCTTAGTACATCTCTAACACTCAAAGGCAACGCCAGCATCGGTCAGAAAATCGAAATATTCGACGGTATGACGTCCACAGGTGAAGTCACCGCTACATCGGGTAGTTGGGAAAAGCTGCTTACAGGTCTGAGCTTTACCTCGCACACTTTCACCGTTAAAGCGCTGTATGGCGCCGGGGACTCTTCGCAGCCATACAATATCAATGTCATCAATTATGATATTGAAGACTTTGAAAAATGCGCACTAGGAGACATTCCTCAAAACCTTAACTACTCAACCTCATTATTAACATTGAAATGGCAAGTAACAAACCCTCAAGGATTGTTAGTTGGAAAAATTATAGAACGCTCAGGCAAACAGTTATATATTTTTTCAGCCGGAATAAGCCCAGGCCCACAGCCGACGTTAAAAATTGAGATAACACTTAGCACCCCTTGCTCGCGACTAAGCATAGACCACAACTTAATCATATCAACCACTGCAACCCGTCGAATTAATTATTACAATGCCGCAGGAGTTTTTTTAGGCTTTAAAGATCCGACTCCAAACAGCCAAACGAATACAATTTTTTCTGGTTCAAATATAAAAAAACTAGAAATAATCATACTTGGAAGCGGCAACATGTACTTCGACAATATTAAAATGGAGTACTAAAAAGAGCGAAAAAGGGGACGCATTTATTTATCGCGGCAGGGCTGGCCCCTTCGCGAGCAGGCTCGCTCCCACAGGAATCTTCAGTGGCATGAAGCTTTGCCTACAACAAGGATCAACTGCGTGCGAGCTTGCTCGCGAAGGGGCCATCAAGTCCGACGCAACTCTTCGTTTAAACGAAGCTGTTTAAAAGACACCTGCAGACACGGTCTCAAGGCTACAAATCCTTGCGCCATTGCCTACAGCCGAGCCAGAATCCGCCGGCTTGTGCGCCTTGGGGGCGGGTTCTATTGTGGGTCGTCGCTGACACATCAGCGATCGGGTCTCGCAGCCCGTCGATCTCTGGACGCACAACACCCGCCTTCTTTATGGCGGCTGTACGTGGGAGACCTTCGGGTCTGCCGGTTCTAGAGTCCCGGTCTGCGACCCGCGTATAGCTGCCACCTTACTTTTCGTATCGCAGCGAAATGTGGCGGCTCCATCGACTCTAGGAGCTTCACCATGATCAAACCCACACCCAACCCACCCGAAACCGACCCCACCTCCCCCTACGAATCCCTCGATTCAAGAAAACTCCACCAAGCCGCCGACCGCGCCCTCGATCACTACCTCTGCCCACCCGGCTCCACCCCGCCGCCTCGTAGCAACCGCGCAATGTATGCCGTCACCGCAGACACCAAAAACGAAGACCTGCTGGCCAACGCCTGCGAAACGCTCGCTTCGGCGAAAAACATTGCCAACGACTTCGCCAGCCTCATGCCAACGTCGCAGCGCCGAACGCTGCTGGGCATTGCGCAACTGATTATGCTGGGGGAACTGGCGGTGAACCGGGTGCTGGATAACCTGGAGTTGCCAGGGTGATGCCGGCTGGCTGAGTTGTCCGGCGATCATGCCGGCCTCTTCGCGAGCAGGCTCGCTCCCACATTTGATCCTTGTCCGGCACAAAACTGAAGAACCCTGTGGGAGCGAGCCTGCTCGCGAAGGCTGACTCTCAGCCAACACATGGCTTCAGGCAGAAAAAACCCGCCGCCCAATCAACCGGGTCGGCGGGGTCGGGCCGTTTCCGTCCCACTGTGTCCACCTTCACTGGGTGCCCCGACAGCATAACCGTTGGTCGCAAAGGGGCATTCCCCTGTCAGATCTGACAGGTGCGCAAATCAAACAACACGCGTTCAATCATTCCATCCACGGATGCGAGTGTCCGCCATGTTCGCCAATGATTCCGTTCGGGAAGAATCCCCGACTCTGCAAGCGTTCGATGTCACAGGCCTTCGCCACTCAAGTTCTGAAAACCCTTCAAGAGGGATGTCCTGATGCCTGCCGGTTCGATTTCCCTGTTCCCGCCCTACGACGATGAAAACCAGCCACTGGCGCTGCGACCGATCCTGATCGCGGGGATGCAAACGCCCGTGGAGGACGGCGATGGCGGGATCAATTTCAAGACCGCCACCGACTACCCCGAAGGGCTGCTGTGCGCCATCGATACTTATCCGAGTCCCATGAAAGAGGGCGACAAGCTTGAGATTCATTACAACGGGGGAAAAATCCTCGAACGATGGGTGGCCGCCGACGAAGTCGATCAACGGGTGTTCTTTTATTTGCCGGCGCCTGAGCAGTCTGGATGGATTGAAGACTGCCATTACGTACTGACTCGTGCAGGCGAGACCGTACCCGACCCGCCCTCGGCGTCCCTGCGGTTATGGGTCAAACTTTACAAGCCGGGTAACCGTGATAAAGAGCCGCACTTGCCCGATGGCCATTCAGAATTGAACATCGTCCAACTGCCCACTGAACTGATCGAGCAGGGCGTCATCGATGCCGAGTGGGCAAAAAAAGGTGTGCTGGTCACCGTTCCGTTCTACGTCTACATCACCCGCAACGACCAGATCCGTCTGCAACTGGGCAGTTACTCGCTACCCGCCCATCTCGTCACGCAGGCACAGGCCGAGCATAAGGAGCCGATCGAGGTTTACATCAACCAGGAGGCCATTCTCGGTGCGGGCGACGGTAACCAGCTGGAGATCAAATACGACGTCAATGATGAAGTCTGGAACTGGGCGGACCGCCATTCCAAACGCACCTGCATCGACGTGGACGCCGGCGGCTGGCGTCTGGAGGCGCCGATCATCAAGGAAGCTTTTAACAAAGTGATCACCATCAGAGACCTGGACAAGAAGCCGGTAACGGTGCAGATCCATGTCAGAGGCGATGAATTCGACCTGGGGGATACTCTAACGATGACCTGGCTCGGTAAGCCGCCAAATAATGGCAAACCGATCAGCCGTAGCGAAACCCGCATCATCGACAACATCCCCAGCGTGTTGGAAATCCCGGTGCCCTATGAGGAAGTCAGGGCGATTGCCCAAGGCACGGCCGACGCCTCCTACATACTCTACAAAAAAGATGGCGGTGACCCGCTGTCGTCAGAACGCGCCCTGGCTGATGTCGTGGGCGACGTCGACATGCTTCCCGAGCCAATCCTTCTGCAGTTGCTGGGCGACACCCTCGATCCGGACGAGCCCAACGCCACTGTCGAAGTCCGCTATGCCATGAAAAACGGCGACCTGATCAACCTGGTCTGGCTGGGTAAGAAATCCAACGACCAACCCTATCTGCATGAACAGCCTCATACCGTCAGCGAAAACGATGCCAGGCAAGGGTGGGTCAGGTTCGACGTCAATGCCGAGCATATCAGCGTGCTGCGCAACGGCACACTCGACCTGTCTTACCGGGTCGCCAACGATGACTCGGGACTTTACGACGTCCGCGAGTCCGAGCGATTGCTGGCCAGGGTCGAGACGGTCAGGGCGACGCTGCCCAAACCTGTTGTGGAGGAAGCCGAACCGCCGGGTGACGTGCTCGATCCTTCCAAGGTGTTCGACAATGTTCATGTGCTGATCGCCGAGGCGAACACCGTCAGGGGTGATGTACTGACGTACTACTGGCGCAGTCCCAATCCCTTCGGCAGTACCAGCGACTGGTTGCCCATCACCACGGTGAGCGAAGGCGAGCCCGTGCGCTTTAGAGTGGATGCACGGTTCGTGACGGCCAACATCGGCGAACGGGTGCAGGTGCGCTATTCCTTGAGACGCGCCGCTAGTGGGCAGTATGAATACTCTGCAACGCTCGAGCTGTTGGTGGCTGATTGGGTGTCACCTACGATCAGTTCGGTGGTCGATGCCAAGGGAAGCGAAATACCCAATAGCGGCATAACCTTTGACACCAGCGTCACCATCACCGGCAAGGCCAGCCCCGGCCAGACTGTGCAGCTTTACGATGGCAATACGGCGATCACCCCGGTCGTGACAGTCGATGCCAGTGGCAACTGGAGCAGAGTTCTCAGCGCCTTGAGCATCGCCGCGCACGCCATCAAGGCCAAGGCGCTGTACGGGGCACAGCCGGAGTCGGCGGTGCGCGGCTTTACCGTCGCACAAACCGTGACCCCGACCATCGTTGAAATCAGGGACTCCACGGGCCCGGTCGCCCCGAACGGTATTACCTTTGACACCAGCGTCACCATCACCGGCAAGGCCAGCCCCGGCCAGACTGTGCAGCTTTACGATGGCAATACGGCGATCACCCCGGTCGTGACAGTCGATGCCAGTGGCAACTGGAGCAGAGTTCTCAGCGCCTTGAGCATCGCCGTGCACGCCATCAAGGCCAAGGCGCTGTACGGGGCACAGCCGGAGTCGGCGGTGCGCAGCTTTACCGTCGAGAGTTGGATAGATTCTGTTACCGACTTTGCTAACGGAACTGCAGGTAACTGGATAAAAGGGCCGGCAGGTAACGAAGGCCGGATAGTCAATGGGTTATTTCACAATGATACCCAGGGCGGATCAGGCCATTCAGGCATGCTGTTCAGCCAATCATTCCGATTTGTAGTCGGACAAACCTATTCGTTCAGCTATCGACTGCGAAATTTCAGCCCTCTGGTCAATAACCTCCCCCCGATTTTCTCAGTCAAACTTTCATCTGGACAACAGATCTTGCCGGTCTACAACGTTCCTCGAGACGGCAAGTGGTACATCCAAACGGCGAATTTTTCAGTCACCCAGAGCGCGGACTACACGATTCAAGTAATGAGCCATCAGGACCGCGGAGGGGGCAGTGGAGCCGAGGGTGGCAACGATTATCAAATCGATGACATTATTGTCCGACGAGTCCGCTGAATTACCTTCGCATCAAGGTTGCTACATTGAACGCGAATACGCCTCGCAACTGCGGGGCGTATTGAATGTTCCTTGGTGCCTGGCGGTTTACCAGCTGTACTTTATCCCCACATTGACACCATAAGGCTGCTCAATATGCTCCCCTCTGGAGTAATCAAAATCAGCACGCACCTGCCATTTCTCCGACATGGCCACCGCCAGCCCTGCGCCGAACTCGGCCCGCGAGCCTGACAAATCATTGTTGAACACGTTGTCGTTGACCTTCACCTCGTTGTTCGTAGCGAACTCATGGGCAATGGCGGCACGTACATATGGGCGGACAACGGTGTCGTTGCCGACAGCGAAGTTACGCCCGAATGTGGCACCGGCCTTGCCGAGCAATGAGCGCGTGCGATCACCATCGGCGCGCATGTCGTTATCGAGTGTGTAGCGCTTGTCCTGGATCTGCACCGCCGACCACTGAGTGAAGGGCTGGACAAAATACCCATCGGCCAATGTGAATTGACGACCGAACTCCACCGAGCCACCCACGCCCCAGTTGTCGTAATCGCCCTTGGCGCGACTGCCGTCGCTCAGGCCGACTTTGGACTCGTTGCGATAGCGGTTGAACTTGAGCACGCCGTCTAGGTAGTAACCCTTGGCGCTGTCGAACCAGGTCACGTAAGGGCCGAAGTAGTAGCTTTTCACCGTACCCGAAGTGCCGTTTTTCAAATTCAGATCCGACTCGCTCGTACCCGCCAGAACCCCCACCAGCACATCGCTTTCACCCAGCCGGGCGTCGGCGCCAAGGGACAGGCCCTGCTGCGTCTGTTGATAGCCCGCGCCGGAGCCATCAGCGACGTTGTATTTATTGCCGTAGGTGCGGATCCAGCCACCGGAGCGGTCGCCGTTGAAATGCAGTTCATCCAGACGGTTGCGTAACGGCCCCATGTCGCCGTACCACACGGTGAGCGCGGTGTTGAACAGCGCCAGTACCGAACGCGCACCGGGGCTGATCACCTCGGTGGTCGGGTCGAGAAACCACTCCTTCGCCCCCCCCTCGATTTCCCGACTGGCCAAACCGTAGGACCAGGTGCCGACATCCACCCTCTGCTCACCCGCCAGGGCAAAATTGGCACTGTCAGTGGTGGCGGTACGCACCAGCGTCAAGGCCTGTGGCGACGCGGCATCCAGGCCAGAGGCCGCAACTGCCAACGCGAAGTTCCCCGCCGAAGCGCCGGTCACATTGAGAAAGTCATGCTCACCACTGGCGAAATTGCCCTTCATCAAAAACGTACCTGTACCCGCGAGCGTGCCGACGTTCAACTGGTAATAGGTATCGGGAGCATCCGCCGCGCCGAACGTCACACGCCCGCCGTCCATGCTCAGCGCGCCGATCGAGTCGTTGCCGGTCAGGGTCCAGTTCGAATTGCTGTTGATACTGACGCTGTCGACGTTGTCGAGGCGTCCCGTCAATTGCGAGTTGTTTTCCAGCGTGACGTTGGCAGTAGAGCTGCCGTCAATCAGCACATTGCCTGTTATTTCCCCTCGGTCGAAAAGAAGATTGGCCGTACTGTTATCCGCCACATTGACGTTTCCATTCAACGTGCTGTTGGCCACGGTCAGGCTCGCGATCGATGAGCCTTGAACATCCAATAATCTGCCGTTGCCAGCAACAAGGCTGGAACCGTCGAGAACGTTTATCGTGGCCTCAGTACCACGATCCACCAGAATCGCAGAACCACCAATACCTTGCACCGTGGAATTATCCAGCGAAAGGGTACGGCTTCCCACATTGAGGGCGTCATTGACCATCCGCACCCCTGTCGCCTGGCCGGTGATGGTCGTACGCGCGGAAGCACTCACCTCTCCACCAAGGATATTCACACCAATGCCATCGCTGGCCGCGCCCATGACTTGCGTATTGGTCAATGACAGGGAGCTCAGGCCCGTAACCTGCGAACCAATCAGTTGTCCACTGATCTGGCTGTCGGACACGGTCACGGTGGCTCCGCCCGCGGCGACACTGGAGCGATTGACCGCCAGCCCGATTTCATCACTGGTCACCGTCGTTCGATCGATGCTTGCCCGACTGCTGGTCACGGTTACGCCATCACCACCGTCGTTACCAACGATGGTGCTGCCGTTGATGCTTAGCGACGAACCGGATTGCGCCGTGATCGATCGGGTATTGGCATCGGAGGCATTCAGTACGCCTTTGTTGCGCACCAGGTAGTCGGTAGGCGCGGTAGACGAATCGATATTCAGCGTGGTGTTATCAACGATAGTGGCCGAATGGGCAAAGTTTGCGAAAAAAAAAACGGCTGGCAGGCAAAGCATTACTCCAGACCGTGCTGAAAAAGCGCGAACGTGTGATACATCCAACATTTTCATGATTGATTCACCTAGAAATTATTACGGGCCCGAGCAACTCAATAGCATTGACGGAAGCGAACAATAACCTGACCTCTCCACAACAAAATGTAGGAATAGTCTTCGATGCGCTCGGAAACTTCCTACCACTTGGTAATCCTTCAAAAAAAAGGGAGGCACAAATGCCTCCCTAACATCAACGATCAGATATCACAGACTGCCCCGTCGCCTTTCTTCATGTGTACCCTGACCAAGTGTCTCTGAGCTGATACCGGGCGCCCGTCAATCATTGCCGAATAAGTGATATCGCCCCAAGCGCTCTCCGTAGCCAATATTTTCTGATAGGGAATTTTTACGATAAACCCGTCATTCGCTTCCTGTAATGTCGGCGCGTAAGAGACTTTTTGATCAGTGTTGGGTTTTACTACCGTACCGGCCGAATCGGTATAACCCTGATATGTAAACTCCAGAGTTTGACCGGCCAATTGCGGCTCGCCACCGGAAACCAGCACTTCTGCACATCTGGTCAGAACCGGGTCAGGGCGCAGTGAACCACAGTTAAACCAATCAAGGTAGTCCGGATCAAGATGCTGAAACTTGACTTCGGGAAGCACACCCGGCCGAATGAGCACGTCGACGTCCTGAGGCAATGAGTGCACTTCGTTTTGATTGATGTCAGGATTGGTAATCTTGTAGGTGACCGGCAGCGGATTACCATTGCCACCCGCGTCTGCGACCTCCCAAAGTAAACTGAAAACCAAGTTCCCGGTTTCCGTCCCGTCCAACTTCTTTACACCGCCTTGCGCGTCCGTAACGTCAACTCCTTTCCATATCAGTGTCATAATATCGTTGGCTTTGACACCGCCGAAAACCGGAACAGTTACAGTTACAACCTGGTCTTTGTCCTCTTCCCGCAGAGTATTCGGAGTAGGCGTAACCGCACCTTGCACAATCGCAAGCGCCAGAGTTGGATCCGGATTCTCGCCGCCGTCGCCGTCTCCGGGCCGGCGCAGGTCAACGTCCACGTCTTTTGAAGGTGGCGTTGCGCCAAGTGGATAGCGCAGGTTATGGCGTTTGATCCGATAACTTACGGGTACCTTTTTTTCATCGAGGTTGCCGTTGAATACATCCCGATAAGGAATGCTCACGTAGAACGGAAACGTATTGATCTTCTGCGCCGGTTGCACGACCCCGTCGAAAGTCACTTCCAACTCGTCGACATCCGTCAGATAGTTTGTATATTCAGCCAGAATACCGACCCCCAGAGGGGCCTGGGCATCAGCCAGATCTATCAGCTTGGGGGCGGCATCGTCATCAAACAAAGGGATACTGGGTGCTATAAGCCCTTCAGGCGGATCGGTCAGCGAGACATTGAGTTCCGTGTAGTACACTGGCGTGTTTCGGTTACCTTTACGGTCGCTGAGGTAATAAAAAATGGATCTTAGACCTTCCTCGGTTCCGACCAGTGCGGGGGTCAATCGAAATGTTATCGGAGCTGCCGGATCAGTTATGGTCACTGTTCCGATTAGCGTCGGAGTTGGCAAACTCGATCCAAAGAAACACTCAACGAGGTCACCAAGCTTTTTGCTTCCATAATTTGGAACGGTTACCAATACGAACCCGTTATCGTCGAGGTATTTTTTTGTAATACCGTCTCTCTCCACCTCAGGAGGAACAGTTGCTTTGCCGAAAGCTACTGGGGGCGTTGTATCAATGTTGATTGGGAGTGGTGTGACCTCCGATGGATTACCGCCAAAATTCAATACATAACTCAACTCATGAGGTCCTGAGGATGATGTGTAGCCCTCAGGCAAAACCAGATCAAACACCGTCGTAGCCGGATCAACCGGAGTTGTAAAATTGAGCCGGATACCCCGTACGGTGCCATCCCACATAAGTTGAAGATGTCCTTGAACAGCGTTTGGATCATCCGCTTCGGCAAATCGCGGGATCTGCACTTTCAGCGGAAATCCTTGAAAGCTTGAGTGCAGTTGGTTGGGAGCATCATCCGTTTCATCAGCCAGCAGCGGATTATCCGGATGAAGTTGCGGGGGCAATGCCGCCGCTTTCGGCCTGCGAAAACGAACATTAGAGAAACGTTCGCGGTTCTGCGCCGGTGTCAACGAGTGAAAACTTGTCATTTTTTATCATCCTCTGAGCAACTTTTTGATTGGCACAGGGCGAACAGCTTCCTGGCCAGAGCTTTGTACACAACGACTGCATGGGTGAAAAAAATTGAATAAAGCCTTGAATCAACTTCGACCGAACATCGTCAACCCGCCTGTAAGTTAAACTTCACACAGGTCATTGTCCGGGCTGCAAACGGCGCCACTCGGCCACGTTCGATTGATAATGACAAACTCAGGCATTGAATTACCTATGCCACCATTAGCTTTTTTCAGGTGATAACTGCACAACGCCGAGCCATTGTTTACCATGGGCGCAATCAAACGCTCGTAGTCACTGACATGCACATCAAAACCTTCGCGAGCCTGCTCGGCGGTCAGCGTTGTTTTGAATGTTTCGTCCGTTCCGTCAATCGGATCGGTTCCATTCAGACCGAAACACCCCTGCCAAGACAACTCCACGATATCGTCTTCATCGAAGGCTGCATTACCGCTGATATGTACGAACACGCCTTCCCATAATCTGGGTTTGCTGCAGCAATGAAGTACGCCATCCTTGTTGGCATGAGGAAATGTCGGCTCTGGCAAGTTCTCGATAACAATGATCGCAATGTCAACGGCCGTTGCATCCGCCTGCTGCAGGTTCACGCCATTACTGGTGGTATACCAGGTCGGCAGCGACGGATTCACTTTGTCCTGCTCGATCGCCTCCCAGGGAACGATGAAGATGAGCGGCTTGCCGGCGACATCACCGGCTTGAACTTCATACTCTGCGATGGGCGTACTGATTGCGCCCCAGTAGAGGAACAGCTTTTCACCGAGTAACGGTGCGTCATACAGCCTTAGATGTGCCTCGGCTGGCTCCCCGAAATCGATGGTGAGTAGTTTGTTCAATTGCCTGGATCGGGCACCGTAAACTTCAACCTTGGCCAACGTGGAATTCAATAGTGCCGGGGCGTTGGCATGATCCTGCCCAGCGATTGTCAGATTCACCATCACCCGCGTATCGGCTGATGGCAAAGTCGGCGTACCGCCGCGCTGTATGCGGTAGCTCACGCGAACGTTCAGTGGCCCTAGTCCGTCTGCTGTCAGGGTCATCCAGGGCACGATAGCCACTTGCGGGAACTTGCCGGGATCGACGTCGAGCGGGGTGAGTGCGTGACCGTTCCAGTCAATCAACACCTTGTCGGAAGGATCCGGCTTTTCATACTCATCGATTTCGACGGTGACAGCCCGTTGGTTTACCGCGCCTTCACGGGCATGTTCACGGTCAATGAAGCCACGCACTGACAATGGCACCTTAGGCGGTTTGAGTTTGCCCGGGGCCGGATTCAGATTGACGAAAGCCGGCAATAAAGTTGAGCGCGGCCCTCGATTTCCAGACCAGTCCCGGAGCCGGTAGTAAATAAAGCGCTGCCCGGGACCGCTATCACGAATGTCTCCCTCAGTCATGGTGATGATCAGACGGTTCTGGTCGATGTCCTCCTGACTGAACTCCTGCTCAGCTATTTCGCTTTCAGAATCCGGAGGATCCGGGTCGTCCGTCCAGTAATAGATCGCACGATCCTTCGCCCTGACGTCGACGTAGAACGGTACCTGAAACCGTACTTCGCCATGCTGGGAGAGGTAGTCGTCAGTGATGTCGCCAGCCACATCCAGCAAAATCAGAGGATCGGGTTCCTGATTATCGTTCGGCGGCGATCTGTCGACTGTGACTCGCTTGATCTCTGAGTCCAGCGGGTTGCCGCCATAGCTGACTCTGTACGACAGGGAATAAGTGCCGTGATCGAAGTTCAACTTGTCCCGGGGGACAACCAGCGTCTTCTCTCCGGGATCGTCGAAAGGTTCACGGTAGACTTCCGTGAACGGTCCGCCCTGTGCTACCCAGCTGATGATAACGATCAAGGGAATGGGATCTTCGAAGGGAGCGCTCCAATCCGGGATGACGACCGTCAGGTCTTCGGCCAACGCGGAACGCGGCAACAGCCCATCGGGGCTTTCCTTGCCTTCTTCATCTTTGAGAATGGCAGGGACTTGAGGCACCTCAAGCAGGTCATCATCCGTGTATTCAGAGCGTTGCATTGAACGACCTCCCTCGCCTCATCCCAAGCAGAACATGCACGAATTACCAGGTGTGATGGGTTGCTGCTGGAATTGATTTAACGACGTTGAAGACGTCCTGCCTACTGTCAGAAATTACAGGTATTGCTACCGTTTGTCGGAAGGCGATTGGCAGGGGAAGGGAATTGGATGGTGGACCGAGCGCTAGATAATCTGGAGTTGAGGCAGGCCGGCGCAATTATGCGCTGTTCACGCGGGCCTCTTCGCGAGCAGGCTCGCTCCCACCTTTTTGACCGCGTTCCAATGTGGGAGCGAGCCTGCTCGCGAAGGCTGACTTAACGACAACACGTCTCTACAGACAGACAAAACCCGCCGTCCCGAATCAACCGGGGCGGCGGGTTTTGTGTTTTCAGATCTCAGATCAGACCGTATCCACCTTCAACGAATGATCATTGAGCATTCCGCTGATGATCGTAGCCGTATCGTGCCCGCTGGCCACCATGCCGCCTGCGCCCGGCGTGACGCCGTAGTGGCTGGCGAGGTTGACACCGGCAAGATCAATGGTCTGGTTCGGCGTGGCGCCGGCCATGGCACTGACATCGATGCTGGTCATCACCGAGGCACCGCTGCCACTGACGGTGAAGTGCAGGTAATCATCCAGCGACGCCGTGCTGCCGTTTTCACCTTGCAGCAGTTGCGACAGGTCGAGCTTGTCGGTGCCGGGGGTGAAGTCGGTGATCAGGTCGTGGCCGCTATTGCCTTTGAGCCACTGGAACGTATCGGCCCCTGCCCCACCGGTCAGGGTGTTGTTGCCCAGGCCACCGATCAGCAAGTCGTCACCGCCGCCGCCATTGAGCACGTCGTTGCCCAAACCGCCGTTGATCACGTTGCTGTTGCCGTCGCCGGTGAGGCTGTCATTGAAGTTCGAGCCGAGCAGGTTTTCGATGCCGGTCAGGGTATCCGTCCCGGCGCCGAGGGTGTTTTGCGCACCGAGCAGGCCGAGATTGACCGTGACCGCCGCCGTGGCATGGGCGTAGCTGGCGGTGTCGCTGCCAGTGCCGCCGTCGAGCAGGTCATTGCCCGCGCCGCTGTAGAGCAAGTCGTTGCCGGCGCCGCCGTGCATTTCGTTGTTGCCGGAACCTGCGGTGAGTACGTCGTTGCCGTCGCCAGCGTTGATCACGTTGTTGCCAGCGCCCGCCACCAGAATATCGTCGCCGGCAGTCCCGGTGAGGGTGTGGCCGTCCTGATAGCTGATGCTGACGTTGGCCGTGTCGCTGCCGCCGTGGTTGTCACTGGCGGTGTAGCTGCCGTTGAAATCCGGGGCGACGTCGTGGGCTCCGGTGTAGTTGAGGGTCATGGTCAGCTGATAGTTTTCCGCCGCATTGGCGTTGCCGCCACCGCCGTTGCTGATGTTGGTGATGTGGATCTGGTAGATGCCGTTCGCCGAGGCGGTGAGGGTTTGCCCATCCGTCAATGGCAGGTAGGCGCCGCCGTTGAGCGAATACTCCAGGCTGATCTGACCGGCGCCCAGGTTGTGATCCAGGTTGAGGGTTTCACCCTGGCGCAGGTGGACGGTGATGCGGTCTTCATCGTTGGCGTTGCTGTTGCTCACCATGCCGAGGTAGCCGCTGACCACCAGCACCGCGGTCATGGTCGCGGCATTGGCACTGAAGGCGCTGCGCACGTTGGCCAGAGTCTGATTGGCGCTGTTATTGGCATTGGTGCCGGTGAAGTTGATCGCGCCAGTGCCGGTAAAATCCGCCGCCTTCGAGACCCAGCCGGTGTTGAAACTGGTCGGCGTGGCGTTGAGGGGATCGCCGTTCGGGTCGGTGTCGTTGGCCAGCAACAGCTCGCCCGGCACCACAATATTGCCCGAGAGCACGTTGGTGATGACGTGGTCGTCCATCGCCACGGGCGGCGCGTTGGGGATCACTTTCACGGTCAGCGTCGAACTGGCCAGGTCGCCGTCGTTATCGGTCACGGTGAAGCCGATGTTTTCGGTGATGACCACGGCGGTGGTTTTCTGTGAGGTGTAGCTGTATTCGCCGGTGTCGAGGTTGATCACCAGAGTGCCGCTGTTGTTGGTGGCGATGCTCACGGTGTTGTTGGCCGTGTTGAAGGTGCCGTGGTTGGCGCCGCCGCTGGCGGTCAGCGAACCCTGACCGCTGAGGGCTTTCGGATCGTAGGTGTAAGTGGTGCCGTCGACCACGATCGACTTGATGAAGCCGCCATCGGCACCAAACGAACCGCCCTCGCCCAGCAACGAACCGGTGACCGGTGCGCCCTGCACAGTGCCGGACAGCACCGAATTGAGTTGGTTGAGGTCGGTGACCACCACCGCGTTGGTGTTGGTGTGGCTGATACCGTCGTAGGCCAGCGGATCGAGGTAGGCGTTGCTCACGCCGCTGCCCAGGCCGATCGCGTAGTTCTTGATGTTGTTGGCATCGAGGAAATTTTTCAGCGCGGCTTCTTCGGCGGCGTTGATCTCGCCTTCATTGGGTTTGCCGTCAGAGAAGAAGTAGCCGACGTTCTGCGCCCCGGTGAGTTTGCCCGAGGTGTTGAACGCGCTCTGCATCACCGCCACGGCGGCGTCGTAGTTGGTGCCGCCGCCGGCATTGAGGCCGGCAAGAATGGTTTTCGCCGTTGCCACATCCACCCACACCGCCGTGCGGTCCGTGGCATCGCTGCTGAAGGTGACAAGCTGCACTTTCACATCGCCCAGATCGTCGTACTTGTCGAGCAAGGCGCTGATCGCCTGCTTGGCCAGCGCCAGTCGCGACAGGCCCGGCACGCCGGAGGGGTCGGCCATGCTGCCGGAGATGTCGAGGACGATCAGCAGGTTGGAATCGATCTCCACCGCCGCCACCGAACGGTCCGACGCCACCGCTTTGGGCACGTCATCGACAATGTTGACGACGAGGGTGCTGGTGGTGCTGTTGCCCAGCGAATCGGTGGCTTTATAGGTGAAGCTTTCACTAAGGGTGTTCGGCCCGTCGTTGGCGTTCGGCGCGGTTTTCGGTGCCGACGTCAGCGTGTAGGTGTAGCTGCCGTCACCGTTGAGCAGCAGTTGCCCATAACTGCCGGTGGCGTTGCCAACCAAGGTGTAAGTGATCGCGCCGCTGCCGCCGCTGACCGAACCGACCAGCGTGCCGCTGGCGGTTTCGCCGCTGTTGCCCGGTTCGCTGCCGGTGACCGTACCGGGGGCGAGATCCTGGCCGTCCTTGGTCAGGTCGAGGGCTTTTTCGTAGACGGTGACATCAGTATCGCTGATTGCTATCAAGCAGCTGTCATGCACGTCGATGGTGAGGGTGGTAGTGCTTTCGTCCCCGTCGGAATCGCGCACGGTGTAAGTGAACACATCGACCGCGCCCGGACCGTTCACCGCGTCGGGATTGCTGTGGTAGACGGCGTTGCCGTTCGCGTCGAGGGTCAGGTAGCCGTAGGTGCCGTTGATCTGCGAATTCAAACCACCGATGGCGGAAGTGGATGTATCGGCGCCGGCACGCACGCCGATCACGGCTCCCGAAACCGCCGGACCGTCAGCGCCGCCGATATCGTTAGTGAAGACGTTGCCACTGACGGTGGCGCCCTCCACGACCGAAGCCGCATCCGGATTAGCGGTCGGCAGATCGTCAACAATGTTGACGTTGATCTGCCCTGCCGCCGTGCTGCCATCGGTATCGGTCGCCACCACATCGAAGTTTTCGCTGAGGCTGTTGGCGCCATTGGCGGTCGAATGACTTTCGTTATCCACCAAGGTGTAGCTGTAGCTGACCACACCGGTGGCCGGGTTATAACCGGTGACGGTGAGGGTGCTGCCCAGCGGCGACACGACCGATTGCGGCAAACCGGCGGCGACGCCGTTGCTGACCACGGCGATACCACCGACGGTCAGGGTTTGCAGGCCATCGAGGGCGGTGACGGTGAAGCTGCCGCTCTGGGTCAGCGCCGGAGTATCGGGGCTGCTGCCGTCGCTGAGATTTTTCTCGTAAACGGTGAGTTCGCCGCCCTTCACATTGAGGCCGTCGAGGCACACCGGGTCATCGTTGTTATGGACGTTCAGCACCAGGTTGGCAGTGCTGGTGTCGCCATCGGCATCGGTCAATGTGTAGGTGAACGTTTCGCTGCCGTTGCCGCCGCCGTGCAGATTCTTGAAGTCGACGTCATTGGTATTGAGCGTGTAGGTGTAAGTGCCGTCGGCGTTGAGCACCATCGTGCCGTAGGTGCCGGTGAAGGTACCGGGGGTGATCGGCCCGCTCGCAACGATGTCGGCGCCTTGTACGTCGTTGTCGAGCACGTTGCCGGTCAGGGTCAACAGGGTCTCTGTTGCGCTGTCGGCATTGCTGTCGTTCAGCGCTTTCGGCACGTCATCGACGATGCTCACAACGATGCTGCTGGTGACCACGTTGCCCAGCGAATCGGTGGCCTGATAGGTGAAGGTTTCGCTCAGGCTGTTGGCGCCATCGTCAGCGTGTGGTGTGGTGCTGGCCGGTGACGTCAGCGTGTAGGTGTAAGTGCCGTTGGGGTTGAGGACGATTTGTCCATGGTTGCCGGTAGCACTGCCGACCAGCGCATAACTGATTGCACCGACCGCGCCGGTGACCGAACCGACCAGCGTGCCGGACGCGGTTTCGCCCGTGCTGTTCGGATCGCTGCCAACCACGCTGCCCGCCGCCAGATCCTGGCCGTCCTTGATCAGGTCGAGGGATTTTTCATAGACGGTGGCATCGGTGTCGCTGACGGCTTTCAGGCAGCTGTTGTAGACGTCGATGGTGATGGTGGTAGTGCTTTCATCACCGTCTGCATCGCGCACGGTGTAAGTGAACACATCCACTGCGCCCGGGCCGCTCACCACGTTGGGATTGCTGTGATAAACCGCGTTGCCGTTGGCGTCGAGGGTCAGGTAGCCGTAGGTGCCGTTGATTTGCGAATTGAGGCCGCCAATGGCGGAGGTCGAGGTATCGGCACCGGCGCGCACGCCGACCACTGCGCCCGTGACGGCCGGGCCGTCAGCGCCGCCGATGTCATTGTTCAGCACGTTGCCGCTGACCGTGCCGCCCTCCGCCACCGATGCGGCATCCGGGTGTGCGGTGGGCAAGTCGTCGACGATGTTGACGTTGATCTGGCCGCTGGCAGTGCTGCCATCAGTGTCGGTCGCGACCACGTCGAAATTTTCGCTGAGGCTGTTGGTGCCATTGGCGGTGGGATGGCTTTCGTTGTCGACCAGGGTGTAGCTGTAGCTGACCACGCCGGTCGCCGGGTCGTAACCGGTAATCGTCAACGTGCTGCCCAGCGGAGTGATGGCCGATTGCGGGAAGCCTGCCGCGACGCCGTTGGTGACCACGGCAATGCCACCCACCGTGAGGGTTTGCAGGCCATCAAGGGCACTGACGGTGAAGGTGCCGCTCTGGGTCAGCGCCGGTGTGTTGGGGCTGGTGCCATCGCTGAGGTTTTTTTCGTAAACGGTGAGTTCGCCGCCATTTACATCGAGGCCGTCAATGATCACTGGATCGTCGTTGTTGTGAATCTGCAAAACGAGGTTAGCGGTGCTGGTGTCGCCATCGGCATCAGTAATCACATAGGCGAAAGTTTCCGTGCCGTTGCCGCCACCGGTCAGCGCTTTGAAATCGGCGTCGCTGGTGTTCAGGGTGTAGGTGTAAGTGCCGTCAGCGTTCAGCACCAAGGTGCCGTAAGTGCCGGTGAAGGTGCCGGCGGTGACAGGACCAGTCGGGACACGGTCGGCGCCTTGTACGTCGTTGGTGAGGACGTTGCCGGTCAGGGTCAGTTGAGATTCCGAGGCGGTGCCGTTAGCGTCGTCCACGGCTTTCGGCAGGTCGTCGACGATGTTCACATCGAGCGTGCCATTGGCGGTGGTGCCGTTGTCGTCGACCACGGTGACAGCGAATTGCTCTGGCAGATTGTTCGCACCATTGGCGTCCGGATGCGCTTCGTTGTCGGCCAGGGTGTAGCTGTAACTGACCACGCCGGTTGCCGCGTTGAAGCCGGTGATGGTCAGCGTGTTGCCCTGTGGCGTGGTGATCGATTGCGGGAAGCCTGCGGCTACACCGCCAGTGACCACGGCGATACCGCCAACGGTCAGCGTCGTGACGCCATCCAGCGCAGTGATGGTGAACGTGCCGTTTTGCGTCAGCGCGCCGGCATCCGGGGCGCTGCCGTCGCTGAGGTTTTGCTCATAAACTGTCAGTTCGCCACCCGCGACATTCAGGCCGTCAATGATCACCGGATCATCGTTGTTGTGAATCTGCAAAACGAGGTTGGCGGTGCTGGTGTCGCCGTCGGCATCGGTAATCACATAGGCGAACGTTTCCGTGCCATTGCCGCCACCGGTCAGCGCTTTGAAATCGGCGTCGCTGGTGTTGAGGGTGTAGGTGTAAGTGCCGTCAGCGTTGAGCACCAGCGTGCCGTAAGTGCCGGTGAAGGTGCCGGCGGTGACAGGGCCAGTCGGGACACGGTCAGCGCCTTGTACGTCGTTGGTCAGGACGTTGCCGGTCAGAGTCAGTTGAGATTCCGAGGCCGTTCCGTTGCTGTCATCGTTGGCCTTCGGCAGGTCGTCAACGATGTTCACATCCAGCGTGCCGTTGGCGGTGGTGCCGTTGTCGTCGACAACCGTAACGGTGAATTGCTCCGGCAGGCTATTCGCGCCGTCAGCATTCGGATGCGCTTCGTTGTCGGCCAGGGTGTAGCTGTAACTGACCACGCCGGTTGCAGCGTTAAAACCGGTGATGGTCAGCGTGTTGCCCTGTGGCGTTGTAATGGATTGTGGAAGGCCGGCGGCCAGGCCATTGGCGATCACGGCGATACCACCGACAGTCAGCGAGGTGACGCCATCCAGCGCAGTGATGGTGAACGTGCCGTTTTGCGTCAGCGCGCCGGCATCCGGGGCGCTGCCGTCGCTGAGGTTTTTTTCGTAAACCGTCAGCTCGCCACCCGCAACGTTCAGACCGTCAATGATCACCGGATCATCGTTGTTATGAATCTGCAAAACGAGGTTGGCGGTGCTGGTGTCGCCATCGGCATCGGTAATCACATAGGCGAACGTTTCCGTGCCGTTGCCACCACCGGTCAGCGCTTTGAAATCGGCGTCGCTGGTGTTGAGGGTGTAGGTGTAAGTGCCGTCAGCGTTCAGCACCAGCGTGCCGTAAGTGCCGGTGAAGGTGCCGGGTGTAACCGGGCCGGTCGGTACGCGGTCAGCGCCTTGTACATCGTTAGTGAGGACGTTGCCAGTCAGGGTCAGCAAGGTTTCCGAGGCGGTGCCGTTAGCGTCGTCAACAGCTTTGGGCACATCATCGGTGATGTTCACGTCCAGCGTGCCGGTCGCCGTGTCGCCATTGCTGTCGACGGCAATCACCGTGAATTGTTCGCTGAGACTGTTGGCGCCGTCGCCCGCCGCGTGGGTTTCGTTGCCATTGAGCGTGTAGCTGTAGGTGACCGTGCCGGTTGCCGGGTTGTAGCCGGTGATGGTCAGGGTGTTGCCCAGTTGCGTGGTGATCGACTGCGGGAAACCCAGCGCCACGCCAGCGCTGATCAGGCTGATGCCGCCGATGTTCAGGCTGGTCAAACCGTCCGGTGCGGAGACGGTGAAGCTGCCGCTCTGGGTCAGCGCGCCTGGATTGGCCGCCGTGCCGTCAGGCAGATTGGCTTCGTTGAGGTTCAGTTCGCCGCCAGACGTGTCGAGACCGTTGAGCGTGACCGGATTGTTCACCGGTGGCGGTGGCACCACGATCGGCGCGGGAGTGTCGTCGCCGTCGTCGATCACCGCTTCGCGGCGTTCTTCAGGGAATTCGGGAATGCCGTTGAAACCGGCGGTTGGGAAACCGATCACCGGATCGACCCGTCCGCCCACTTCGGTCAGCAGCACAAAACTGTGCCCGCCGCCCGCATCGCCCGGTGTGGCGCTGGGGGCATTGGGACCGGCCGCAGTGGCTTCGGCGGTCTGGCTCGGGTCTTCACCGGCGGCGATGGCTTTCTGGATCTGCTCGACATCGGTCAGCTGCGCCTGGCTCGGAGTCTGCGCTTCGTCCACTTTCACGGCGACAGCCTGGTCGGCCAGCAACTGCCCGGTCATTGTGATGCTGCTGCCGCGCCCGAGGGTCAATTCCTGGCCGTTTTGCAGTTTCACCGCCACCGCGCCTTCCGCGCCGGTGATCAGTTGATCGCCGGCGTTCAAGCGATCGCCTTCGATCAAAAGAATTTTCTCGCCGTTGGCCTTTTGGGCAAATACCTGACCAATGACTTTAGTGACCGTACCGATGAGCGTTGCCATGTGAAATCCTCCGCTGCCGACCACCGTCGGCACAGGTTCGCGAAGCAGCCCATGGCTCAATCGGGTTGCCGGGAGTGACGCTCGCACCCTCGACAGTTCGTTTCGCAGGTAGCGTTTGCAGGGAATCGCTCGTGCATCAAGCACTTGCGAGTCCCGGTCAAAACAGCCATTCCACTAACGCTACGTAACGGTGGTGAATCACCCGAGTGACAAAAATCTGTCGCTCATCAACCGCTACGCGTCCCTCCCCTTCAGCAGTACTTCGCCGTGTCTCGCAAAGTGAATGGAACTTTCCTCAAGCCTTTTCGAGCTCCCTAAAGCGCATAAAACAAAGGCTTTCACGCTGAACAATGTGCTGCTTTTTACAAAGCGCATAAGTTTTTTTTGGCATAAGCCCTATGAAAATTTTTTCTTAGCTACGCTTCAAGATGTTCTTAGCTCTGTTGTTACAAGAGTGAAACGCTTACACCCTTTAAATTCGTCAAATATTTGGCGACGGTAACACACCATCAGGACTCAGGGAGATGCACCCATGCGCGTTTTAACCCCCCTCTGCAGCGCGGTTTTGCTGGCCATGGCTTGCACATCCCAAGCCCAGGCCATGAACCTCACCGAGGCGATCCAAAGCACCATCGCCACTCACCCGGAACTCGCGTCGCGCGTGGACGCACGCCTGTCGGCTGACGAACAGGTCAAGGTCGCCAAGGGCGGGTTCTACCCGTCGGTCGATTTGAACGCCGCTTATGGTCGAGGCTACAGCGACAACACCAACACCCGGGCCTTTGGTAATCACAACACCGAGATCCTCAACTACACCCAGTCGGAGCTGCGTTTGCGGCAAATGTTGTTCGACGGTTTCAACACCGCCAACGAGGTCGAGCGCACCAAGGGCGTGTCCAACTCGCGCGCCTACTACGCGCAAGGCACCGCGCAGGATCTGGCCTTGCGCACCATCGAGGTCTACCTCGAAGTGCTCAAGCGTCGTGAGCTGGTGACTTTGGCCAAAAACAACCTGCAGGCGCACTTGCGGGTCAACGATCAGATCGGCCTGCGCACCGAACGCGGTATCGGCAGCAACGCTGACTCCGATCAATCGGTCGCTCGCAAGGCGCTGGCGCAAAACAACCTCGACACCGCCGAAGTCGATCTGGCCGACGCCGAATCGAACTTCTACAGCGTGGTCGGACGCATGCCCGATGAGCTGGAAACCCCGGCCTCGACCCGAGGCGAATTGCCTACCGAGCTGCGTGAAGCGCAGCAGAGCATGGTAGACAACAACCCATACCTGAAATCGGCTCAGGCCGACGTGCAGTCCGCCGAGAGCCAGTACGAAGTGGCCAAGTCGCCGTTCTATCCACGCTTCGACGCCGAAGCCGCGGTGGGCGCGAACAACAACGTGCAGGGCGACGAAGGCCACGACAACGAATGGCGCGTGGGCGTGGTGATGAACTACAACCTGTTCCGCGGTGGCAGCGACAAGGCGCGTCTGGCCGCCAACGCACACGATATCAACCAGGCGATGGACATCCGCAACAACGCCCTGCGTCAGCTCAACGAGAACATTCGTCTGGCTTGGAACGCCATGGAAAACGCGAAGAAGCAGACGCCGACCGCCCGCGAATACGCCGAAACCAGCAAACGCGTGCGCGCGGCGTATCAGGACCAGTTCGGCCTCGGCCAACGCACCCTGCTCGACCTGCTCGACAGCGAAAACGAGCTGTACAACGCCAACCGCCGCTACACCGAAATTCGCTACACCGAGGAGTACTCGATGTACCGCGTGCTGGCGAACATGGGCCAGTTGCTGAGCAAACAACGCGTGGTGCTGCCGGCTGACGCGATTGCCACGACCGAAGTGAAAAACCAGGCACGCCTGCCCGAACTGAAGTGACTCATTGTGGCGAGGGAGCTTGCTCCCGCTGGGATGCGCAGCAGCCCCAACGTGTTGATCGTTCCCACGCTCTGCGTGGGAATGCCTCTAGGGACGCTCCGCGTCCAGTGACGCGGAGCGTCACGGGCTGCAACGATCCGACAAGAGCCGTGTTCATCTCGCATCGCCGTTCAACAGAGGCAGTCAATATGACCAGCATGGAACCCGGCGCCCCCGGGGTCGATCCGCGCGCAAGCTTCGATGATCCGTTACTCGACGGTCTGTTGATCCTCTGCAAACTGCATGGCGCGACGGTCAGTCGTGCCAGCCTGAGCGCCGGCCTGCCCCTGCACAACCAACGCCTGAGCCTCGATTTGCTGCCCCGTGCCGCCGCCCGGGCCGGGTTGCAGGCACGCATTCTGCGCCGCGACCTGAAAGACATCTCACCGCTCAATCTGCCGATTTTGTTGCTGCTCAACGACGGTCGCACCGCCGTGCTGCGGCGTTTTGCCGATGACGGCAAAGCCCTCTTGCTGCCCAGTGAAGCCGATGGCGGCGAGCAATGGGTCAGCCGCGAAGAACTCAGCGAACACTACAGCGGCCAGGCCTTGTTCGCCCGACCGCGCCACGAACTCGAAGACCTGCGCGCGCCTTTGGTGCCCCGGGTCAACGCCTGGTTTCGCGACACCCTGAAGCTGTCGAAATGGCTGTACAGCGATGCGATTCTCGCCAGTTTCCTGATCAACCTGCTGGGCCTGATGGTGCCGTTGTTTGTCATGCAGACTTACGACCGCGTGGTGCCGAATCAGGCAACATCGACGCTGTGGGTGCTGTCGATCGGGCTGCTGATCGGCACCGGTTTCGAACTGGTGTTGCGCGTGGTGCGGGCGCACTTGCTCGATACCGCCGGCAAGAAAACCGACGTCATCCTCTCGGCGACGTTGTTCGAGCGCATCACCGGCATGTCGATGAAGGCGCGGCCGGCGACCATCGGCGGATTTGCCCAGAGCATTCATGACTTCCAGGGCCTGCGCGAATTTCTCACGGCAGTCACGCTGACCAGCCTGATCGATTTGCCCTTCGTGGTGTTGATGCTGGTGGTGATCGGCCTGCTCGGCGGCTGGCTGGTGGTGATTCCACTGTTGGCCTTCCCGATCACGATCTGCTTCGCACTGGCGATTCAGGCCCGCCTGCGCGACACCGTGCAGAGAAGCCTGAGCCTGGGCGCCGAACGGCAGGCGGTGCTGATCGAAACCCTCGGCGGCCTGGAAACCCTCAAGGCGTGCAGCGCCGAAAGCGAACGCCAGCACCGCTGGGAAAGCACTCACGGCGCCCTCACCCGCCTCGACAGCCATGCCCGCAATCTGGCGGCGCTGGCGACCAACGGCACGCTGTTCATTCAACAATTTTCCGGGATGGCGACGATTGTCGCCGGGGTCTACAGCATCATCGCCGGCAACCTCAGCGTCGGTGCGCTGGTCGCCACGTACATGCTCGGCAGCCGTGTGCTTGCGCCGCTGGGCCAGATCGCCGGGCTGATCACCCGCTATCAGCAAGCGCAACTGACCATGAAAAGCACCGACGCGCTGATGGCCCTGCCGCAGGAGCGCGACGGCAAGCAACGGCCGCTGGAACGCACGCAATTGCAAGGCGCACTGGACGTCAGCGGCGTGACCTTTCACTACAACGGCCAGAATGCACCGGCCCTGAGCAACGTCACCTTCAGCCTCAAACCCGGTGAAAGGGTCGGCATCATCGGGCGCAGCGGTTCCGGCAAAAGCACGTTGGCGCGATTGCTCATGGGCTTTTATGAACCCGAAGAAGGCCAGTTGCTGCTCGACGGTCTCGATCTGCGCCAACTGGATGTCGCTGACCTGCGCCAGCAGATCGGTTACGTCGCCCACGACTTGCCATTGCTGGCCGGTAGCCTGCGCGACAACCTGACCCTTGGCGCGCGCTACATCAGCGATGCACGCATGCTCGAAGTCGCCGAACTGACCGGCGTGACCGAACTGGCGCGCCAGCATCCGCAGGGTTTCGACCGGCCGGTGGGCGAACGCGGCCAACTGCTGTCCGGCGGCCAGCGCCAGGCCGTGTT
Organism: Pseudomonas sp. SWRI111; assembly: GCF_014268555.1. Taxonomy (NCBI): domain Bacteria; kingdom Pseudomonadati; phylum Pseudomonadota; class Gammaproteobacteria; order Pseudomonadales; family Pseudomonadaceae; genus Pseudomonas; species Pseudomonas sp. SWRI111. The sequence continues at coordinate 149,782 of NZ_JABWQQ010000013.1, read as the reverse complement.
GCTGGCGCGCTCGCTGTTGCTCGATCCGCCAATCATGCTGCTCGACGAACCGACCAGCGCCATGGACAACAGCAGCGAAGACCTGCTGCGCCAAAAACTGCACACCTGGGTACAAGGCAAAACCCTGCTGCTGGTCACCCACCGAACCTCGATGCTGAGCCTGGTGGACCGGCTGCTGGTGCTGGACAACGGCCGCGTGGTCGCCGACGGTCCGAAAGATGCGGTCATCGATGCACTGCGCAAGGGCCGGGTCGGCTCGGCGGCGGTTTAAATGCGCATAGATTATTTACGGCATGCACAAAACCTGTGGCGAGGGTATTTATCCCCGATTGGGTGCGCAGCGCCTATGAATTTTTGGGGCTGCTGCGCAACCCATCGGGGATAAATCCCCTGGCCACAGGGTGGCTATCTGGCTGCAGGGACGTTCTCTGGCCAGGATAGCTTGGGCACTGATTTGCCATCCAGTTGATGTTTCTTAATTGAGGGGTATCGCCCCATGTCTGCTTCATCTGATAGCAAGTCACGCGGTTACTTCGACAGCTTCGGCAAAAGTGCCGAAGCCGAGTTCATGCCGGAAACCGCTGGCGCGGCGTTGCAGGACTCGCCGCGCAAATCACGCATCACCGTGTGGCTGGCGGCGGCGCTGCTGATCGCTGCGCTGGTCTGGGCCAAATTCGCCGTGCTCGAAGAAGTGACCATGGGCGAAGGCAAGGCGATTCCGTCGAGCAAGGTGCAGGTGATCCAGAACCTTGAGGGCGGCATCGTCACCGAGCTTTTCGTACGCGAAGGGCAAATGGTCAACAAAGGCGACACGCTGCTGCGTCTGGATGACACGCGTTTCCGTTCGAACAAGGGCGAGAGCGAGGCTGATCGCTATGCGCTGACGGCGCAGGTCGAGCGGCTTTCGGCAGAGGCCGAAGGCCGGCCTTTCAAGCTCTCCGCTGAAGTGATCGCCAAGGCGCCGCAAGTCGCCGAAGACGAGCGCTCGCTGTACGAACAACGCCAACGCCGCTTGGCCAGCGAACAGCGCACCCTCAGCGAACAACTGCGGCAGAAAACTCAGGAACTCGCCGAGTTTCGCTCCAAGCAAGGCCAGTTCAGTTCCAGCCTGGCGCTGCTGCAGCAAGAGATGAACATGTCTGAACCGCTGGTGAAAACCGGCGCCGTGTCACCGGTGGAAATCCTCCGCCTGAGGCGCAGCGCGGTGGAAATTCGCGGTTCGCTGAACGCGACGACCCTGGCGATTCCCCGCGCCGAATCGGCCATCGCCGAGATCCGCAGCAAGATCGACGAATCGGAACAAACCTTCCGCTCCGAGGCTGCCAAGGAGCTGAATGAGAAACGCACCGACCTGTCAAAAATCACCGCATCGAGCATCGCCATCGACGACCGCGTCAGCCGCACGACGGTGACGTCGCCGGTGCGCGGAGTGATCAAGCAAATGAAGGTCAACACCATCGGCGGCGTGGTTCAGCCGGGCAGCGACATGGTTGAAATCGTGCCGCTGGAAGACAACCTGCTGATCGAAGCCAAGGTGCGCCCGCAAGACGTCGCGTTCCTGCATCCAGGCCAGAAAGCCATGGTCAAGTTCAGTGCCTACGACTACACGATTTATGGCGGGCTGAGCGCCAGACTCGAGCTGATCGGCGCCGATACGATTACCGACGACAAGGGCAACAGCTTTTATTTGATCCAGGTGCGCACCGATAAGAATCACTTGGGTGGCGACGTGAAACCGCTGCTGATCATTCCGGGGATGGTGGCGACGGTGGACATTATTACCGGGGAAAAAAGCGTCCTGGATTACCTGCTCAAACCGGTGCTGAAAGCGCGGACCGAGGCGATGCGTGAACGGTGAAGATTATCCGGAATCAGCGGTGATTGATCTGACGCCTTCGCGAGCAAGCCCGCTCCCACAGTTGATCGCATTCTATCTGGAAGAACCCGATCGAATGTGGGAGCGGGCTTGCTCGCGAAGAGGCCAGCCCAGACGACGACTATCTGCCGCCATGATTACGCTGAAAAGTCTCCTCCCCCATCGCCGCTATCTGCCCTTCGATCAACGCTTCAAACGGCTTGAGCAACGCCTCGAATGACGTCGGTGCCTCCAGCGTCTGCAACGCCTGCACAATGGCTTCGACCGTCGACAACGCCCCCGGCCCCGGTGCCTTGCGCAGGCGATAACGCGACACGCCACCTTCAGCCAGCGCCACCCGTGGCAACGCCGACAGCAGCGGATTGAGGTGCAGCAGCTTGCGCGCCTTGCGCCAGGTGCCGTCAGGCACCACCAGCAACAGCGGTTCATCTCCTGGGGCGTAAGTCTGGAGCGGCTGCGCATCGTCAGCCGGGAACAGTAATCGCGCCTGATAACCCGGACGGTTCAGCAGTGTCGGCAGATCCTCGAACACCTCACCGACGATCAGCTCGGCGTTGGTCAGCCCCAGCGCTGCCAGGCGCGCAGTATTCAACGCATGATTGACCTCGCTCGGATGTTGCAGCAGCAACACCCGGGTGCGGCTGTCGAGGCGTGGGATCAACTCGCACAAACAGTGAGTTTGAGGGCGCAGGCAGCGCGGGCATTGGGGTCTGGACATAAAGGTTAGGCCTGATTGAGCTGCGCTTTGAGCAAATCGCGGAAGGTCTGGATCAGCGGCTCGCGACTGCGGCCGCGGCGCATGATCATCGAAAACGGCGCCTGATAACCGAACGTCGCCGGCAGCAAAACGCGCAAGTCGCCCTTGTCTGCCCAGGCCTGCGCGTAGTGCTCCGGCAAGTAGCCGATGTACGCGCCGGAGAGCACCAGAATCAGTTGCGCTTCCATACTTTCCACAGTCGCGGCGCTGTGTTTGAAGCCGTGACGGGCCAGTTCCGCCTGACTCCAGTAACCGCGCCCGACCATGCGTTGCTGGGTGATGACCTGTTCGGGGATCCGCCGTTCGTTGAACAGCGGGTGGCGACTGCTGCAATACAGCCAGTGCTGTTCGCGGTACAGCGGCATGTACACCAGACCGCTCATGCGTGTGGAGAACGCACCGATGGCGAGGTCGAGGCGGTTGTCTTGCACGCCGAGTTGCAGTTCGTACGGGCTCATCACCGACAAATGTAAATGCACCGCCGGGTGTTCCTGACTGTAGGCGCCGATGGCTTCGGCAAATGGCAAGGCCTTGTCGCTGACGGTGGAGTCGATCACCCCTAAGTTAAGCGTGCCGCGCAGTTCGCCCTTGAGCGCGGCGGCGTATTGCTCGAAACCCTCAAGCTCAGCGAGCAGGCGCAGGGTTTCCTGATGGAACAGCTCGCCCTTGCTGGTCAGGCTGAACCCGCCGCGCCCGCGATGGCACAACACCAGGCCAAGCGCGGCTTCGAGCTGGCTCATGTAGGTGCTGATTGCCGAAGTCGACAGGTTGAGTTCCTGCTGCGCATTGGCAAAACCCTGATGCCGCACGACGCTGACGAAGATGCGCAGGAGTTTCAGGTCGGGTAAAGCGTTGGCCATGAGGGGCTCCGGTTGCAAGCATACGCACGGTGCTTGTGTTGAAACACAACCCTTGTGGGAGCGGGCTTGCTCGCGAAAGCGGTGTGTCAGGCAACATTGATTTCGACTGACATGACGCCTTCGCGAGCAAGCCCGCTCCCACATGGGTTGCGGTGTTCAGCCAAAAATGACAGGCCTCAGCGATTCTGTGCATGGAAGAAGTCTATATCGAGCCTCTCGATTTAGTTTAGAAAAATCTGAACTAAGTTTTTGCCCACAGCGATTCTTCCCCGCCACTGCATTTCGCATCATCGGCCCCACAGCGGCGCCCGGACCTGTGTTCGACGGCGCGCCGGCATAAATAAAACAAAGACGATGAGGCCCTACCCGTGGACAAGATTCTTCACCAACCACTGGGCGGCAACGAAATGCCGCGCTTCGGCGGCATCGCCACCATGCTCCGACTTCCCCATGTACCGACCGCTGCCGGCCTGGACGCTGCCTTCGTTGGCGTGCCACTGGACATCGGCACTTCGCTGCGCCCCGGCACCCGCTTCGGGCCGCGCGACATTCGCACCGAATCGGTGATGATCCGCCCATACAACATGGCCACCGGCGCTGCGCCGTTTGATTCGCTGTCGGTTGCCGACATCGGTGATGTGGCAATCAACACCTTCAACCTGCTTGATGCCGTGCGCATCATCGAAGAAGCTTACGACAACATCCTTGAGCACAACGTTATTCCGATGACGCTGGGTGGCGACCACACCATCACCCTGCCGATTCTGCGCGCGATTCATAAGAAGCACGGCAAGGTTGGCCTGGTGCACATCGATGCCCACGCTGACGTCAATGATCACATGTTCGGCGAGAAAATCGCCCACGGCACCACCTTTCGCCGCGCCGTCGAAGAAGGCTTGCTCGATTGCGACCGTGTGGTGCAGATCGGTCTGCGTGCGCAGGGCTACACCGCCGATGACTTCAACTGGAGCCGCGATCAGGGCTTCCGCGTGGTTCAGGCCGAAGAGTGCTGGCACAAGTCGCTGGCACCGCTGATGGCCGAAGTGCGCGAGAAAGTCGGCGGCGGTCCGGTGTATCTGAGCTTCGACATCGACGGCATCGATCCGGCCTGGGCGCCAGGCACCGGCACCCCGGAAATCGGCGGTCTGACCACCATTCAGGCGATTGAGATTGTGCGTGGCTGCCAGGGCCTCGACCTGATCGGCTGCGATCTGGTAGAAGTCTCGCCCGCTTACGACACCACCGGCAACACCTCGCTGCTGGCCGCCAACCTGCTGTACGAAATGCTCTGCGTACTGCCTGGCGTGGTCCATCGCTGAGGGGTCGGTCATGCACGAACATGATCAGGTTTTGCACGCGGCCGCCGAACTGGTCGCCGCGTTTGCGCGCAATGATCGCGAAGCTTACTTCGGGGCTTTCAGCGCCGATGCCAGCTTCGTTTTCTACACCCTCGACCAGCCGTTGCTGTCGCGCGATGCCTATCAGGCGTTGTGGGACCGCTGGCGCGCCGAGGAGGGTTTCGAGGTGCTGTCGTGTACCTCGAGCAACGCCTTCGTCAGCCTGCAAGGTGACGTGGCGATTTTCATCCATGACGTGGCCACCGAGCTGCGCATGCAAGGGGAGCAACACTTTAGCCAGGAGCGCGAGACGATTGTTTTCAAAAAACAAACGTCGAGCCTAGAACAACAAGGCCTCTGGCTGGCCTGTCATGAACATTTGTCCGCAATGCCGGAAGGGCTGCCATCCCCTTAGCCAAGGGTGACGCTCACGCACGATGAGCGCGCCTGATGATCGGAGCAGATCATGAATAACAACAACAACGAAAAACGCCTTAGCAGCATAGAAACAAACGGGGTCGAACAGATTCCCGACCACGAACGCGACGCCCGACCCAGCGACTTGTTTCGCTTGATCTTCGGCGGCGCCAATACCTTCGCCACCGCTGTACTCGGCAGTTTCCCGGTGCTGTTCGGCCTGTCATTTCAGGCTGGCGTCTGGGCGATTGTGCTGGGTGTGGTGGTCGGTGCGCTGATCCTCGCGCCGATGGGCCTGTTCGGCCCGATCAACGGCACCAACAACGCCGTGTCTTCCGGTGCGCACTTCGGCGTGCACGGGCGGATTGTCGGTTCGTTCCTGTCGTTATTGACGGCGATCGCGTTCTTCTCGCTCTCGGTGTGGAGTTCCGGCGATGCACTGGTCGGCGGCGCCAAACGCCTGCTCGATCTGCCGGAAACCGACCTGACCCTGGGCCTGGCCTACGGCTTGTTCGCACTGCTGGTGCTGACCGTGTGCATCTACGGCTTCCGCTTCATGCTGTGGGTCAACCGCATCGCAGTGTGGGCCGCGAGCCTGTTGTTCCTGCTCGGCATCTTCGCTTTCGCCCCCGCTTTCGACAGCCAGTACGCCGGCAGCGTGGCGCTGGGTCAGGCCGGGTTCTGGGCGGCGTTCATCGGCGCGGCGCTGGTGGCGATGAGCAATCCGATCTCCTTCGGTGCGTTCCTTGGCGACTGGTCGCGCTACATCCCGCGTGAAACGCCGAAGGGACGGATCATGCTGGCAGTGATCGCCGCGCAACTGGCCACGTTGATCCCGTTTCTGTTCGGCCTTGCCACCGCAACCATCGTCGCGATCAAGGCGCCGGATTACATCGCGGCGAACAACTACGTGGGCGGTTTGCTGGCGGTGTCGCCGAGCTGGTTTTTCCTGCCGGTGTGCCTGATTGCGGTGATCGGCGGCATGTCGACCGGCACCACCTCGCTGTATGGCACCGGGCTGGACATGTCCAGCGTGTTTCCGCGGGTGCTGTCGCGGGTCAAGGCGACCTTGCTGATCGGCGTGCTGTCGATTGCCTTCATCTTTATCGGCCGTTTCGCCGCCAACCTGGTGCAGAGCGTATCGACCTTCGCCGTGCTGATCATCACCTGCACCACGCCGTGGATGGTGATCATGATCATCGGCCTGCTGGTGCGTCGCGGCTTCTACTGCCCGGAAGACCTGCAAGTGTTCACCCGCGGCGAACAGGGCGGACGCTACTGGTTCAACCATGGCTGGAACTGGCGCGGCCTCGGTGCGTGGATCCCGAGCGCACTGGTCGGCCTGTGCTTCGTCAACCTGCCGGGACAGTTTGTCGGCCCGCTGGGCGAACTGGCCGGCGGCATCGACATCAGCTTGCCGGTGACATTGGGCCTGGCGTCGGTGGTGTATCTGACGCTGTTGCGCTTGTTCCCGGAGCCTCGGGAGGTGTTTGGGCCCGGGGACGCGCGCAGCGAAGCCGCCCTGAAACCCGAACTGCGTCAGGCCGCCTGATCCACACAAAACCCTGTAGGAGTGAGCCTGCTCGCGATGACTGCAGCACATCCAACACAGATGTGACTGAAAGACCGCTATCGCGAGCAGGCTCACTCCTACAAGGGAACTGATCTCAGCCTCATCATAAAAAAGACAATCGGAGACACGCCATCATGGCTTTGGATTTATTCGTCGTCCTCATCTACGCCGCCGGCATGCTCTTGCTCGGCTATTTCGGCATGCGCAAGGCCAAGACCAACGAGGACTTTCTCGTGGCCGGTCGCAACCTCGGCCCCAGTCTGTACATGGGCACCATGGCCGCGACCGTACTCGGCGGTGCGTCCACCGTCGGCACCGTGCGCCTGGGCTATGTGCACGGTATCTCCGGCTTCTGGCTGTGTGCGGCGCTGGGTTGCGGCATCGTCGCGCTGAACCTGTTCCTCGCCAAGCCGCTGCTGAAACTGAAGATCTACACCGTTACCCAGGTCCTGGAAAAGCGCTACAACCCGATGGCGCGCTCGGCGAGTGCGGCGATCATGCTGGCCTACGCGCTGATGATCGGCGTGACCTCGATCCTCGCCATCGGCACCGTGCTGCAAGTGCTGTTCGGCCTGCCGTTCTGGATCTCGGTGCTGCTCGGCGGTGGCGTGGTGGTGATTTACTCGGCGATCGGCGGGATGTGGTCGCTGACCCTGACCGACATCGTGCAGTTCATCATCAAGACCGTCGGCCTGATGTTCATCCTCTTGCCGATTTGCCTGTACCGCGTCGGCGGCTGGGACGAATTGGTGCTGAAGCTGCCGGCCACCGCCTTCAGCTTCACCACGATCGGCTGGGACACGATCATCACTTACTTCATGATCTACTTCTTCGGCATCCTGATCGGTCAGGACATCTGGCAACGGGTATTTACCGTCAAGACCGCCAAGGTCGCGCAATACGCCGGCAGCATCGCGGGAATTTACTGCATCCTTTACGGCCTGGCTTGCGCGCTGATCGGCATGGCAGCGCACGTGCTGATTCCGGATCTGGACAACGTCAACAACGCGTTCGCCGCCATCGTCAAACTGTCGCTGCCTGACGGGATCCGTGGTCTGGTCATCGCGGCCGCGCTGGCCGCCATGATGTCCACCGCCAGCGCCGGCCTGCTCGCCGCCGCCACCACGCTGACCGAAGACCTGCTGCCGAAACTGCGTGGCGGCAAGCAGTCGAGCCTGGGCGTGAACCGCTTGTTCACCCTGCTGACGGGTATCGTCGTGCTGGGTATCGCACTGGTGGTGAATGACGTGATCAGCGCCCTCACTCTCGCCTACAACCTGCTGGTCGGTGGCATGCTGATTCCGCTGATCGGGGCGATCTTCTGGAAACGCGCGACCACCGCCGGCGCCATCGCCAGCATGGGCCTGGGCTTCGCCACGGCGCTGCTGTTCATGTTCAAGGACGGTCTGGACGCCAATACGCCGATCTATTACAGCCTGGCGGTGGGTCTGGTGAGTTTCGTCGTGGTCAGCTTGTGCTCGCGTCGCCCGGCCACGGTGGCGACTGCGGTCTGAACTTGATGTAACGACTCGATGTTTTCTTCAGCGGGTGTGGCGTCGGTGGCCACACCCGTTTTTTTTGCCTGGATAAAAGCAAAAGATCGCAGCCTTCGGCAGCTCCTACCATGTGTAGAAACTGCCAACGGCTGCGATCTTGAAATCTCTTATCGGTGGTATTAACGCCGACGTGGCTGGCGCCGACGCTGCTCGTCATCAGTGCGAATCGGTACCGGTTGCAGAGGCGGTTCGATCAAGCCGAGGGCAACACCCAGGTCGTGCAGCCAGTTTTGAATTTTCTCTTTCATCGTATGCCCCCTTCAGGGTGGTGCTGAGCGGCCGGAATTCTGTGGCGGCTTCGCACTGATAATAGTCCGAAGTCCTACGCAATGCTCGGTGAAATCCGCAATGATCTGTTACTGAATTGAACAGAATCTGTTGCAACAGGTTCACGCTGTTTCACGGGTCTCCAGCGCAGGCGCGGGATAGACCGCTTGCTGCACCTCGATCCATGCATTGAGATTCGCTCCGACCATGCCTTTGCGCCACATGAGCCATGTTGTCGCAGCCACGAACGGCTCGGCCAGCGGATGCGCCGCAACACTTTCGCGGCCGGGCAGACTGGCCAGCATCGATTCCGCCATCAGCGCCACGCCACTGCCGGCGATCACGCAGGCGAGCATGCCCTGATACGACTCGATCTCCATCGCCCGGCCCATGGCCGCGTGGTAGTGGGCGTACCAGGCTTCCAGGCGCATGCGATAAGAGCAGCCCTGACGAAAGGTGAACACCGCGCGCCCTTGCACATCGAGCGCGCTGCGCACCGGCGGATGATCGATTTCGGTGATCAGCACCAGCCGTTCTTCGCACAATGGCACGCCGTCGAGTCCGGCCAGTTCCAGCGGACCATCGACCAACGCGGCATCAAGGCGTCCGCTGAGCAGACCTTCAAGCAACTCACCGCTCGGCGCCGACTGCACCTGCAGATTCACCGCCGGGTACTGCTTGTGATAACGCGCCAGCAACGCCGGCAGATGGATCGCCGCCGTGCTGTACATGGTGCCCAAGGCAAAATCCCCCGCCGGTTGACCGCCCATCACCGCAGCACTGGCCTGGTCACGCAGGGCGAACAACTTGCCGGTGTAGTCCAGCAGGACTTTTCCCGCAGGCGACAACTGCAAACGCTGACGCTCGCGGACGAACAGTTCGACGCCCAATTGCTCTTCAAGCTGTTTCAGGCGGGTCGACAGATTCGACGGTACCCGGTGCAGGCGTTCGGCAGCACGGGTGATCGAACCTTCTTCGGCAACGGCCTGAAAAATCCGCAGTTGGCTGAACTCCACAAGCTTTCTCCTGAACAGAACAAGTTACTCACTATTATTCAATTTTAAAGAAAGTCAATCAGCCCTAGCCTGACGGTCATTGTTCTTTTGACGGAAGCCCGACCATGTCGCCGCTGATTCGCTTATCCGCCTGCTTCGTTGCCCTGATGATGGCCATGGGCATCGGACGTTTCGCCCTGACTCCGCAAATGCCGCACTTGCTCAGCGAAGGCCAGTTCGACCTGACGGCCGCCGGCCTGATCGCGGCGGCCAACTACCTGGGCTATCTGCTGGGTGCCGTGGATGCGATGTTCGCGCATCGTCCGCAGCAGGTGCAGCGCCGCCTGCACGGCGGTTTGTGGCTATGCGTGCTGCTGACACTGGCCTCGTTCTGGGCCAACGGTTTCTGGTCGCACCTGATGCTGCGCTTTGGCACCGGCGTCGCCAGCGCCTGGGTGCTGGTGATGATCACGTCACTCAGTCAGCCACTGGCGGCGGCAGCGGGTCGGCCACGCTGGGGCGCGCTGGTCTTTGCCGGGCCGGGTCTGGGAATTTTTCTGACAGGGTTGCTGGCGCTGATCTCACATCGATTGCAGCAGACATCAGCGACGCTGTGGCTGATTTATGCCGGCGCCGCGTTGCTGATGATGCTCGGGGTCTGGCGGCTCCTGCCGCAGCCCCCGGTTGTAGTGACGGCAGCGACGACCCAAGTGGCTTCAGCAAGTCGTGGCATCGGCAGGTTGGCGCTGGTGTACGCGCTGTACGGCATCGGCTACATCATCCCGGCGACGTTTCTCGCGCAAATGGCCAATGCGCAGTTTCACGGGCAATGGCAAGCAGATCTGTTCTGGCCGTGCTTCGGCCTGGGCGCGGCGATTGGCGTGTGGCTGGTGAGCTTGCGCCGGCATGATCGCGAAACCACGCGGCACTGGCTGATGGCGACGCTGTGGCTGCAAGCGGCCGGCGTGTTTGCCTGCCTGCTGGGCAGTGGCCTCGGCCTGGCGTTGGGCGTGCTCCTGTGCGGCACGCCGTTTCTGGCCTGCATGCAACTGGTCATGCAACGCTCGCGGGAGCTGGCGCCCCACGCTGTCCAGCGTAATGCCGGCCTGCTGACGGCGTGCTTTGCCATCGGCCAGCTCAGCGGCCCGTTGCTGGCGGCGCTGAGCAGCCATTTCAGTGGCGGTTTGCAGCCGGCATTGGTCATCGCCGGCGCAGGCCTGTTGATTGCAGGCGGTCTGGCGCGGCAGTCGACTAACGCTGGCCCAGCGCTTTGCGCAAACGCCGACGCAGCCACTGTTCGGCGCTGACGAAGGTGATGCCGAGCAACACCAGTACGGCGCCGATGACAAAGTTCAGGCTCAACGCTTCACCGAGCAGCAAGACGCCAAAGGTCACACCGAACAACGGCGTCATGAACGAGAACACCGCCAGGTTGGCCGCCAGATAACGGCGCAGCAGCCAGAACCACACCAGGTAACTGAAGAACGACACCACCAGTCCCTGAAACAGCACGCTGGCCACCGCCACGGTGGTCAGGCTGACGTGGGTGATCTGGCCGCTGAACAGCGCAATCAACAGCAGGCCGATGAAACCGACCATTAACTGGTAAAACAAGGTCAGCGTTACCGGCGCTTCCGACAATCGCGAGGCACGCACCACTACGGTGGTCGCGCCCCAGCAAGCGCCGGCCAGCACGCCGAAGGCATCGCCCAGCAGCATGCGCCGGTCGAGGTTATCCCACGACACACCGCCGGCGAAGGCAATCGCGATGCCGATGAACGCGAGCAGAATCCCCAGCCATTGCAGCGGTCGCAGGCGCTCACTGGCCAGCAGGAAATGCACGCCGAGTGCAGTAAAAATCGGCGCGGTATACAGGAACACCGACATGTGCGCGGCCGTCGTCAGTTGCAGACCTTCAGCGATGAACAGGAACTCCAGACCAAACAACGCACCGGCCAGCAAGCCGCCACGCCAAGTGCTGCCGACCTGATCCCAGCCGCCCTTCCAGCAGATCAGCAGGCCGACCAGCAGCGCGGAAATCCCCGAGCGCCCCGCCGCCTGCATCACCGGCGCGATGTCCGCGGCAGCCCACTTGATCAGCACTTGTTGCACACCCCAGATCAGGCACAGGCCGATCATCACTTGCAGGGCAAACCCGTCGGCATTACGCCGCTCGGCACTCACCGCAACACCTCGTACGCACACAACATGGCAGGCCATCCAATGGTCAGAAATCAATGTTGAGGATTATCAATCAGACGCGCGGAAAAAGGCGTCTGGAAAAGACATTTAGTTCGCCAGTGACGCCAGTGCTGAATGGTTGACGGCTGCGCCGTCATTCGCGGGCAAGCCCGCTCCCACAGGGGATTTGCGGTGGAAGTGGAATATGTGAACGAGGGGAATTCATTGTGGGAGCGGGCTTGCTCGCGAAGAGGCCAGCATTGCCAACGCAACTGAAAGATCAGCTCACGCAAACCGCTTCGCCACCAAATAACCCACCGTGCAAGCAACCGCCGTCGCCACTGTGCCCCACGTCCAGTCCATCAAACTCACCTGCATCGACCAGCCGCGCAAGGTCGCCCAATTGGTCAGGTCATAGGTGCCATAGGCCACCAGCCCCAACAGCGCACCGAGCTTCGCCGCTCGCTGCCAGCTCAGCGCCGGCAACACCACAAACACCACACAGCCGAAAACGTACAGGCAATAAAAAACCGCTGCGGGGACCAGCAGCGGTTGTTCCAGCATCAGCGCACCGAGCAGTTCGCGATAGGTCGGCGCCATCAGCAGCCCGAGCCAGATGCCGTCGAGCAGCAGAAACGTCAGCAGCGTAGCGACGTACGCGATCAGCGGCTTTTTCATTTGCTCATCTCTCTTGATGTAGGCGCTGCCGACGGCTGCGATGTTTTGGTCTGTTTTTTCAAGATCAAGATCAACAGATCGTCCGAACGCGGACCGAGCCTTCGGCAGCGCCAACATGGGCCTGCGAGAACTCAGGTCAGTTCAATGCGATCGGCGTGAATGACGATCTTGCCTTCCTTGTACAGCGAACCGATGGCTTTCTTGAAGTTGCCTTTGCTGACGCCGAACAGGCTGCTGATCAACGCCGGGTCGCTCTTGTCGCTGACCGCCAGGGTGCCGTCGTTTTCACGCAACTTGCCGAGGATCTTCGAACTCAGGCTGCTGGCCGCTTCCTGGCCGACCGGTTGCAGGCTCAGGCTGATTTTGCCGTCGGCGCGCACTTCCTTGATGAAGCCTTTTTCGCGCATGCCCGAGCGCATGAACTTGAAGATTTCGTTTTTGTGGATCAAGCCCCAGTGCTTGTTGTTGATGATCGCCTTGAAGCCCATGTCGGTGGCTTCGGCCACCAGCAGGTCAACTTCCTGGCCCGGGCTGTAAGTCGCAGGGGTCTTGTCCAGATAACGATCAAGCCGCGCGGTGGCGGTGATACGGCGGGTGTGTTTGTCGAGGTAGACATGCACCACGCAATAGTCGCCAGCGGTCATCTGCCGTTTCTCTTCCGAGTACGGCAACAACAGATCCTTTGGCAGCCCCCAATCGAGGAATACCCCGATGCTGTTGACTTCAACCACTTTCAGGCTGGCAAATTCGCCGACCTGAACTTTCGGTTTTTCCGTAGTGGCGAGAAGTTTGTCTTCGCTGTCCAGATAAATAAAAACATTGAGCCAGTCTTCATCTTCGCTGGGAATATCTTTGGGGATATAACGGTTGGGCAACAGAATCTCGCCGTCAGCACCGCCGTCCAGATATAAACCGAAGTTAGTGTGTTTAACCACTTGCAAACTGTTGTAACGCCCGACTAAAGCCATTTCCAGAACCCTCATTGCGTGGGCGGCATTCTACCCGTTTTTACCGGCAACGTCGGGCGCCAGATCCTCGCAGCGCTAAATCTGCTTCAACGCATTGATTTTCCTCGTTTGCAGCCCGACGAGATGCCACTCGTCAGTCCAGCCGAGCGCGTGGCGGCCATCCGCCGAAGCACCGTCAGAATAAATGTTCGTATTTAAAACAGCAGCTTAGCCACCTATTACGAACATCGAAGCGACAATAATGCAGCGCCGGGGTTGGTTATTCCGGGGGATATTTACCAAGCAATTGTCAAGTTATTCCTGTACGATGCCTGGCCGAGTTACTTTTCTAAAGGTTAATGGCCGCCATGCGTGTAAAAGCATCCACCAGCAAAGCAAAGCCAGCTCCAGCCGTTGAAACCAGCGAATCGATCAACGATCAAATCGCAGCGTTCCTCAAATCCGGCGGCGAAATTCAGCAAATTGCCAAAGGCGTCAGCGGCCAGACGTTCGGCCCGTCCAAGCAGATCAGCCTGGGCAAGAAGTAACAACCCGGTTTACCCCCGTCCAGAGGCGCTTTGAGCTTCGAAGCGCCTGGACTGGCACCGCGCAATTCCCCCTTCGCTTTAAACAAAAACCTCGAAAATCGACGAACGGCCATCAATGCCGAGCATTCGCCGGTATCCTTGCACGCGTCTAGATCAAGCGTTTCAGCAGGCCCATGGTCCTGCGCTCGCGGTTCATGGAGTGACGCATGCGCCTATCTTCCTGTTTATTGCTCGTCAGCCTGCTATCGGCAGCGACCGCGCACGCCCAGGTTTTTCAGCGCGAACTGGGCGATTTCGATCTCAAACTCGGCACGACTCCCAGCCGCAGCATGGCCCAGGGCCTGGTGAAACCGGCGGCGGTCGGCTCATTCCATGGCGGCCTCGACTTGAGTCACGACAGCGGCGTGTATTTCGGCCAATACGCACCGAGCATGGGCATCACGCCGGGCAAGAATCTTGAAATCGACTCCTACGTAGGCTTTAAGCAGCCTTTCGATCAGACCCTCGGCTATGAAGTCGGAATGATCCACTACAGCTATCCTCGCGTGGACACCCTCGACAGTCAGGAGGTGTTCGGCGGGCTGACCCTGCTCGGCAGCCGCTTCGGCGTCGCCTTGAGCAACGACCCGGATAAACAGAACAACACGCTGTTTGCCGATCTCGGCGGTAACCAACCGTTCGGCATCGGTGTCAGTATGAAATACACCACCCATCAACTGAACACCCCCGCCGCGGTGGACGGTGGCTATATCAGCAGTTTCACCGACTGGTCGGTGAAGTTGTCCCGGCCGTTCATGGGCGTCGATCTCGACCTGATCTATAGCAATTCCAGCCTCAGCGGCAGCGATTGTTCGGCCTATTCCGGGCACAACAGCCAGTGCGACGGTCTCGTCACCCTCAAGGCTGCCCACGCCTTCTATTGATCGGCTGAACTGCCGCGCGCATCCTGCATCACATAAGAATCAGATTCCCGAAGCCAGGCTCTCGCAAGGATTTGCCCATGTCTCGCTGGTTCAAACAGATTGCCGCCCTGCTGATCTTTACCCTCGCCCTCGGCGCCTGCAGCCGTGTCGGCCTGGCCTACCGCAACCTCGACGTGATCATCCCGTGGACGCTTGGCGACTACGTGGACATGAACGGCGAGCAGAAAGACTGGTTCAACGAACGCCTCAAGGGCCACTTGAGCTGGCACTGCACCACTCAATTGCCGGGTTACCTTGACTGGCTGGACCGATTGCAGGCCATGGTCGAACGCAATCAAATCACCGACGCCGCCCTGCAGGAACGCACCGCCGAAGCCAAACAGGCGATCGCCGAAACCGCGCGGGAAATCACCCCGTCGGCCATCGAACTGCTGCAAGGCCTGGACGATAAACAGGTCGCGGAAATGAACGACGCGTTCGCCAAGGATCTGCGCAAGCGCCAGCAGGAATACCTCAAACCGCCCTTGGCGCAACAAATCAAGGAACGCGGTGAACGCATGGAAAAACGCCTGAATGACTGGCTGGGGCCGTTGAGCGACACGCAGAAGCAACGCGTCGCAGCCTGGAGCAACGCGCTGGGCGATCAGAACACCCAGTGGATTGCCAACCGCGCCCACTGGCAGCAACAGTTCAGCGCCGCCGTTGCGCAACGCAACAGTCCGGAATTCCCACAACGCATCGAGACGCTTCTGGTCAACCGCGAGCAGTTATGGACAGCGGATTACCGCAAGGCCTACGCCAACACGGAAGCGCAGGCACGTGCACTGTTTGTCGACCTTATGGCCGAGAGCACGCCGCAACAGCGAGAGCGCTTGTTGAAGAAGATCGAGGGCGTGCGCAAAGACTTCAATGACCTCAAATGCCTGAAGGCCGCACAAAAATCTTGAGAAATACACATCCCCCTGTAGGAGTGAGCCTGCTCGCGATAGCGTTTTCCCTGTCAGGACATCTGTGCCTGAGAGACCGCTATCGCGAGCAGGCTCACTCCTACAAGGGGTCGGTGTTCAGTCAGGCAATCTGCGCCTTGGAGGCGACTTCATCAAATGTCAGCTCATCCAGCGCATCCTCCTGCTCATCCAGCACCTGACGCGGATGGTCATTGCCGGGAATGCTGCTGTCGATCAGGCTCAGCAATCTCGAGCCACGCGGCGTCAGCACGAAGTTCTCGCCATTGCCGCCCTCTTCCTCCGGCCGAGGCTCGATGTAGCCGCGCTCCAGCAAGAGCTTTTCGTATTGGCAGGCCTCTGTTTTCAAGTGATCCAGATTCCCTACGGATTCACCGACCGCCGCCTGGTCCGCAGCATGCTGCTCGGCATAAGATCGTGGCGTAAAACTGTGGCCAGCGCTGTTCTGCACTTCATGCAGCAAACGCTCAATCAAATCCCAGTTATAAGTCGTCATCCTGATCCAACCTCCGGTGCGGGTGATGTGTGCCGCGTTCAAAGGTTGTGACCGAAGCGCTGCGCAGCCGTTCAGCCGCATTTACGGCGTCCGACCGACCGACGGTGTGTCGATTCTTCGGTACGTTAAACGACTAGTCTGAAACAGCCGGTTTAACCCCGCAGGAGACATCGTCATGAACGTTGAGAACCATCCGGTGGTAACACGCGAAGCCTGGCTCGCCGCCCGCCAGCAACACCTGGCCCACGAAAAAGCCTTCACCCGGGAACGCGACCGCCTCAGCGCCGAGCGCCGCGCCCTGCCGTGGGTAAAAGTCGATAAGGATTACCATTTCCAGAGCGCGAGCGGCGAAGTGAAACTCAACGACCTGTTCGGCAAGCACAGCCAGTTGATCATTTACCACTTCATGTTCGCCAAAGATTGGCAGGAAGGTTGCCAGGGCTGCTCGTTCCTCAGCGATCACATCGACGGCGCCAATCAACATCTGGCCCACCACGATGTCGCGGTGGTAGCAGTGTCCCACGCGCCGTTTAACGAGTTTCAGGCATTCAAACAGAGGATGGGCTGGAAGTTCGACTGGGTTTCGTCCGAGGGTTGCGACTTCAATTACGACTTCGGCGTCTGCGCTCGGGCTGAAGACGTCGCGGAGGGAAAAGCCACGTACAACTACGAAAAAACCGACAGCGCCGAGGAAGAAATGCCGGGGCTGAGCGTGTTTTATCGCAACGACCAAGGCGAGATTTTCCACACCTATTCAACATACGCCCGAGGCCTGGACATGCTGGTCGGCGCTTACCACTACCTTGATCTGACGCCCAAGGGCAGAAATGAGGACGAGATCATGGAATGGGTGCGGCATCATGACCGGTACGACGAAGTGATGAAGCCAGGCTGCTGTCATGGCGAGCAGCGTTCTTGAGCGTAATCTGTGACCGTAGGCTAGCCTGGCGTACTTACGCGCCGAAAGCGCACGGCGAGTGGATTCACCAGGACTTTCGATTGTGCGATGCTAGGTCATCGGGCCCATCGGGTGCCCGTCCGCTATAATAGGCGCACCTGACATTGAGGGGGCAGGATGGAAAAGCTCAGTTTAGAAACCAAGAAAGTTTGGTTCGCCAAGCATCGCAGAGCCAACTTCGCAGCTAGTTTGCGTCTGGAAGGTTTCGCTCCTTCGCCTTGCGATGGAGACATCAAACTTCCTACTCGGGAGGCTGCCTTGAAAGCCGTCCGGCACGTAAAACCTTGAGTAATGATAAATACGGTGCTGACCAAGCCCCGGATTGCTATCCGGGGTCAGACGTACTCATCAATCTGCTCGATTTACGCACTGCGGAGGATCTGGACGAAGCGGAACGCTATATCAACGAAGTAGCTGCCGCGAAGCTTGAATTCATTACCCCTCCGTACAGTCTTGCTACGTTGAGGGACGTTCACCGCACCTTATTCGAAAAAGTTTATTCTTGGGCGGGTGAAATCCGCACGCTGGCGATCAGCAAAGGCAGCACCCGTTTTTGCAGCCCGGACTTCATTGAGCGCGAGGTCGAAAAAGAGTTTTCGAAAATGGCCGCTGCGGGCTGGTTCGAGGACTATTCTCGTGATCACCTCATCCACACCGTGGCCGAGACGTATGGAAATATCAACGTTGCCCACCCGTTCAGAGAAGGTAACGGACGAACCCAGCGTATCGTCTTTGAGTACATTATTCTCAACGCAGGCTATTCAATCGATTGGCATTCAGTAAATCGCGAGGGATGGATTGATGCATGCATTCACTCCTTCTACGGAGTTGATCAACCTCTTATCGATATCTTTGATCGCTGCATCGGCACTTCGCTAAGTGAGTTGGACTTGTGATCCAAATTCTCACTGCTAAGCACACTGAACTTTTCCCAGGCTTTAGCCCTCAACCGGTTAACCCGCCTTAACCGGAACTGAGGCCTGCCCATGAAAACCCTGATCAAGCTGTCCCTCGCCGCTACGCTCGCCTGTGCCCTGCCCGTCTGGGCCTGTACGCCCGAAGAGGCCGCGGTCAAACGTGAGCAACTGGCCAAGGAGGTTGCGAAACTCACCGAGCAAAATCCGGCCAAGGCCAAGGAAATCAACGCCGAGTTGCAGAAAATGAATCTGGGCACGGCCAGCGCCGATCTACCTGACAAGTGTCAGCTGATCGATAAGCGCTTGCAGGAACTGGGTTCGGCGGAGAAAAAAGCCGACAGTTGAGACATAAAAAAACCGGACAATGTCCGGTTTTTTTATGCGCGATACTAAAGCTTACTCAGCCGCAGGCTCGGCCGGCTTGCGGCGCTTGAGCGGGGCCATGCCGTCGCTGCTCACCAGAGAATCCGGTTTTGGACGGTTGACGCTCTTGCGCTTGGTCGGCGTCTTGGCGGCGGTTTTCTTTTTGTCACCCTTGGCGTCGGTCTTTTTCTTCTTCACGCCGACGGCTTTGCCCGAGGCCTTGACCTTTTTCGGCCCGCCGTAGGTGCCTTTGACTTCCTTGATCGTGCGGCGCTCGAAGCTCTGCTTCAAGTAGCGCTCGATGCTCGACATCAGGTTCCAGTCGCCGTGGCAGATCAGCGAGATCGCCAGGCCATCGTTGCCGGCGCGGCCGGTACGACCGATGCGGTGTACGTACTCGTCGCCGCTGCGTGGCATGTCGAAGTTGATCACCATGTCCAGACCATCGACGTCCAGACCACGGGCCGCGACGTCGGTGGCCACGAGGATCTTCACGCCGCCCTGCTTCAGGCGATCGATCGCCAGTTTGCGATCCTTCTGGTCTTTCTCGCCGTGCAGCACGAACGCCTTGTATTCCTGAGCCACGAGGCGGCCATAAATGCGGTCGGCCATGGCGCGGGTGTTGGTGAAGATGATGGCTTTCTGGTAGGTCTCGTTGGCCAGCAGCCAGTTCACAATCTGCTCTTTGTGCTGATTGTGGTCGGCGGTGATGATTTGCTGACGCGTCGTCGAGTTCAGTTGGCTGACCGCATTGAGCTGCAAGTGCTCCGGATTGTTCAGCACCTTGGCGATCATCTCGCGCAGGCCGGAACCGCCAGTGGTGGCGGAGAACAGCATGGTCTGCTGACGGTTCGGGCATTCGTCGACCAGACGTTGCACGTCTTCGGCGAAGCCCATGTCGAGCATGCGGTCGGCTTCGTCGAGTACCAGCACTTCGACTTCTTTGAGGTCGAGGTTGCCGGCGTTGAGTTGCTCGATCATCCGCCCCGGCGTACCGATGAGGATGTCCGGCACCTTGCGCAGCATCGCCGCCTGGACCTTGAAGTCTTCACCGCCGGTGATCAGGCCGGACTTGATGAAGGTGAACTGCGCGAAGCGCTCAACTTCCTTCAACGTCTGCTGGGCCAGCTCGCGGGTCGGCAGCAGGATCAGCGTCTTGATGCTGACGCGGATCTTCGCCGGCCCGATCAGACGATTGAGGATCGGCAGAACGAAAGCCGCAGTCTTGCCGCTTCCGGTTTGCGCCGTTACCCGCAAATCACGCCCTTGGAGCGCCAGCGGAATGGCCGCGGCTTGCACAGGCGTTGGCTCGACAAATTTCAGCTCGGCCACGGCTTTAAGCAGGCGTTCGTGCAGGGCGAATTGGGAAAACACGGGTGCTACCTCGAAGATATGCAAAAAAACAGCTGCATAGATTACCGGTTTCGAGCACTCAGGCCGAGTTTCTTTGTGCAAACGGTGACAATCAGTGGTTTTTTTGTTGCCCGTTTTGTCGCCGACCGCAATACGCAGCGTCTTAAATGCTCTAATTGCCCCTCGCGTCTTTATAGAAGAAACGTTTCGCTTATGGATATCAAACAGCTCTGGCTCAACGCCCAAGACCTCTGGGGCACCCTTGAACAGCATCCGCTCTTGCAGTCGGGACTGGCGCTGATGGTGCTGCTGGTGATCGCGCTCGTGCTCGGACGAGTGGCGCGCTACCTGATCCTGCACGCCAGCCGCATGCTCGGTCGCCAGCCGGCCCTGCACTGGATCAACGACTTCCGGCACAACAAGGTGTTTCAGCGCCTGGCGCAGATGACGCCATCGCTGGTGATCCAGTTCGGCCTGCATCTGGTGCCGGAACTCAGCAAAACCTCGATGAATTTTCTCGGCAACGTGGCGCTGGCGTTCACCATTCTGTTCCTGCTGCTGGCGATCAGCGCCCTGCTCAATGCCTTGCTCGACATCTATGCGCGCACCGAACACGCCCGCACGCGCTCGATCAAAGGCTATGTGCAACTGGCGAAAATGGTCTTGTACGTGTTCGGCGCGATCATCATTGTCGCCACCCTGATCGACCGTTCGCCGCTGTTGCTGCTGTCGGGTCTGGGTGCGATGTCGGCGGTGATTCTGTTGGTCTACAAGGACACCCTGCTGTCGTTTGTCGCCAGTGTGCAATTGACCAGCAACGACATGCTGCGCGTCGGCGACTGGATCGAGATGCCGCAGGTCGGCGCCGATGGCGACGTGGTCGACATCACCCTGCACACGGTCAAGGTGCAGAATTTCGACAAGACCATCGTCTCGATCCCGACCTGGCGCCTGATGTCCGAGTCGTTCAAGAACTGGCGCGGCATGCAGCAATCCGGCGGACGGCGGATCAAGCGCAGCCTGTTCATCGATGCCAGCGGCGTGCGTTTCATCCGCGATGACGAGGAAGAAAAGCTCTCGCAAGTGCACCTGCTGACCGACTACATGAGTCGCAAGAAAGCCGAGCTCAAGGCGTGGAACGAGGCCCAGGGCAATGTCGCGGCGATGTCCGCCAACCGCCGGCGCATGACCAATGTCGGCACCTTCCGCGCCTATGCACTGGCGTATCTGAAGAGTCACCCGGAGATTCAACCGAACATGACCTGCATGGTTCGCCAGATGCAAACCACCGCGCAGGGCATTCCGCTGGAAATCTACTGCTTCACCCGCACCACCGTTTGGGCCGATTACGAGCGGATTCAGGGGGATATTTTTGATTATCTGCTGGCGGTGCTGCCGGAGTTCGGGCTGAGTCTGTATCAGCAGCCGAGTGGCGGGGACTTGCGCGCGGGGTTATTGCCGGCGGTGCTGGGCTCGGCGAGTATTCCGCAGCCTGAAAAACACGTTATGTAACCCTGCAAATCGAAACTGTGGGAGCGGGCTTGCTCGCGAAAGCGCAGTGTCATTCAACAAAGAGATTGACTGACCTGACGCCTTCGCGAGCAAGCCCGCTCCCACATTGGTATTTGTGAATCAGCGGTTACGCGGTGGCCGCGGATTTTCGGATACCCAACCGGCTGATCCACACCGCGGCGAGGATCACACTGCCGCCGAGGAACAACCGCCCCAGTTCCTCATGCTGATTCCAGATCAGCAAATTCAACAACAACCCCACCGGCACATGCAGGTTGTTCATCACCGCCAGGGTGCCGCCATTGACCATGCACGCGCCCTTGTTCCACCAGTACAGGCCCAATGCCGTCGAAACCAGCCCGAGGAACAGCAAAACCGCCCATTGCAGTGGCGCTTCCGGCAGGAAGTTGGATTTGCCGAACAGCAGAAACGCCGGCAGTACCACCATCAATGCGCCCAGGTAGAAATAACCGAAGCGGCGGTAATGCGGCAGATCACTCGGGTGTTTCGCCACCAGATGCTTGTACAGCACCTGTCCGGCGGCGTAGGTGAAGTTGGCCAGTTGCAGCAGCAGGAAGCCCATGAAGAAGTCCGGACTGATGCTGTCGAAACGAATCACCGCCGCGCCACCGACTGCGACCAGCGCGGCGATCAACGCCCACGGGTTGAAGCGGCGGTTCAGCGCGTCTTCGATCAAGGTCACATGCAGAGGCGTGAGAATGGTAAACAGCAACACCTCCGGTACTGTCAGCACGCGGAAGCTCAGATACAGACAGACGTAAGTCACGCCGAACTGCAAGGCGCCGATCAGCAGCATGCCACGCATGAACGCCGGCTCCACCGAACGCCAGCGCGTCAACGGAATAAACACCAACCCGGCCAGCACCACACGCACCAGCACCGCAAAGTAACTGTCGACATGCCCCGCCAGATACTCGCCGATCAGACTGAAAGAGAACGCCTGGATCAGCGTGACAAAAAGTAGATAGCCCATGCTCGCCTCGAAATCGAATGGCGGCGACGATAGCGGTTTTTGCGCCAGACCGCGAACCCACTGACAACACAATCCCCTGTAGGAGTGAGCCTGCTCGCGATGGCGGTGTTTCAGTCAAAACTGATGCGTCTGAACGACCGCTATCGCGAGCAGGCTCACTCCTACAAGGAAATCTATCCTGCTCATCAAATCGCAGACAAAAAAAAGCCCGATCTCGCTAAAGCGTTCAATCGGGCTACAGCACTCAGGAGCAAAAGTGCAAAGGGAGGTTCGATGCGCGTAGAGCCTTGAAGGGGTTGCGCCAGATCACTAGACCATCCAGCGATTATCTGGCGATTAACCGATCAAGCGACCTGAGACAATTTGGCGTTGGCCTGATTCAGCCCCCTCTCCTGGAAGTCACCGCCCAGGTTCATGCCCTCGGCATGGATAAAGGTCACGTCATGGATACCAATGAACCCCATGACCTGACGCAAATACGGTTCCTGATGATCCGCCGGACCACCGGCATACACACCACCGCGGGCGGTCAATACAAAGGCACGCTTGCCGTTGAGCAGGCCTTGCGGGCCGGTTTCGGTGTATTTGAACGTCACACCGGCACGCAGCACATGATCGAGCCAGGCCTTGAGGGTGCTCGGGATCGCAAAGTTGTACATCGGCGCAGCCATGACCAGCACATCGGCGGCGAGCAGTTCATCGGTCAAGGCGTTGGAGCGGTCCAGCGAGGATTGCTCGGCGTCGTTACGCTGCTCGGCGGGTTTCATCCAGCCACCCAGCAAGTTGCTGTCCAGATGCGGCACCGGGTTCACGGCGAGGTCACGCACGGTGATCTGATCGGCAGGGTGCGCGGCTTTCCATTGAGCGATGAAGGTCTGGGTCAGTTGACGGGAAACCGAGTCTTGCTGGCGGGCGCTGCTTTCGATGATCAGAACGCGGGACATGGTGTGTAGCCTCCATCCGAGAATGTTGTAAGTCGATGGAGTGAAGGTTAAACAAAGCCCATTCGATGAAAAAGCGCAAATATCCGCTGTAACCCATCGATAAATTCGTTTATAAGCTAACGCATACCCTTGTAGGAGTGAGCCTGCTCGCGATAGCGGTGTGTCAGGCAACATTGATGTACCTGATACACCGCTATCGCGAGCAGGCTCACTCCTACAAATGGAAAACCGCTTATTTCGGGGTGCAGGTCAGTTTGATGCGCAGCTTGATGATCTCGCGGGTGAACTTGGCCGTGGCGTTTTTATGTTTGCCGGCCGGTACGTCGATGCTGCGCGTTCGCGGTGCTTCCGGACCGTTGCTGAACACTGCCCGGCAGGTCGCGTCGACGTCACCGTAGTTGGCCACCCGGATCGAGCCGATGTCGTTGTCGGTATCGAAAGTCTCGTAGTCGATCTTCATGCCGTTGAGATCCTTCTGCACATCGATCGGATAGGCAAACGCGGTCAACGGCAGCAGCGCCAGCAGCACACAACAGAATTTTTTCATTCGGCAGTCTCCATGAGGGACGGCCAGCTTAGGACAAGAGGAGCTATTGATGAAAGCGCCCCGCGTAACCCTTGATCAGTGGCGAACGTTGCAGGCCGTGGTCGACCACGGCGGATTCGCCCAGGCCGCCGAGGCTTTGCATCGTTCGCAGTCGTCGGTGAGCTACACCGTGGCGCGCATGCAGGACCAGCTCGGCGTGCCGCTGCTGCGCATCGACGGGCGCAAAGCCGTGCTCACCGAAGCCGGCGGCGTGCTGCTTCGGCGTTCGCGCCAACTGGTGAAACAGGCCAGCCAACTGGAAGACCTCGCCCATCACATGGAGCAAGGCTGGGAAGCGGAAGTGCGACTGGTGGTCGATGCGGCCTATCCGAGCGCCCGCCTCGTCCGCGCGCTGACCGCGTTCATGCCGCAAAGCCGTGGCTGCCGCGTGCGTCTGCGCGAAGAAGTCCTTTCGGGCGTGGAGGAAGTATTGCTCGAAGGCGTCGCCGATCTGGCGATCACCGGGCTGAGCATTCCCGGTTATCTCGGCGCCGAGTTGTGCGATGTCGAATTCATCGCCGTCGCCCACCCGGAACACTCACTGCACCGGCTCAACCGCGAGCTGAGCTTCCAGGACCTGGAAAACCAGATGCAGGTGGTGATTCGCGACTCCGGCCGCCAGCAGCCACGGGACGTCGGCTGGCTGGGCGCGGAGCAGCGCTGGACGGTCGGCAGCCTGGCCACGGCGGCAACCTTCGTCAGCAACGGCCTGGGCTTTGCCTGGCTGCCGCGCCACATGATCGAACGGGAATTGAAAGAAGGTTCGCTCAAGCTGCTACCGTTGGATCAGGGTCGCAGCCGCAACTCCAACTTCTACCTGTACACGAACAAGGAAAAACCCCTGGGCCCGGCCACGCAAATCCTCATCGAGTTGCTGCGTACCTTCGACACCTTGCCGCTGGACGCACCGTTCGCCGCCCCCGAACAAGCCTGACACGGAGTTCACCGATGGCGTATTTCGAGCACGAAGGTTGCAACCTGCACTACGAGGAATATGGCCACGGTACGCCGTTGCTGCTGGTTCACGGGCTCGGCTCGAGCACGCTGGACTGGGAAATGCAGATCCCGGCGCTGGCCGCGCACTACCGGGTGATCGTCGCCGACATTCGCGGCCACGGGCGTTCGGACAAACCGCGCGAACGCTACAGCATCGCCGGTTTCAGCGCTGACCTGGTGGCGCTGGCCGAACACCTGAAGCTCGGCCCGGTGCATTACGTCGGGCTGTCGATGGGCGGCATGATCGGCTTTCAGCTGGCCGTCGATCAGCCGCAACTTCTCAAGAGCCTGACCATCGTCAACAGCGCGCCACAAGTCAAACTGCGCACTCGCGACGATTACTGGCAGTGGTTCAAGCGCTGGAGCCTGATGCGCCTGCTCAGCCTGGAAACCATCGGCAAGGCCCTCGGCAGCAAACTTTTTCCAAAACCGGAACAAGCCGATCTGCGGCGCAAAATGGCTGAACGCTGGGCAAAAAACGACAAACGTGCTTATCTCGCCAGCTTCGATGCGATTGTTGGCTGGGGCGTTCAGGAACGACTTTCCCGGGTGTCCTGTCCAACGCTCGTCATCAGCGCCGACCGTGACTACACACCGGTGGCATTGAAAGAAACCTATGTGAAACTATTGCCGAATGCGCGGCTGGCGGTGATTGCCGATTCGCGCCACGCCACCCCGCTCGATCAACCCGAACGTTTCAATCAAACGCTGCTGGAATTTCTACAGGCAGCCGACCTTCAATCTCAGGATCACTGACCCATGCTGAAAAAACTCGCCCTCGCCGCTGGTACCGTGCTGTTCGCCGCCAACCTGATGGCTGCCACGCCGGCCAAAGCACCCCACGTGCTGCTGGACACGACCAACGGCCAGATCGAAATCGAACTGGACCCGGTCAAGGCACCGATCAGTACCAAGAACTTTCTTGAGTACGTCGACAGCGGTTTCTACAACAACACCATTTTCCATCGCGTGATCCCGGGCTTCATGGCCCAGGGCGGCGGTTTCACCCAGCAGATGCAACAGAAAGACACCAAGGCGCCGATCAAGAACGAAGCCAGCAATGGCCTGCACAACGTTCGCGGCACCCTGTCGATGGCGCGCACCTCCAACCCTGACTCGGCCACCAGCCAGTTCTTCATCAACGTTGCCGACAACGCCTTCCTCGACCCGGGCCGTGACGCCGGTTACGCGGTGTTCGCCAAAGTGGTCAAGGGCATGGACGTCGTAGACGTCATCGTCAACTCGCAGACCACCACCAAAAGCGGCATGCAAAACGTGCCGGTCGACCCTGTGATCATCAAGTCGGCCAAGCGCATCGACTGAGTTTCGCCGGGCATACCGAGCGGCGCCGGGCTGAGCCTGCGCCGCTCGCACTGATAAAAGGAGAGCCCGGATTCCGGGCGGTTATCTGATGCTCTATCGCCGTTTCGAACAACTGATCGATATCTTCCGCGACGCCCCGACGGCGTCCCCGCCGGACCGCGTCTGGCCCTTCTACATCTATTACCTGAAGCAGGTCTGGCCGAGCTTCGCCGCCCTGCTTGTGGTCGGCCTGTTCGCCGCGTTGATCGAAGTGGCGCTGTTCAGCTACCTGAGCCGTATCATCGATCTGGCCCAGGGCACACCGAACCCGAATTTCTTCAGCGACCACGCCCTCGAACTGACGTGGATGCTGGTGGTCGCCCTTGTGCTGCGACCGATTTTTTTCGGCCTGCACGATCTGCTGGTGCACCAGACCCTGAGTCCCGGCATGACCAGCATGATCCGCTGGCAGAACCACAGCTATGTGCTCAAGCAAAGCCTGAATTTCTTCCAGAATGACTTCGCCGGGCGCATCGCCCAGCGCATCATGCAGACCGGCAACTCGCTGCGCGATTCTGCCGTACAAGCGGTCGACGCGCTGTGGCACGTGGTGATCTACGCAATCAGTTCGCTGGTGCTGTTCGCCGAGGCGGACTGGCGCCTGATGATTCCGCTGCTGACGTGGATCGTCGCCTACATCGGCGCGCTGTACTACTTCGTTCCCCGCGTGAAAGACCGTTCGGTGGAAGCCTCCGACGCGCGCTCGAAACTGATGGGGCGCATCGTCGACGGCTACACCAACATCGCCACGTTAAAGCTGTTCGCCCACACCAACTTCGAACAGCATTACGCCAAGGAAGCCATCGAAGAACAGACCGTCAAGGCGCAGATGGCCGGACGCGTGGTCACCAGCATGGACGTGGCAATCACTGCCATGAACGGCTTGCTGATTGTCGGCACCACCGCGCTGGCTTTGTGGCTGTGGACACAGTCGCTGATCACCGTCGGCGCGATTGCCCTGGCCACCGGCCTGGTGATTCGCATCGTCAATATGTCCGGCTGGATCATGTGGGTGGTCACCGGCATTTTCGAGAACATCGGCATGGTTCAGGACGGTCTGCGCACCATCTCGCAACCGGTCAGCGTCACCGACCGCGAGCAGGCCAAGCCGCTGGACGTGGCCCGTGGCGAAGTGCGTTTCGAGCAGGTGGATTTTCACTACGGCAAGCAGAAGGGCATCATCGGCGACCTCAACCTGACCATCAAACCGGGCGAGAAAATCGGCTTGATCGGGCCGTCCGGCGCCGGTAAATCGACCTTGGTCAACCTGTTGCTGCGCCTGTACGACGTCGAGGGCGGGCGCATCCTGATCGATGGGCAGAACATCGCCGAAGTCGGCCAGGAAAGCCTGCGCGCGCGGATCGGCATGATCACTCAAGACACCTCGCTGCTGCACCGCTCGATCCGCGACAATTTGCTTTACGGCAAACCGGATGCGACCGATGCCGAGTTGTGGGATGCGGTGCACAAGGCTCGCGCCGATGAGTTCATTCCTCTGCTGTCCGACGCTGAAGGCCGCACCGGTTTCGATGCGCATGTCGGCGAGCGCGGGGTGAAACTGTCCGGCGGTCAGCGTCAGCGCATCGCGATTGCGCGAGTGTTGCTCAAGGACGCGCCGATTCTGATCATGGACGAAGCCACCTCGGCGCTGGACTCGGAAGTCGAAGCGGCGATTCAGGAAAGCCTCGAGACCTTGATGCAGGGCAAAACCGTGATCGCGATTGCCCACCGCCTCTCGACCATCGCACGCATGGACCGGCTGGTGGTGCTGGAGAACGGCAAGATCGCCGAGAGCGGCACCCACGCCGAGCTGCTCGCGCATCGAGGCTTGTACGCGCGGTTGTGGGCGCACCAGACCGGAGGTTTTGTCGGCATCGATTGAGATTGCCGATCACCACAACCCCTGTAGGAGTGAGCCTGCTCGCGATAGCGGAGTGTCAGCACCAGTAATATTGACAGACACGCCGCTATCGCGAGCAGGCTCACTCCTACAAGGGATCTAGGTTTGGCGATAGGGCAACGCCGTTCTCGCCTCTTCGGCATACGCCAGGACCCCGGCGCGCTCTTGCTGAAGAAAATCCTTCACCGCCGCTTTCAATCCCGGATGGCGCAGGTAATGCCAGGAATGGGTGATCACCGGTTCGAAACCACGAATCAACTTGTGCTCGCCCTGAGCGCCGGCATCGAAGCGCTGGATGCCATGGGCAATCGCATAATCCATGCCCTGATAAAAACACGTCTCGAAATGCAGCCGATCAAATTCGGCCAGGCAGCCCCAATAGCGCCCGTAAAAACTGTCGCCCCCGACCAGGCTGAAGGCCATTGCGACCGGCCTTGAGCCCTGCTTCGCCAGCACCACGCGAATCGCTTCGGGCATGCGCTCGGCCAGCAGGCTGAAGAATTTTCGGGTCAGATACGGTGCCTGACGTCGCACCGCATAGGTGTTGGCATAACAGGCGTAGACAAAATCCCACTGCGCCTCGTCCAGCTCGCGACCTTCCAGCCATTCAAACTCAAAGCCCTGCCCCGCCACCTGCTCGCGCTCCTTGCGCATCTGTTTGCGCTTGCGTGAGCTGAGGGCGTCGAGGAAATCCTGAAAGTCGCGGTAATCACGATTCTGCCAGTGATATTGGCAACCGATGCGCTGCAACCAGCCCGGCTGCTCAGCCATCGCCGCGTCAGTAAACGGATCGGTGAAGTTGATGTGCGCACTGGAAAGCTCTTCGATCTGCAGATACCCCGGCAGGCTCTTCAGCAGTTCGAAACCATCCTCAACCTTTGCCGCCAGCAAGCGCGGGCCGCTGACAGGACTGAACGGCACGGCAGTCAACAGTTTGGGGTAGTAATCGATGCCGGCCCGCGCGCAGGCGTCGGCCCAGCCATGATCGAACACGTACTCGCCGTAGGAATGCCACTTGCGGTAACTGGGCAGCGCGGCGATCAGTCGATCACCTTCGATATGCAGCAAATGCTCGGGCTGCCAGCCCGAATGTGGGCCGACACTGCCACTGTCTTCCAGCGCACTCAGAAAAGCGTGACGCAGGAACGGCTGGTTATCCGGTACCAGCGCATCCCAGCTTGCCGGGGTGATTTCTGACAGGTTTTGCAGGCGTTGCAACGGCATCCACTGGCACTCCACAGCTTGGCGACAAAGCCCGGCGAGTATCGCTGATCGCGAGCCGTTGCACACGCTCAATCGGCCGACAGCGCTCTATCTCAATAGTTCACGCTCGACCTGCATCGTCATCAACCTGCCATCACTGTGCCACCGCTCTGTCATAAACGATCGCGATACTGGCGCCTGTTTTTAGAGCGCCGGGTTCTAACCCGGACACCGTTTTCCGGCCTTCGGGTCGGTTGTGCCCAGGATGGTTCAGCCATCCCCTTTCATCTTTGGAGATTGCTATGCGTCTTGCTTCCACCAAAACTGCGGCGGCCCTGTGCGGCGGCTTGTTGCTGGCCATGAGCGTTCCGGCCAGTGCTGCAGTCGACGCCAAACTGCTCGACATGCTCAAAGCCAACGGGTCGATTTCCCAGGCGCAGTACATCGAGCTGCAAACAGAACTGGCCAAGGATCAGAAGGCTCAGCAGATCGCCCGGCAGGCACAGCAGGAAACCAACGAGCAAGTGGCGGCGGTCGCGAAAAAGACCAACGAACAGAGCGCTTTCGACCAGAAACTGGCCTGGGCGGCCAAGACCCAGTTCAAGGGCGACGTGCGTATCCGTCAGGAGACCATCAAGATCGACGGCGAGCCGAACAACGGCGGCCGCGACAAGGACCGTCAGCGCATCCGTGCACGTCTGGGCGCCTACACCGAGATCAACCCGCAGGTCGACACCGGCATCCGTATCGCCACCGGCGGCGGCGACGATGCCCGCTCGACCAACCAGGACCAGGATAACTACTTCGACAAGAAGCAGATCTGGCTCGACCTCGGTTACATCGACTACCACCCCGACCAGATCAAGAACCTGCACGTCATCGGCGGCAAGATGTTGCAACCGTGGGTGAGCATGGGCGACGTGATCTGGGACAGCGACATCAACCCGGAAGGTCTGGCTGTTACCTACAAATACCCGCTGGGCAGCAGCGCCGAACTGTTCGGCAGCCTGGGTAACTACAATCTCAAGGACAACGTTGACGGCGACGGCGTGCAATTCCGTCACGACCTGCGCCTGACCGCCGGCCAGTTGGGGAGCCGCTTCAACGTCACCGACAACCTGAAACTGACCCTGGGCGGCAGCGTCTACGCCTACCAGAACGATGAAGACAGCCGCTGCACCGGCACCTCCACGCCGTGCGCCCTGGCGGTCAATGGCAACTCGGCCAACAACGAATTCCGTTTGTATGAAGGGTTCAGCCAGGTCGATATCGGCGGTTTGCCGATGCCGCTGTCGTTCTACGGCCAGTACGTGAAGAACAACGATGCCGTGACCGATCAGGACACTGCCTGGTTGCTCGGTGCGAAGTCGAAAGTCTTCGGTTTCAACCTCGACTACAACTATCGCGACGTGCAGCGCAACGCCGTGGTTGGCGCCTTCACCGACTCCGACTTTGCCAACGGCACTACCGGTTCGCGCGGGCACAAGTTCAAGGTCGGTTATGACATCGACAAGAACTTCGCCGTCGGTGCCACGTACTTCCTGACCAAGGCTGATTTCGCCAGCCGTGGTCAGCGCGATGCCGATGCAAACACCTTGCAGCTGGATGCCGAAGCCAAGTTCTAAAAGAGTAATGGCCCGGTGCGGGCGGAACGATCCCCATCATCCGTTCGTTTCATCCGCACTTGGGTTATTCATTGATCTGTGGCGAGGGAGCTGGCGCCCGCTGGACTGCGAAGCGGCCCTCTGCTTTTGTAAAGCGGGGGCCGCTTCGCGACCCAGCGGGAGCAAGCTCCCTCGCCACATGTCCATCAGGGGCTGTTGTTACGGCGATGCTCGGCCAAGCGCTCGGCCAGCGCATCGACATTCTCGTCAGGCTGTTCCGGCATGGCTTTGAGCGTCGCCTGCATCAAGCGCATCTGCCGCATGAAACGCCGGCAGTTGGGGCAGAACAACAGGTGATGACGCACCATCAGCGTCTCGCGAAAGCTCAGTTGGCCGTCGAGATAATCGCTGGATCGTGCCACTTGCTCCTTGCAGGTCAACATTCTCCCGTCTCCTCAAAATGTTCCACGGTCGCAAAGACCTTCAAGCGCGCCCGGTGCAGCAGCACGCGGACATTGGAGAGCGATATTTCCAGAAGATTACAGATTTCTTCCAGCTCCAGGCCCTGCCGTTCGCGCAACAGCAACACGCTGCTTTGCAACTCAGAGAGGCTCAGCAAGGTGTGCTCGAGGCATTCGCGCAGTTCATTTTCGGTCAGCAGCGCTTCGGGAGTGTCCTGATGCCAGGCGAAAGGCGCGACCAGCCAATGCCCGTCGCTTGAGGAGAAGCGTTCATCGCCAAGGGTGCCGTGCAGCGCCGGCAGATCGTCCATCAGCACTTCCCGGCGATTGAGCTTGTAGCGACTCTTGGCCGAGTTGGCGGTGATGGTCAGCAACCAGGTCTTGAGACTGGATCGGCCCTCGAAGCTACCCAAATGGCGCACCACCGACAACCAGGCATCCTGCACCACTTCTTCGACATGACGCTGGCCCACAATGGCATAAGCCACGGCGCGCATGGCGCTTTGATAAGTAGTGACCAGTTCCTTGAACGCCTGTTGCTCCCCCGCCAGCAAGCGCGCGAGCAGTTGGGTGTCGTCAGCCGCCATCGATCAATCCCCTTGTCCGGACTTCGAAAATGAACGCGGCAGGTATTCACCTGCCGCCATGTCCGAAAAATTACAGCGTTTCAGCCGCTTCGGATGTAGGAAAGGGCGACGCGATTAAGGGGAAATTAACCTGTTTCAGCGCTTGCGCAGAATCACGCTACCGATCGAGTAACCGGCACCGAACGAACTCAGCACCGCCAGCGAACCCGACGCCAGATCATCCTGGTTTTTGTGGAAGGCAATCACCGAGCCCGCCGAGCTGGTGTTGGCGTAAGTATCGAGAATCACCGGTGCTTCTTCTTCGGTGGCCTCGCGGCCCAGCAGCTTGCGCACGATCAGGTGATTCATGCTCAGGTTGGCCTGGTGGAGCCAGAAGCGTTTCACATCGGCAACGTTGAGCTGGTTCTCTTGCAGGTGTGCAGCGATCAGTTCGGCGACCATCGGGCAGACGTCCTTGAACACCTTGCGGCCTTCCTGCACGAACAGCTTGTCGGGGGCGCCGATGCCCTCCTCGGCGGCACGGTTGAGGAAACCGAAGTTGTTGCGGATGTTGTTGGAGAACTTGGTCAGCAGCTTGGTGCTGACCACGTCGAACTGATATTTCGACGTCGCCAGATCCGCGCGCTCGATGATCACCGCAGTCGCCGCGTCACCAAAGATGAAATGGCTGTCACGGTCACGGAAGTTCAGGTGACCGGTGCAGACTTCCGGGTTGACCATCAGGATCGCCCGCGCCTGGCCCAGTTGCACGCTGTTGGCCGCGGCCTGAATGCCAAACGTCGCCGAAGAGCACGCCACGTTCATGTCGAAACCGAAGCCCTGAATGCCCAGCGCTTCCTGGACTTCGATGGCGATGGCCGGATAAGCGCGTTGCAGGTTGGAGCAGGCAACGATGACGCCGTCGATGTCAGCGGCGGTCTTGCCGGCACGTTGCAAGGCTTGCTCGGCAGCGCCGATGGCCATCTGGCACAGCACCGACCATTCGTCGTTGGAACGCTCCGGCAGGCGCGGGGCCATGCGTTGCGGATCAAGGATGCCGTCCTTGTCCATGACAAAGCGGCTCTTGATGCCCGAAGCTTTTTCAATGAACGCGGCACTGGATTCGGTCAGGGCCTGGACTTCACCGCGAGCGATGGCCTCGGCGTTGTCCGCATTGAACTGCGCGACATAGGTATTGAAAGACTGCACCAGCTCTTCGTTGGAGATGCTGTTGGCCGGTGTGTACAGGCCGGTGCCGCTGATGACGACGTTATGCATGGTCGTTTCTCTAATCTGTTCAGGCAGAAAGTGCTGGAACCGTCGTACCAACACGCAAAGGGTCTATTCCCATCCGGGGAACGCAAACCTGGCATCGTTTTATTCCGCGGCGCGACACGGCCGAAGGCTCTGGGTCGCGAAACGGCGGGTTATGGTGGCGAAGTTTGCCATAAACCCAGAATTTTGGCGCCTATGTGAAGCACACCACACATCCTGATGTGGGAGCGGGCTTGCTCGCGAAAGCGGTGTGTCAGCAGCCAAATATGTACCTGACACTCTGCTTTCGCGAGCAAGCCCGCTCCCACAGGGGATTGTGTATACCTGAAGATCAGGGCTCTACCTGGCTCCACTGTTTATTCAGGCGCTTGTCCGAGATCGGTACTTTCGTGCCCAACTGCTGGGCAAACAGCGACACGCGGTATTCCTCCAGCCACCAGCGGTACAACTCCAGTTGCGGATCGCGTTTGCCTTCCTGCGCATGCTTGGCCGCGCGGGTCTGGTATTGCGCCCACAGGCCGGCGAGTTCGCCGCTCCAGACCCGGTCCTTCTGTACTTGCGCGCCGAGTTTCTCGAAACGCTGCTCGACCGCTTTCAGATAACGCGGCAGTTCCTTGAGCCACTGCATCGGCGTTTCGCGGACGAAGCCCGGATAGACCAGATGGCCGATCTGCTGCTTGATGTCGTTGAGCGCCACTGCCTGAGCAAGATCGATCTTGCCCTTGAAGCGCTTTTGCAGGCCGTGCCAGATCTTGAGGATTTCCAGGGTCAACCGCGCCACACGCTCGGCATGCTCGGTCCAGTTACCACGCTTGCGCTCGGCCAGTGCGGCCAACCCGGCGCCGTCGCGGGGCAACGGGTCTTCGCCTTCGAGAATGCAGCTGTCGAGGCTGGCCAGCAAAATGTCTTCGATCAGTGCATCGACCCGGCCCAGCTCGCGATACAGCAGCCCCAGCTCCGTCTGCCCCGGCAACTTGCCACGCAGGAATTTCGCCGGCTCGGCCAGTTGCTGCATCAGCAAGCGCTGCAAGGCACGGCGATGCTGGAACTCGGCTTCAGCCGGGGTGGAGAAACGCCCTTCCTTGACCGTACCGCCCTCTTCCACCAGCGCCGGGTACACCGTCATCGACAGCCCGGCGATCTTCTGCTGAGTCTTTTCCGCCACCGGCGCGAAGACTTTCGCCTCGACCGGTTGCTGACTTTTCGCACTCTGCGGCACCGCCAGTGCGGCCTGACTGGCTTCGGCAAAGCGTGCGGTCAGCTCGGCCAGATCGCGACCTTCACCGAGGAACTTGCCTTGGCCGTCGACGATTTCCAGGTTCATGCGCAGATGGCTTTCGACCTGTTGCGCAGCTTCCGCCCACGCTTCATCGCTGACCCGCGCGCCGGTCATGCGCAGCAGCTCGCGGCCGAGCGCTTGCGGCAGCGAGCCGTCGCCGAAGGCCATGCGTTGCAACGCGGCCTTGATGAAGTCCGGCACCGGCACGAAGTTCTTGCGCAGGGCTTTCGGCAAGTTGCGTACCAGGGCAATGCACTTGGCCTCGATCAGCCCCGGCACCAGCCATTCCAGACGTTCCGGCGGCAGCATCGGCAGCAGCGGCGCCGGTACGCGCAAGGTCACGCCATCGCGCGGGTGGTTGGGTTCGAAGTGGTAAGTCAGCGCCAGCTCCAGATCGCCGATGTGCAGCGTATCCGGGTAATCGCGGGCGGTGACTTCGCTGGCCTCGCGGGCCAGCACGTCTTCTTCGCGCATGATCAACAGCTGCGGGTCTTTCTGGCTGTTGACCTTGTACCAACTGTCGAATGTCGCGGTCTGATGGATCTCAGCCGGCAAACGCGCATCGTAGAAGGCGTACAAGGTTTCTTCGTCAGCGAGGATGTCGCGGCGCCGGGCCTTGGCTTCCAGTTCGTCGAGCTGCTCGAGCAACTTCTGATTGGCGCTCAGGCATTTGGCCCGCGACTGAATCTCGCCGCGCACCAGCCCTTCGCGGATAAACAGCTCACGCGAAACCACTGGGTCCACCGGACCGTAATGCACCGGACGACGACCGACCACGATCAGCCCGAACAGGGTGATCTGCTCGTACGCCACGACCTGGCCGCGCTTCTTTTCCCAGTGCGGTTCGAAGTGGTTTTTCTTGATCAGGTGCCCGGCCAGCGGTTCGATCCAGTCGGCATCGATCTTGGCGACCATGCGCGCGTAGAGCTTGGTGGTTTCCACCAGTTCGGCGGTCATCAACCACTGCGGGCGCTTCTTGCCGATGCCTGAAGAGGGGTGAATCCAGAAGCGCCGCTGGCGCGCGCCGAGGTAATCGCCGTCCTCGGTTTTCTGACCAATCTGACTGAGCAGGCCGACCAGCACCGCTTTGTGCAGCTTCGGATAATCCGCCGGCTCCTTATTCAGGCTCAGTTGCATGTCGCGGCAGATCAGGCTCAACTGGCGGTGAGAGTCGCGCCACTCACGCAAACGCAAATAATTGAGGAAGTTCTTGCGGCACCAATTACGCAGCGGGCTGGCGGTCAGTGCCTGGCGTTGCTCTTCGAAACCACGCCACAAATTGACCAGTCCGGCGAAATCCGAGTCAGGGTCCTTCCATTGCGCATGGGCCTGATCGGCCGCTTGCTGACGCTCCGGCGGCCGCTCGCGCGGATCCTGAATCGACATGGCACTGGCGACGATCAGCACTTCCTGCAGACTGCCGAGTTTTGCCGCTTCGAGCAGCATGCGGCCCATGCGCGGATCCACCGGCAAGCGCGCCAACTGCCGACCGAGTGGCGTCAGTTGGCTGTTGCGATCCACTGCCGAAAGCTCTTGCAGCAAATTGAAGCCGTCGCTGATCGCCTTGCCGTCCGGCGGCTCGATAAACGGGAACGCGGTGATTTCGCCGAGGCGCAGGTGCAGCATCTGCAAAATCACGGCGGCGAGGTTGGTGCGCAGAATTTCCGGATCGGTGAATTCCGGACGACCGAGGAAATCTTCCTCGCTGTACAAACGCACGCAGATGCCCGGCTCGACCCGCCCGCAACGGCCCTTGCGCTGATTGGCACTGGCCTGGGAAATCGCTTCGATCGGCAGACGCTGGACCTTGGCGCGGTAGCTGTAACGGCTGATGCGCGCGGTGCCGCTGTCGATCACGTAGCGAATGCCCGGCACGGTCAGCGAGGTCTCGGCAACGTTGGTCGCCAGTACCACGCGGCGGCCCGGGTGCGACTGGAAAATCCGCTGCTGCTCGGCCGGCGACAGACGCGCATACAACGGCAGAATTTCGGTGTGCTTGAGCTGGGCCTTGCGCAACATGTCCGCGGCGTCGCGAATCTCCCGCTCACCCGGCAGGAATACCAACACATCACCGGGGCTGCGGCGTTCGCTACGCTCGTACGCAGCGATTTCGTCGAGGGTGGCGAGAATCGCTTGATCGACCGTCAAGTCATCCTCGACGCGGTTGCCTTCCTCGTCCTGCTCCAGCGTCAGCGGGCGATACCAGGTGTCCACCGGGAAGGTACGGCCCGACACTTCGACAATGGGTGCATCGTCGAAATGCTTGGAGAAGCGCTCCAGGTCGATGGTCGCCGAAGTGATGATGACTTTCAGGTCGGGACGCCGCGGCAGCAGGGTTTTCAGATAGCCGAGAAGGAAGTCGATGTTGAGGCTGCGCTCGTGGGCTTCGTCGACGATGATCGTGTCGTAGCGTTCGAGGTAGCGGTCATTCTGGGTTTCCGCGAGCAGGATGCCGTCGGTCATCAGTTTGATCAGGGTGTTGGCATCGCTCTGGTCTTCAAAGCGCACCTGATAGCCGACCAGTGCACCGAGCGGTGTGCCAAGCTCCTCGGCAACGCGACTGGCAACGCTGCGCGCGGCGATCCGACGCGGCTGGGTGTGGCCGATCAGGCCGTGCTGGCCGCGACCGATCTCCAGACAGATTTTCGGCAACTGCGTGGTTTTGCCCGAACCGGTCTCGCCGGCGATGATCAGCACCTGATGTTGCTCCAGGGCCTTTTTGATCTCGTCGCGCTTGGCGGCAATCGGCAAACTGTCGTCGTAACGAATCACCGGCAGGCTGGCGCGGCGCGCCAGCACCTGATCACAGGACGCCTGCATGCGCGTCACCCACTGCGTCAGTTTGGCTTCGTCGGGTTTCTTGCGCAGCTCAAGCAACTGCCGCCGCAGCCGGTGACGGTCGGCGAGCATGGCGTGATCGAGATTTTTCAGCAGTTTGTCGATGGAGGGCGATTCGTCGGTCATCGGGTAGGCAATTCGGTCGTCTATTTGTGCAGGGGGCGGATTGTCGCAGATTTGCCTGCGATTGACCTGCTGTGATCGTTCCCACGCTCCGCGTGGGAATGCAGCCAGGGACGCTCCGCGTCCCAGAAGCGGACGCGGAGCGTCCGATGAGGCATTCCCACGCAGAGCATGGGAACGATCAGGGGCAGACCAAGCGTTATTCGTTATCGAGGCCCTTGCGCCGATACGGGAACACGTCGATGACTTTACCGGCACGAATCGCCTCTTGCAGGCTCTTCCAGTAATCGGCGTTGTACAACTCGCCATGCAACTGATCGAACAGCTTGCGCTGCCCGGCGTCGGCAAACAGAAACGGCGGGAACTCCTCGGGAAACACATCCAGCGGCCCGATCGAATACCACGGTTCAGAGGCCATTTCGTCTTCCGGTGTGCGCGGTGCCGGGATGTGGCGAAAATGGGCTTCGGTCAGAAAGCAGATTTCGTCGTAGTCATAAAACACCACTCGGCCGTGGCGGGTGACGCCGAAGTTTTTCAGCAGCATGTCGCCGGGGAAAATATTCGCCGCCGCCAATTGCTTGATCGCCAGACCGTAGTCCTCAAGCGCTTCACGTACCTGCGCGTCGTTGGCGTTTTCCAGATAAAGGTTGAGCGGGGTCATCCGGCGCTCGGTCCAGCAGTGGCGGATCAGCACGCTTTCGCCTTCGACCGAGACCGTGGACGGCGCGACTTCGAGCAATTCCTCGAGGCATGCCGGATCGAATTTGCTCAGCGGAAAACGAAAATCGGCGAACTCCTGGGTATCGGCCATGCGGCCGACCCGGTCGACACTTTTCACCAAGCGATACTTTTCAATCACCGTGGCGCGGTCGACGTTTTTCGAGGGCGAGAATCGGTCTTTGATGATCTTGAAAACGGTATTGAAGCCCGGCAGGGTAAACACGCTCATGACCATGCCTCGCACGCCCGGGGCCATGATGAATTGGTCGTCGGTGTTGGCCAGGTGATTGATCAGCGCGCGGTAAAATTCCGACTTGCCATGCTTGTAGAAGCCGATCGAGGTGTACAGCTCGGCGATGTGCTTGCCGGGCAGAATGCGCCGCAGAAACCCGATAAATTCCGCCGGCACCGGCACGTCGACCATGAAATAGGAACGGGTGAAGGAGAAGATGATCGACACGTCGGCTTCGTCGGTGATCAACGCGTCGATCTGAATCCCGCGCCCTTCGCGATGCAACAGCGGAATCACCAACGGCCACTGTTCGTCGCGGGTGTAGATGCGCCCGACCAGGTACGCGCCCTTGTTGCGGTACAGCACCGAGGAAAACAGCTCGACGCTCAGTTCCGGGTCCTTGCACACCCAGTCCGGCAGGTTTTCACGCAGTTGCGCTTCGAGGCGATGCACGTCGCCAGGCAGGTCGGCGTAATCCTCGCTGAAGCGATAGTCGGCGAAAATGCTCGCAAGCATCGCCGATAGCTGCCCCTGCGGCTTGTATGTGCGCGTTTGCGCAGCCCGGGCACGGCGCAGGCTCGGACGCGTGGTGTGGATGAACATGCAGCCGTCGCTGATCAGGTCGTGACTGAACAGCCCGCAAAAGATCGAGTTGTACCAGGTCTCGGACAGTTCATCGTCAAAGCGCAGGTCGATGACACTGATATAGGCGCTTTTCACCAGCGGCCAGCAGCTGACATTCATCAGCGTCTCGTCATCGAAATACTCGCGCAGGCGGGTGATGGTTTCGCCGACCTTTTCCTCGTAGAGGTTGATCCGCGCCGCCGATGCGGTTTGTATTTCCTGCCAGCGCGCCTGCTCGAAACGCTCCCGGGCGCCGTCGGTGATCCGGCGGAAATGCTCGCGGTAATCGTCAAAGCCATCGAGGATCATGCGGGCGATGTCGGTGGCTGGCCATTGCTGCGGCATAGATGAAACCTCTGCGTGCGCTCGAAAGCTTGAGCTTAGCCACGGAACGGGCCTTTGGAGAAGCGCAATATCGGCCAAAAGCCGAACCCGGACGTACGGTGCGGGATTTTTCGCCGAGACAATTAATTGCCCGAATTACGGTTGCCATCGCCAGGCCCCTCGGCAACACTCTCGTCCCGATCAAGCCAGGAGCCGCCCGTGAGCCCCGTTGATATTTTCCGCATGTTGTCGCTGGCCGCTATCTGGGGCGCGAGTTTTCTGTTCATGCGCATTATTGCGCCAGTGATCGGCACGATTCCGACCGGTTTTTTCCGCGTGTCGATCGCCGCCGCAGGCCTGCTGGTGATTCTGGGCCTGATGCGCATCAGCTGGGATTTCAAGGGCAAGCTGAAAACAGTGATGTTGCTGGGCGTGATCAATTCGGCGATCCCGGCAACGCTGTACTCGGTGGCCGCGCAAGTGCTGCCGGCCGGGTATTCGGCGATTTTCAACGCCACCACGCCGCTGATGGGCGTGCTGATTGGCGGACTGTTTTTCAGTGAAAAACTCTCGGCGGCGAAATTGGCGGGGGTGTTCCTCGGTCTGTTCGGGGTCGGCGTGCTGACCCGTGCCGGGCCGGTGGCGTTCGATCTGCAACTGCTGCTGGGGGCGGTCGCCTGCCTGCTGGCGACTACCTGCTACGGTTTCGCCGGATTCCTCGCACGGCGCTGGCTGGATCAGGCGGGCGGGCTGGACAGCCGTCTGTCGGCGCTGGGCAGTATGCTGGGCGCAACGTTGTTTTTGCTGCCGTTGTTCGGTTATAGCGTCATCAGCGCTCCGCCGGTCAGTTGGGGCGGCTGGAGCGTCTGGCTGTCGCTGCTCGGTCTGGGCCTGGGCTGTACCGCGTTTGCCTACATCATTTATTTCCGCCTGCTCAGCTCGATCGGCCCGGTAAAGTCGATGACCGTGACCTTCATGATCCCGCCGTTTGGCGTGTTGTGGGGGGCGTTGTTGCTCGATGAGCCG
Organism: Pseudomonas sp. SWRI111; assembly: GCF_014268555.1. Taxonomy (NCBI): domain Bacteria; kingdom Pseudomonadati; phylum Pseudomonadota; class Gammaproteobacteria; order Pseudomonadales; family Pseudomonadaceae; genus Pseudomonas; species Pseudomonas sp. SWRI111. The sequence continues at coordinate 109,246 of NZ_JABWQQ010000013.1, read as the reverse complement.
CTGTCGATGGCGCATGTTTATGGTGGGGTGTTGATTGCAGCGGCGTTGTGGCTGGTGTTGAAGCCGGCAGTGGTGAAGCCTGCAGAAGTTATGAATCGGTAATCTGCTTTGTTTATAGAATCGCCATCGCGAGCAGGCTCACTCCTACAGGGGAATGCATTCCAACTGTAGGAGTGAGCCCGCTCGCGATGGCGCCCGAACAGCCACCGCCTATCTTTCCGCTATCCGGTTTTACGGAACACAAATGCCAACCCAACAATAATCAACACCATCCCCAACACACTCAACGCCGCCAGCCGATTACCAAAAATCAGGTAATCCATCACCGCTGTCACCGCCGGCACCAGATAGAACAGGCTGGTGACATTGACCAGATTGCCCCGCGCGATCAGGCGATACAGCAACAGCGTCGCCAGCACCGAGACGACCAGACCCATCCACAAAACCGGCACGACAAAACCGCTGCTGTGCTCGAAGTGGAATGGCTGAAACGGTACGAAAACCGCGCACAGCAGCAACCCGGCCAGATACTGCACCGGCAGCGTGCCGAGGGGATTGTCGGTGATGCGTTTCTGCATGATCGAGCCGAGTGTCATGCTCGCCAGCGCCAGCAGTCCGAACAACATGCCAGTCCAGGACATGCCGGCAAGACCGATGCCTTGATAGACCACCATGATCAGACCGGCCAGCCCCAGGGCCAGCCCGAACAGGCGGCTCGCCGACCGTTGACGCTCCATCAGCACGACGGTGAGGATCGGCTGCACGCCCATGATCGTCGCCATCACCCCCGGGGTGACTTTGCAGTCGAGCGCCAGCAGATAAAAAATCTGATAGGCGCCAAGCAACACCAGCCCCGTGGCGATCGCAAACAGCATCGGTTTGCCGCCCTTGGGCCACCTCAATTTCAGCAGCGGCGCCAGCAGCAACAGCCCGCACAGCGCGATCGCGAAGCGAATCAGTAGAAAGGCAAAGGGCGAAGCATGGGCCAGGCCCCATTTGGAGAAGATCGCCCCGCTGCTCCACAGCAGAACGAACAGGCTCGTGGACGCCGCCGCGAGCGCGGATTGTTTCGAAAGGACAAACATGAATACCACCTGTAGTCAGGCAAATAGCCAACTCAGCCGAAGCTGAAATTCAGTAGGTTTTTGTGGCGGGCGCGGGAGTCGGCAGAAACGGCCGATCAGCCCGAAACACCAACGCCCGGCGGCGCTACGACTGCGCACACCGGCGTGCTACTGACAGGTGGTGGGTAATGGCTGATCTGCACAGGCTGCTGATTCCCGCACGGCACGACGCCAGCGTTGACCGCTGAATCGACTACCGCGTTGATGAGGGATGCAGGCATGGATACAGATCTTCATTGAGAGATGAAAGCTTGAGCACGGCGGCTCACACGAGCTGACTATAACCAGCGCAGGACACAGATTGCAATGACTTGGGCAAAGGGCCGGTAGCGACAGTGCGGCGCTGGGTGATTACAGTGATTGGCGGCTGAACACCTGCTCATTTATTGATCAACGTCGGTGACCCCCATGAAAGCTGTCGTTGAAAAGAAAGCATCAGATTCCAAACCCAGAAAGAAGGGAGGAAAGCGGACTTCTGGTGAGTTATCTGAAACGGAAATGAATCGCATCAGGGACGCCCTGGCCAACCCAACCGGTGAAGAGCCAAACGGCGTTCTGGCCGGTTCGTCCTTTTCCTTCCGCTAATAAAAAACCGCTCCAAAGGAGCGGTTTTTATTTCTGGTCCGACTTCAACCAAACAACCAATACCCCAACAACGTCAGCACCAGCACCGCCAACACCGGCCGCATCACGCGGTAGGCCTTGGGATGGCGGCGTTTCCACTGTTTGACCATACCGCTGAACCGGTCGCTGAAACGCTTGCTCCAGGCATAAGCCTGATTGATGCCTCCAACGCGTTCGTCGTCGAGGTTCTGTGGCGCGGTGGCGCGGCCGAGCCAGCCGCTGATAAAGCGGTTGATGCGCGTCATGAAGCGGTTGCTCAGGGGACGTTCGATATCGCAGAAAAGGATCACGCGGGTCTGCTCGGTTTCATTCTTGACCCAATGCACGTAGGTCTCGTCGAACATGACGTCTTCGCCGTCGCGCCAGGCATACACCTGACCATCGACGAAAATCCGGCAATCGTCGGAATTCGGCGTCGATAACCCCAAGTGATAACGCAGCGAACCGGCGAAGGGGTCGCGGTGCGGGTTGAGGTGACTGCCGCCCGGCAGCAAGGCGAACATTGCGCCTTTGACGTTGGGAATCGCACTGACCAGCGCCACGGTTTTCGGGCACAGCGCCTCGGCCGATGGCAGCGGTTTGTCGTACCACTTGAGATAGAAACGCTTCCAGCCCTTCTTGAAGAACGAGCCGAAACCGGCGTCGTTGTTCTTCTCGGCGGCGCGGATATAGCCCTCGTCGAACAGGTGCATGGCTTCGTCGCGGATGGTTTGCCAGTTTTCGCGCAGGACATCGAGCTCAGGAAACTTGCTGCGATCCAGATACGGCTTGGACGGCACGCCCGAAAACAGGTACATCAAGGCGTTGTACGGTGCGAACAGCGCCGAGTGGTTGACGAACTGACGCAGGACCGGCAAACGCGCCCTGCCGCGCAAATGCACAAAGAGCGTGCTGCCCAGAAACAGCAACAGCACAAACGCCTTGGCGGCAAACGAAAAGGTCATCAACAACTCCTTGAATAAAGACAACGCTGCACAATGCCCTTTACCCGACATGGCAGCCGGCCATGATAAACACTACCGGCCTTGGGAAAAACCCGCCTGACAGAAGATTCAGTATCAAGCGCTGCGCAACAAAGCATTTATTAACATGCGACTCCTGAACCCTGGCTGACCTGCATCAAAAAGCCTGAAAAATCGCAGCCCTCGGCAGCGCCTGCGGCTGCGATCCTTTTTATTGCTGGGTTTCCTGCTCGGTGAACAGGTCACTGAACAACATGCTCGACAGATAGCGCTCGCCCGAGTCCGGCAGAATCACCACGATGGTCTTGCCTTGCATCTCCGGGGTTTCTGCCAGGCGCACCGCGACCGCCATGGCTGCACCGCAGGATATCCCGCACAAAATCCCTTCTTCCTGCATCAGGCGCAGGGCCATGGCTTTCGACTCTTCGTCGGTGACCTGCTCGACCCGGTCGACCATCGACAAATCGAGGTTTTTCGGCACAAATCCAGCGCCGATGCCCTGGATCTTGTGCGGGCTCGGCTTGATCTCTTCGCCTGCCAGCGCCTGGGTGATCACCGGGGACGAGACCGGCTCGACCGCCACCGACAGAATCGGTTTACCCGCCGTGTTCTTGATATACCGCGAAACACCGGTAATGGTTCCGCCGGTGCCGACGCCGGCAACCAGCACGTCAACCGCACCATCCGTGTCGTTCCAGATTTCCGGGCCCGTGGTCTTTTCGTGAATCGCCGGGTTGGCCGGGTTATCGAACTGCGCCGGCATGAAGTACTTGCCGACATCGCTGGCAACGATTTCAGTAGCTTTCTCGATGGCGCCTTTCATGCCTTTGGCCGGTTCGGTCAGCACCAGTTCTGCGCCCAATGCCTTCAGCACCTTGCGACGTTCGATACTCATCGAAGCCGGCATGGTCAACATCAATTTGTACCCGCGCGCAGCGGCAACGAAGGCCAGGCCGATACCGGTGTTGCCTGAAGTGGGTTCGACAATGGTCATGCCTGGCTTGAGTCTGCCGCTGCTTTCGGCATCCCAGATCATGTTCGCGCCGATCCGGCACTTCACCGAGTAACCGGGGTTGCGCCCCTCGATCTTGGCCAGAATGGTCACGCCACGCGGCGCGATGCGGTTGATCTGTACCAACGGCGTATTGCCGATGGAGTGGGCGTTGTCAGCGAATATACGGCTCATGGCTGGGTCCTTGTGCAGCGTTGAATTCAGCTTTTCAAGGTAAGCCTGTTGTCCATCACAGTCCAGTCGGGTCGAACGTCTGCAAATGCCGGCAGTCAATTGCATTGAGTCATCAAGGAACCCTGACCAAGGAACCATCATGAAGCGTCGTTACAGTTGGCCGCTCTGGACCCTCGCCGGGGTCGTTGTGCTGCTGGTCGCCCTGCACATCGCCCTGCCTTATCTGGTGCGCGACTACCTCAATGACAAGCTGGCGGACATGGGCGACTACCGCGGCCAGATCACCGATGTCGATCTGGCGCTGTGGCGCGGCGCGTACAAAATCAACGGCCTGAAAATCGTCAAGGTTGACGGCAAGGTGCCGGTGCCCTTCGTCGACGCACCGCTGATCGACCTGTCAGTCAGCTGGCATTCACTGTGGTACGACCATGCCGTGGTCGCACAGGTGCAATTCCTCAACCCTGAGATCAACTTCGTCGATGGCGGCGCCAACAAACAGAACTCGCAGACCGGTCAGGGCACCGACTGGCGCGAGCAATTGGGCAAATTGTTGCCGATTACGCTCGATGAGGTGCAGATCAACGATGGTCGCGTCACATTCCGCAACTTCAATTCCAAACCGCCGGTAAACCTGAATGCCAGCAACGTCAACGCCAGTTTTTACAACCTGACCAACGTGGTCGACAAGGAGGGCAAGCGTGACGCCCGTTTCGAAGGCAAGGCCCTGCTGCTCGGCCACGCGCCAATGGAAACCACCGCGACATTCGACCCGCTGAGCAACTTCGAAAACTTCGAATTTCGCCTGCGCGCTCGCAACATCGAGCTCAAGCGCATGAACGACTTCGCCGCGGCCTACGGCAAATTCGATTTCAATGCCGGCCACGGTGATGTGGTAATTGAAGCCAAGGCAGAGAACGCTCGCCTGACCGGCTATATCAAACCCCTGCTGCGCGACGTCGACGTGTTCAACTGGCAGCAGGACGTCGAGAACGAGAACAAGGGCCTGTTCCGCTCAATCTGGGAAGCATTGGTCGGCGGCACCGAAACCGCACTGAAAAACCAGAACAAAAACCAGTTTGCCACCCGCGTCGAACTCAGCGGCAATGTCCACCAGCAAAACGTCAACGCCTTCGAAGCGTTCTTGCAGATTTTGCGTAATGGATTTATCCAGGCCTTCAATGCGCGGTACGAGCGGCCGACGCCGGATGAGGGCTAAGTTTTGCGGCTGACGACATATCGACCAGTGTCCTCAGCCGCTATCGATGAGCGCTGTTGCAGCGAATCCCAGCCCAGACAGGCCAACGCCAGAGAACGTGGCACTGGCTCACGCCCATTGCTGTAACGGCTGATGCTCCGAGCGCTCACACCCAGCGCCTCGGCGGCATCCTTGAGAGAAAGCCCGGTACGGGCTCGCCAGTCGATAAAAATGCGTGTGTTGTCATCCTGCGCATTCTGCGCCAGCGCATCCATGTACAACGTGTCTGCACCAATCTGAATGTCAGGTTCAAGCCATTCGACAATCCAGCCCTCGTCGCCAACTATGGCAGTCGCAAAGACTTCGCGATCAAGCAGTGGTCGCAGACCTGGATAAGCATGAATATCCATCCCCAGGTCAACTGTCAGTTCCTGACCGTCTATAAAAGTCAGCGCCAACCTGAAATCCGACAGAACCTGCGCGGATCGCAGACGCGGCCGTTTCATGGGTAACATCGTTTCCACTCCTCCAGTAGTTGCGCCTGATGCGCGCCCACCCAGGCCAACGCTTCTTTGACGATCAGCGGCGGGGCCTTGCCCATCATCACTTCAATAGTTTCCAGGCTCAGCATCACATCAACGCCGCCACCGGTAAGGTGGACATGGGGCGGTGGGTGATCCTTCTCCCGCAGTTGAATTCGGTATTTATCGCGAAATCGATATTTAGTAGACATGCCGCAAGACTATCGCCAAATCGGCGATACTCGAATACTGGCCATCCGCCGAGACTGAGTCAACATGTGACGCTCCATTCAGAGACTGAATGAGCCGTCTGCGTTCACAGTCGACCGGACTGCGCGTTATAGTCGGGCATCCGATTATTTCGCCCCGCCCTGCCCGCAAGGTCAGCGTTACCGTTCGAGGATTAACAGATGAAGTTCGAAGGCACCCAGGCCTACGTCGCCACCGATGACCTGAAGCTGGCCGTCAACGCCGCCATCACCCTGGAGCGACCGCTGCTGGTCAAGGGCGAACCGGGCACCGGCAAGACCATGCTTGCCGAGCAACTGGCCGAATCGTTCGGCGCCAGGCTGATCACCTGGCACATCAAGTCGACCACCAAGGCTCATCAAGGTCTGTACGAGTACGACGCGGTCAGCCGCTTGCGCGACTCGCAACTGGGCAATGAAAAAGTCCACGACGTGCGCAATTACCTGAAGAAGGGCAAGCTGTGGGAGGCCTTTGAGTCGGAGGAGCGGGTCATTCTGCTGATCGATGAAATCGACAAGGCCGACATCGAATTCCCCAACGACCTGCTGCAAGAACTCGACAAGATGGAGTTCTACGTTTACGAGATCGACGAGACCATCAAGGCCAAAAAGCGCCCGATCATCATCATTACCTCCAACAACGAGAAAGAGCTGCCGGATGCGTTCCTGCGCCGCTGCTTCTTCCACTACATCGCGTTCCCCGACCGCACCACGCTGCAGAAAATCGTTGACGTGCATTACCCGGACATCAAAAAGGATCTGGTCAGCGAAGCGCTGGACGTGTTCTTCGACGTGCGCAAGGTGCCGGGCCTGAAGAAAAAGCCTTCGACATCAGAGCTGGTCGACTGGCTGAAGCTGCTGATGGCCGACAATATCGGCGAAGCGGTGCTGCGCGATCGCGATCCGACCAAGGCGATTCCGCCGCTGGCAGGCGCCTTGGTAAAGAACGAGCAAGACGTGCAGTTGCTTGAGCGCCTTGCATTCATGAGCCGTCGCGGCTCTCGATAAGGCCATCGTCATGCTGCTCAACCTGTTCAACGAAATGCGTGCAGCCAAGGTGCCGGTGTCGGTGCGCGAACTGCTCGACCTGATCAATGCGCTGAAACAGCGCGTGACCTTCGCCGATATGGACGAGTTTTATTACCTGTCGCGGGCGATTCTGGTGAAGGACGAGCGCCATTTCGACAAGTTCGACCGGGCGTTCGGTGCCTACTTCAACGGTCTGGAGAAACTCGACGATCACTTGCAGGCGCTGATTCCCGAAGATTGGCTGCGCAAGGAATTCGAGCGTTCGCTGACCGACGAAGAACGCGCGCAGATCCAGTCCCTCGGCGGTCTGGACAAGCTGATTGAAGAATTCAAGAAGCGCCTGGAAGAACAGAAGGAACGCCACGCCGGCGGCAACAAATGGATCGGCACTGGCGGCACCAGCCCGTTCGGTTCCGGCGGTTTCAACCCGGAAGGGATTCGGGTAGGCGACGCCGGCAAGCGCCAGGGCAAAGCGGTGAAAGTCTGGGATCAGCGCGAGTACAAGAACCTCGACGACTCGGTGGAACTGGGCACGCGCAATATCAAGGTCGCCCTGCGCCGCTTACGCAAATTTGCCCGCCAGGGCGCGGCGGAAGAGCTCGACATCGACGGCACTATCGACCATACCGCCAAGGATGCCGGCCTGCTGAACATCCAGATGCGCCCGGAGCGCCGCAACACAGTGAAGCTGTTGCTGCTGTTTGACATCGGCGGCTCGATGGACGCGCACGTGAAGATCTGCGAAGAGTTGTTCTCGGCGTGCAAGACCGAGTTCAAACACTTGGAGTATTTCTATTTCCACAACTTCATTTATGAGTCGGTGTGGAAGAACAACATGCGCCGCACTTCCGAGCGCACCTCGACCCAGGACCTGCTGCACAAGTACGGCGCCGACTACAAAGTGATTTTCATCGGTGACGCCGCCATGGCGCCCTATGAAATCACCCAGGCCGGCGGCAGTGTCGAGCACTGGAACGAAGAACCGGGTTATGTGTGGATGCAGCGCTTCATGGAGAAGTATAAAAAGCTCATCTGGATCAACCCGTATCCGAAAGACACTTGGGGCTATACCTCGTCCACCAATATCGTGCGGGATCTGATCGAGGACCAGATGTATCCGTTGACGTTGCGCGGGCTTGAGGAAGGGATGCGGTTTCTTTCCAAATAATCCCGCTGGCTGGACCGACGCCTTCGCGAGCAGGCTCGCTCCCACACTGGAACACATTTACCTGTGGGAGTGAGCCTGCTCGCGAAGCTTTTAGCGATCATTGAAGCGCTGCAAATACGCGACATGCTCGCGATGCGCGACCTCCTGCACCACCGGCCTCAATCTCACCTTCGCTCCCGGCAGGCACTGCGCCAGCCGTGCCAGTGCCAGCGGTGTCAACGCGCCCAAGCGCGGATAGCCACCAATGGTCTGGCGATCATTGAGCAACACAATCGGCTGTCCGTCCGGCGGCACTTGCACCGCGCCCAATGGAATCCCCTCGGAAATCATCGGCTGGCCCTGATATTCCAACGCCTTGCCCAGCAAACGAATACCCATGCGATCGGCGCGGCTGTCCAGCGTCCAGGCACTGTTGAAGACATCAAACAGACTCTGCCCGCTGAACTGACCAATCTGTGCGCCCAGTACCAGATGCAGAGGTGTGTCCCTGGTGAAATCCGGCCGCAGCGCCAAAGGCACTTCACGCGCCGCCAGCCCTTCCCCGCCATAACCGAGCGTCGCTCCTTTGCCGAGCGGCGAACCCATCCCATCGAGACCGCCCAGTTCTTCGCGCACCACCGTGGCACGGCTGCCCAGCACCTGCGGCGCGGCAAAACCACCGGGCGCTGCGAGGTAGGCGCGAGCACCGAGCAAAGGCTGGGTGAGCCGTAATGTCTGCCCTTTCGCCAGTGCGAAACTGCGCCACGGCGCCAGCGGCTGGCCGTCGATTTGCGCGCCAAGATCTGCCCCGGCCAGCGCCAGCAGGCAATCCTCCTCAGCCGTCACGGCGAACCCGCCGAGGGTGATTTCTACCACCGCGGCGTCCAGCCCATTGCCCAGCAGCCAGTTGGCCCAGCTCATCGAACACCAGTCCGCCGCACCGCCCTGGGTCACGCCCAAATGCCGTACGCCAAACCGCCCGGCGTCTTGCAACAGGCACAGCGGTGTACTCGCTTCAATCGTCAGCCGACTCATGCCAGCGCCCCCAGTGGCGTGTCGTCGCCGCCCAGGTTTACGAATTCGGCGTGGTCGACCGCTTCGAAGCGTACCGTGTCGCCGGGCTGCATCAGGCTGTAACCGTCGCGATGGCGATCGAACAGCTTGGCCGGGGTGCGCCCGATCAGGTTCCAGCCACCGGGCGATACCACCGGATAAGCCGCCGTCTGTCGCTCGGCGATGCCGACGCTGCCGGCGGCGACTTTTTTGCGCGGTGTGTCCAGGCGTGGTGCTGCCAGGACTTCTTCGACCAGTCCCATAAAGGCAAACCCTGGCGCAAAACCGAGGGCGAACACTTGATACTCACGCGCACTGTGGCGACGAATAACTTCCTCCACCGCCAGCCCGCTGCGTTCGGCCAACAGGCTCAGTTCCGGGCCGACACTCAGGTCATACCAGACCGGCAAGACGTGACACTGCCCCGCGGTTCGCGCAGTCGGCGACAGGTCGATCAACGCGTCGGCGATCAGTTCTCGCGCCTGAGCCGGAGACAAAACCATCAAATCGTAATGCACCATCAACGTCGTATACGACGGCACCAGATCGATGAGCTGTGCGCCGAACCCCACCCGCAAGCGCTCTGCAGCGGCGAGCATCCATGGCATGTTGGCTTCGGCAATGTCGTCGAACAGACGTAGCATCAGGCAGTCCACCGCCACGACTTCGACCCTTGGATTCATGACGCGCCCTGCGCATTCAGGGCTTGGCGGATACGCTGCACGGCGGCCACCGAGCTGGCGTTGTCGCCGTGTACGCAGAGGGTGTTGGCGCGCAAGTGCAAAGCGCTGCCATCGCTGGCGATGAGCTCGCCGCCACGGGCGATGGTCAAAGCTTGCGCGACGATGCTTTCCGGATCGTGATGCACCGCGCCGGGCAGTTGCCGCGAAACCAGCCGGCCTGCGCTGTCGTAGGCGCGATCGGCGAAGGCTTCAAACCACAGCGTCACGCCGTGTTCATCGCCGATCTGCTGCGCCGCCGCGTTGTCACGGGTGGCCATCAGCATCAACGGCAGACTGCGGTCATAAGCGGCCACGGCCTGAATGACCGCACGCAATTGCGCTGGATTGGCCATCATGTCGTTGTACATCGCGCCGTGGGGTTTGACGTAACTGACCCGTCCGCCCTGCGCCTTGCAGATGCCGTCGAGGGCACCGATCTGGTAATGCAGGATGTCTTGCAGCTCCTGCGCGGAATACGCCATGGAGCGGCGACCGAAACCGACCAGATCCTGATAGGCCGGGTGCGCGCCAATCTGCACGCCGTGCCTGAGCGCCAGCGCCACGGTTTTGCGCATGATGCTCGGGTCACCGGCATGGAAACCGCAGGCGACGTTGGCGCAATCGATGAAGGGCATGACCTCGGCGTCCAGACCCATCGTCCAGCTGCCGAAGCTCTCGCCAATGTCGCAATTCAATAGCAGGCGGCTCACGGTGAACACTCCTGTAGCTGCTTGTCTTTTTATCTGTAGGACAGTGCCCCGCAGGTTATCAGTTACTGCGCCTCGAGTTGCTTGCCGCGCGTCTCTGGCAGGCTCAACGCCGCGAGAATGACCACGCCGTAGGACACCGCCGCGAAGGCACCGATGCCCATGCTCAGCGGCACTTTCTGGCTGAGCAGACCGATCAGCAGGGGAAACAGCGCTGCCAGCGCTCGACCGATGTTGTAGCAGAAGCCCTGTCCCGAACCGCGAATGCGCGTGGGGAACAATTCGGTAAGAAACGCGCCCATGCCGCTGAATATGCCTGAGGCGAAGAAACCCAGCGGAAAGCCCAGCCACAGCATCACACCATTGCTGACCGGCATTTGCGTATAAAGCAGAACGATCGTGAACGAGCCAACCGCGAACAGGATGAAGTTCTTTTTTCGTCCCAACAGATCGGTCAGATAAGCGCTGATCACATAGCCGACGTAGGAACCGACGATCACCATCGCCAGATACCCGCCCGTGCCGAGCACGCTCAAACCGCGCTCATTCTTGAGGAAGGTTGGCAGCCACGAGGTGATCGCGTAGTAACCGCCCAGCGCGCCAGTGGTCAGCAGCGAAGCGCGAAATGTGGTGAACAACATGCCAGGGGCAAAAATCTCGTAGAACTTCGCTGGATTTTCCGGCGTTTGCCGGGCCTTGGCCTGGCGATAGATCTCCGGATCTTTCACCAATCGACGGACGAAAATCACGAACACCGCCGGCACGATGCCGAGGATGAACAGCGCGCGCCAGGCATCTTCCGGTGGCAACACCGAGAACAGCAGCGCATACAGAATCGCCGTCAGGCCCCAGCCCAGCGCCCAGCCAGATTGCACCATGCCCACCGCTTTGCCGCGATCCTGGGCGCGGATCACTTCACCGATCAGCACGGCGCCGGCGGTCCACTCGCCACCAAAACCAAAGCCCATCAACGTGCGGGCGATTAACAGTTGTTCGTAGTTTTGTGCGAAGCCGCAGAGGAAAGTGAAGAACGCAAACCACAGCACGGTCAGTTGCAGGGTGCGCACGCGACCAATGCGGTCAGAGAGAATACCGGCGACCCAGCCGCCAATGGCCGAGGCGATCAGTGTGCTGGTGTGGATCAGTCCGGCTTCACCGGTGGTGATGCCCCACATTGCAATCAGCGTCGGCACGACGAAGCTGAGCATCTGCGTGTCCATGCCATCCAGGCCATAGCCGATCTTGCAGCTCCAGAAAGTCCGGCGCTCCTGCTGATTGATGTTGCGATACCAGTCGAACGGCCCCGGACGTGCCGCAGGCTTGGGTAAAGGGACGGTGTCGGGAGCACTCATGGCAAATCTCCGCAGGTTTTTATTGGTCTTGTTCGCAGCCCCGACGACGCCTATCGTGGGAACCGGATGCGCCGATTTTTCGTCGCCCCGCCCTGCGCCGTCCAACGAATAAAAACCCGCCTTAGGCATAAGAAAAATTTGTCACCCGAGCCTTGCCCATGAACCTGAAGTTTCTCGAGACCTTTGTCTGGGTCGCCCGACTGAAGAGTTTTCGCCTGACCGCCGACAAGCTGTTCACCACCCAGGCGTCGATTTCCAGCCGCATTGCAGTGCTTGAGGGCGAGCTGGGGGTCAAGCTGTTTCTGCGCGATTCGCGCGGCGTCAGCCTGACGCCGGAAGGTCTGAAAGTGCTGGACTACGCCGAGCAGATGCTCGACACCATGGCGGCGCTGAAACAGTCGATCGAGACCCGCTCGAGCAAGGTCGGCCGGGTGCGCATCGGTGTGATGGACACGGTCATCCATACCTGGCTCAGCCCGTTGGTGGCGCAGATCACCGATCTGTATCCGCGGCTGGAAATCGAACTGGTGGCCGATACCGCGCTGAATCTCTGCGATCAGCTGCAAAAAGGCTTTCTCGATATCATTCTGCAGACCGACCTGGTACGCCATGAAAGCGTGCGCAGCCTGGAATTGGCCAGCCATCCGCTGGGCTGGATTGTCGCCAGCAACTCGATCTACAACCGCGACTACGCCGACCTCGCCGAGCTGGCGCAGGAGCGGATCATCACCTACTCGAAAAACTCACGACCGCACCAGGACATACTCGCGCTGATGCAGGCCAACGGCGTCATGGCACCGCGCTTGAACTGTGTGAATTCGGTGTCGGCGATTACCCGATTGCTGCGTGATGGTTTTGGCATTGGCGCGCTGCCACCGGTGCTGGTGGCTGAAGAGCTGGCGCGCGGGGAATTGACCTTGCTCGACATCGATCAGCGACCGGAGAATCTGCAAGTGGTGGTGTCGTGGCGGGTCGGGGTTGAGTGGGTCGAGGAGATTGTGACGTTGTGTCAGCAGGTACTGGCGGGGTATGCGCACAAGATGGGCAAGGACTACATCACCCTCACTGACTGACCACATCCTGTGGCGAGGGGATTTATCCCCGCTCGGCTGCGCAGCATTCGTCATTACGGCCAATGCGATTTTTCAGAGGCACCGCAGTTGCAGGTTTTTGGGCCGCTGCGCAGCCCAACGGGGATAAATCCCCTCGCCACAGAATTCCGCTGCCACAGAATCCCTCTTGCCTCAGCGGATTGTGTAAGCCTTACAAGCCACGCACATCGCGATCTTCGATCGGCCGGCTCTGGCGCAGACGCCGGCCACCGAGCACCACCCAATCGATCAGGCGGAACAGGCATTCAATGCCGAACGACAGCAGCAACGCCCCGCTCATGCCCCAGATCATCGCTTCGGGCGTCAGCAGAATCTGATAGCTGTAGCCATTCCAGGTCTCCTTGCGGATGTCCGGATCGGCGGCCAGTACCACCTGCAGGAAGCGGATGTACCACGGCCCCTGCATCGCCTGAAACTGTTTATCCAAGGCAACCTGTCGGGTGAGCAAGGTATTCAGGCTGTCGGCATCGCTGCGAAAGATCGGGTCTTCACTGGCACGGTAATGCGCAACCAATGCCTGCATATCGCCTTTGAAAAACTGCTCGGCCGTGCCCTGAAAACCACGCAGGCCCGTCTGCGCTTCGATCAGGTGCGCCTCGACGCGCTTGGCGTAATCGTTGATGAACCCCGGAATCTGGACACCGATCAACAGGCCCGCCGCAAACAACACCAGCCGTACATAACTGAGCAACATGAGGTGCAATCCTTATTCGGTCTTGCCCTGGCTTACGCATTCACCGCGTCGCCACAGGCTCCATTGGCCCGGTTCGTAGCGGGTCCAGGTTTCGTTTTCGGTCAAAGGCTCGGTGGCGATAACGGTGACCACGTCGTTGGGCGTGGTTTCGGCCTGGAAATCGACGATCACATCGACATCCTTCAACCGCGCCGGGCCGAACGGGGCACGCCGGGTGATCTGTGCCAGTTTGGTCGAGCAATAACAGAACAGCCAGTCACCGTCGCTGAGCAGGCAGTTGAACACGCCCTTGCTGCGATACTCGGCGCAGGCAGCGACCAGATCGGGCAACAGCGCTTCGATATCGACCGGTTCCGGAAAGGCTGCACGCACACGGTTGAGCAAATCGCAGAAGGCCGCCTCGCTGTCGGTATCGCCGACCGGGCGGTAGAAACTCTTGATCGGGGTGAAATCGGCGAGCTGGCCGTTGTGCGCAAAGCACCAGTTGCGCCCCCACAGTTCGCGCACGAACGGATGGGTATTGGACAGGCAGACCTTGCCGACGTTGGCCTGGCGGATGTGGCCGATGACCACTTCACTCTTGATCGGATAGCGCTGCACCAGATTGGCGACTTCGGACTCGCTGCTCGCCGCCGGATCCTGGAACAGGCGCAGGCCACGGCCCTCGTAGAAGGCGATGCCCCAGCCGTCGCGGTGCGGCCCGGTGCGACCGCCGCGCTGCATCAGGCCGGTGAAGCTGAACACAATGTCGGTCGGCACGTTGGCACTCATGCCCAGTAATTCACACATGTGCGGACTCTCGGATTACAGACGCGGCTCGACCCGCATGCGCTGCGGATTACTCGGTACCGGTGGGCGACCGTAACGGTCATCACCGGCCGCGCCGAACGGCTGGTCGTCGTCACGCTCATCGGCGCGGGCCGCTGCCCTGGCGCTTTCTGCCTGCTCACGGCGGGCTTTCGACGCGCGTTCGAGCGGGAAGCGGATCAGCACAAAGATCAGATACAGACCGAAAGCGATCATGCCGTACATGAACAAATCGGAAACCGCCCGCCAGGCGTTATTGCCGACCTTGAAGGCGAGGTCCAGCGCGGTGATGGCGACCGACGGCGCGACCTTGGCCTTCACCGGGTCGACGATGGTCGGGCTGAACAGCAAGACTGCCATCAGTACCCGCAGCGGTTCACGCAGCCAGCGCCACATCCAGGTGGTCAGGCGCATTCCTACCAACAGGCAGCCCACAGCGGCAAAGGCGTAGAGGCCCCAGGCGATCAGATAGTCGTTCTCGGTCATGGTGTCCATGGCAAGGCAGGCAAAGAGACGCTTATAGTAACGACTTTTCGCCCATGCGGCTTGTCCCAATACCAGAGAGCCCGCTGCGATCCCTGTGGGAGCGAGCCTGCTCGCGAAAGCGGACTGTCATTTGAAACATCGTAGCCTGACACACCGCTTTCGCGAGCAGGCTCGCTCCCACAAGGGCTGCGGCGCTTTCATGACCCGCGAAAAACCTGATTCCGATTATTCCCCGAGAGCCTTCCATGCCCCAATCCGCCAATGTCATCACTGCCCCGATTGCCCACCGGGCCGCCGGCGTCGACCCGTATGCCTGGCTGCAGGAACGCGACACCGACGCGGTGCTTGATTACCTCAAGGCCGAAAACGCTTATCAAGAGGCGCAGACCGCCGATCAGGCCGAGTTGCGCGAGCGCCTGTTCGAAGAGATCAAGGGGCGGATTCTTGAAACCGACCTGTCCCTGCCCTCGCCGTGGGGGCCGTATCTCTATTACACACGCACCACGGCCGGTGACGAATACGCTCGGCATTACCGCTGCCCGCGTCCGGCGGACGACAGCCTGACGCTGGACGAAAGCCGCGAGCAACTGCTGCTCGACCCGAATGAGCTGGCCAACGGTGGCTTCTTTTCGCTGGGCGCGTTCAGCATCAGCCCCGATCACCAGCGTCTGGCCTACAGCATCGATGCCTCGGGCGATGAGGTCTACACGCTGTTCGTCAAGGAACTGGCCAGCGACAAGGTCAGCGAGCTGGAATTCACAGACTGCGACGGCAGCATGACTTGGGCCAACGACAGCCTGACCCTGTTTTTCGGCGTGCTTGACGACACCCACCGCCCGCACAAGTTGTTCCGCTACCGCCTCGATGGCACCGCCGCCGAAGAAGTCTTCCACGAAGCGGACGGGCGCTTTTTCCTGCACTGCTATCGCGCCAGCTCCGAGCAGCAATTGCTGCTGTCGCTGGGCAGCAAGACCACCAGCGAAGTCTGGGTACTGGATGCCAATCAGCCGCACCTGCCGTTCACGTGCCTGGCGCCACGGGTTGAGGATCACGAATACGATGTCGACCACGGCCTGCTCGACGGCGAGTGGACCTGGTTTATCCGCACCAACCGCGACGGTATCAACTTCGCCCTGTATCAGGCGCCGGATACCGGTGTGCCGCCGAGCGAGGCCGACTGGCAGAACCTGATCGCGCACAGCGACGAGGTAATGCTCGATGGCGTCAGCCTCAACACCCGGGCCATGACGCTGAGCCTGCGCGAAGGTGGCCTGCCGATCATCGAGGTTCACCCGCAGGGGCTGGCGCCATATCGCGTGCAATTGCCCGACGCGGCCTACAGCCTTTATGTGCAGAACAGCCTGGAGTTCGAGAGCGATCGCATTCGCCTGCGCTACGAAGCGTTGAATCGTCCGGCCCAGGTGCGTCAGTTGATCCTCGCCACTGGCGAGCAAGCCGTGCTCAAGGAAACCCCGGTCCT
Source organism: Pseudomonas sp. SWRI111 (assembly GCF_014268555.1). Lineage (NCBI taxonomy): Bacteria > Pseudomonadati > Pseudomonadota > Gammaproteobacteria > Pseudomonadales > Pseudomonadaceae > Pseudomonas > Pseudomonas sp. SWRI111. Next base: position 92,797 of record NZ_JABWQQ010000013.1, on the reverse strand, counting down.
CGGCCCGTTCGACGCCGATGCCTACGTCAGCCAGCGCCTGTGGGCGAGCGCCCCGGACGGCACGCAGGTGCCGATCAGCCTGGTCATGAAACGCGAGATGGTCGGCCAAGCGGTGCCGCTGTACCTGTACGGTTACGGCGCGTACGGTTCGAGCCTCGATCCATGGTTCTCCCACGCGCGCCTGAGCTTGCTGGATCGCGGCATGGCGTTCGCCATTGCCCACGTGCGGGGCGGCGGCGAACTGGGTGAAGCCTGGTATCGCGCCGGCAAGCAGGAACACAAACACAACACCTTCAGCGACTTCATCGCCTGCGCCGAGTTTCTGATTCTCAATGGCATCACCACAGCGGAACAACTGGCGATCAGCGGCGGCAGCGCCGGGGGTTTGCTGATTGGCGCGGTACTCAATCAGCGTCCGGACCTGTTCGGCGTGGCGATTGCCGAAGTGCCGTTCGTCGATGTGCTCAACACCATGCTCGACCCCGAACTGCCACTGACCGTGACTGAATACGACGAGTGGGGCAACCCGGAAGAACCGGAGGTCTATGATCGGATCAAGGCTTATGCGCCGTACGAAAACGTAACCGCGCAGGATTATCCGCCGATGCTGGTGATCGCCGGCTACAACGACAGCCGCGTGCAGTACTGGGAAGCGGCCAAATGGGTGGCAAAACTGCGCGCTACCAAGACCGACGACAACCTGCTGTTGCTCAAGACTGAGCTGGGCGCAGGCCATGGCGGGATGAGCGGGCGCTATCAGGGATTACGTGACGTAGCGCTCGAATATGCGTTTGTGTTCAAGGTTTTGGGGATTGCCTGAGGAACTCTTTCGGTGGCTTGGGTCTTAACACCAGACCCGAGCCACCGAAGATCCAATGTAGGAGTGAGCCTGCTCGCGATAGCGGTGTGTCAGCCAAAGTGATTTTGAATGACACACCGCTATCGCGAGCAGGCTCACTCCTACAAGGGACTGTGTAACGCCTAAAAATGTGAAATCCAAAAGACCGCATCGACATGTCAGAACCGACCCTACTGAACAACGAAATCCGCGACTGGCTGATGGACTGTGGCCTGTTCGATCAATTGCAGCTGGCCGACTTCGCGGCGGCGTCCGGCTATTTCAGCATCAGCACGGTGGCTGAAGGCGAGGCGATTTTCCGTGAGGGCGATGCCGGCAGCTTCATGTGCATCCTCCACACCGGCCAGGTCGCCGTGCAGAAAACCGGCGCCGACGGTCAGGTCATCACCATGGCCACGCTGCGCAGTGGCCGCGCCTTCGGTGAAATGGCCGTGCTCGATGGCGAACGCCGTTCGGCCACCTGCATCGCCGCGAGCAACTGTCAGTTACTGAACCTGGGCAAGGACTCGCTGGAAAAAATGCTCAACGACGCGCCGAAGATTGCCGCCAAGATCATCCGCGCCCTTGCCGTCTCGCTGTCCAGGCGCCTGCGCATGGCCGACGGTCAATTGGCCGCGCAGCAGGTTTAGCCGCCGGGGGATTTAGCCTTGCCGCCGTTCGGCTCGAGGCCCGGCACCGGCTGATCCTTGCTCGGCGGGCTGGGCATTTCGATCGGCACCAGCGGCGGACTGCCACTGCCGGCGCCCGACTTGGGCAGGGTAATCGGGGTGATCTGTGGATACGGGGTGGGCGTCGCGGTGCCGGGCGAGCCGGGCTGCGGCGTCGGGCTGACCGGAATGCTTTGCTGGGCCTGCACTGCAGTAATCGCGAGCGCGGCCAGGGTAATGACCGTTAGAATGGTGCGCTTCATCAAGGGCTCCGTTTGGCCTTAGTCTGTGTTCAGGCTACTCCCAACGCGCCTGCTTGCCTTCCCCCCTTGTAGAGATTTCCATGAAACGTTTCGTTCTGCTCGACACCACGCCGATCCCTGAAAGCGGCGGTGCCCTGTGCCTGTTCGAATATGGCGAGGATTTCGTCATCAAGATCCAGGGCGGCGACGGCGGGCAACTGATGAATACGCGCATGCACGGTTCGGAAGACGCACTGGCCGAGATTCCGTGCCGCAAGGTCGCCGGGCGGCCGAATTCGCGCGTGCTGATCGGCGGGCTGGGCATGGGCTTCACCCTCGCCTCGGCGCTCAAGCACTTGGGCAAGACCGCCGAAGTGGTGGTCGCTGAACTGGTGCCCGGTGTGGTCGAGTGGAATCGCGGTCCGCTCGGCGAGAAGTCCGGTCGTCCGCTGCTCGATCCGCGCACGGTGATCCGTCAGGACGATGTCGCCAACGTGCTGCAAAGCGAGCCGAGCGGCTTTGACGCGATCATGCTCGATGTCGACAACGGCCCCGAAGGCCTGACCCAGAAAGCCAACAGTTGGTTGTATTCCGCCGCCGGGCTCAATGCCTGTGCCAAGGCACTGCGCCCCAAAGGCGTGCTCGCCGTGTGGTCGGCCAGCGCCGACCGGCAATTTTCCGACAAATTGAAGAAGGCCGGTTTCAAGGCCGAAGAAGTCCAGGTCTTCGCCCACGGTAACAAGGGCACACGGCACACGATCTGGATTGCCGAGAAGCTCAAGGGCTGAGCTAAACTCTGCGCATAACCGTCATCCGTCTTTTTTACAAAGGTGAACCCATGAGTTCGTCCACCCCCACCAACACGTCGAAACTGGATCGCATCCTTGCCGACAATCAGCGCGACAAGGAAATGGGCTACCGCGACAAGGCCCTGAAAATGTACCCGCACGTGTGCGGCCGCTGCGCCCGTGAGTTTTCCGGCAAGCGCCTGAGCGAACTGACCGTGCACCACCGCGACCACAACCACGACAACAACCCGCAGGACGGTTCGAACTGGGAACTGTTGTGCCTGTACTGCCACGACAATGAACATTCGCGTTATACCGACCAGCAGTATTTCGGCGAGGGCTCGCTGAGCACGCCGAAGATTGCCAAGGCGACGCATAATCCGTTTGCGGCCCTTGCCGGGTTGATGAAAAAAGAAGACTGATCTTCATCGGCTGAACTGACCCCTTCGCGAGCAGGCTCGCTCCCACAGTTGAAATGCGTTCCCCTGTGGGAGCGAGCCTGCTCGCGAAGACGGCCTGCCAGACACCACCAATCTCGAATCTGCCCGCCCTCCCCCAATCCCCGTATAATCGCCCTCTTTTTCCCGAAGGCACCCCGCTCGTGGCAGACAAACGGTACAGCTGCATTGGTTTGTATAACCCCAAATCACCGGAGAACGTCGGTTCGGTGATGCGCGCCGCAGGCTGCTACGGCGTGGCGTCGGTGTTCTACACCGGCAAGCGTTATGAACGCGCCGCCGACTTCGTCACCGACACCAAACGCGTGCACTACGACATCCCGTTGATCGGCATTGACGACCTGAAGAAGATTCTTCCGCTCAACTGCGTGCCCGTGGCCGTGGAACTGGTCGAAGGCGCCCGTCCGCTGCCGGAATACACCCACCCCGACCGCGCCTTGTATATCTTCGGCCCTGAAGACGGCTCGCTGGATAAAGAGATTCGCGACTGGTGCGAAGACGTCGTGTACATCCCGACCACCGGCTGCATGAACCTCGCCGCCACGGTCAACGTCGTGCTCTACGACCGCATGGCCAAGGGCTTGAACACCCGCTCCGGGCCAAAATTCCGCTGAAACGCCGCACATCCGATGGAACGAGCTGAGCGCCCCGGCAGTCAGCTTATCTATCAATCGCACACTGCCTGGAGATAGATCATGAGCGAGCTCAAACGCGTTGAACGCATCGACACCACCCCGTTTCAGACGCCATCGCAGCAGAACGTCCACGGTTGGGAACGCATTGGTTCGTTGACTGGCGGCGTGATCATGCTCGGCAAGGGCCTGCGCCGCGGCGGCGTGTTCGGCCTGATTCAGGTGGCGCTCGGCGGCATGGCGGTGGCCCGTGGCATTACCGGCCATTGTTCGGCGAAAAGTCTGCTGGAGAAAAGCCGTCAGGACATGAATAACGTGCGAGCGAAAATCGAGCGGGCCGGGGAAGAACTGAACAAGCTGAAAACCAATGCCGAGGTGGCCACCGAAACGGCCACTGTTACGGGCAATGATTCGCTGACCTCGCCGAAGGCTGGGGTTTGATCCTCATATCCCGGTGAGGCGAATCGCCCTATCGCGAGCAGGCGAAGGCCTACAATTGGAATGCGTTCACCTGTAGGAGTGAGCCTGCTCGCGATAGCGGTTTCCAATCCTGTAACTATTAACCCGCACGAAAAATCAGATGATCTTCCCAGTCATCCTCCGGCACGCTGCCTTCGGCGAGCATCCGTCCGGACTGGGAAATCCGCTCATGGTGCACCGCGTCGCGGTCGCCACACACCAAGTGATGCCATAACGGCAGATCCTTGCCCTCGCTGACCAGACGATAACCGCAGGTCGGCGGCAGCCATTTGAATTCTTCAGCCTGCCCCGGGGTGAGCTGGATGCAATCCGGGACGAACTGCATGCGGTTCGGATAATCGCTGCACTGACAGGTTTTCAGGTCCAGCAGTTTGCAGGCGATGCGCGTGTAATAGACGCTGTTGTCTTCCTCATCCTCAAGTTTTTGCAGGCAGCACAGACCACAGCCGTCGCACAGCGATTCCCATTCCTCGTGGTCGAGTTGATCGAGGGTTTTACGTATCCAGAACGGTTCGACTTTGGCGGCCATGGCTCAAGCATCAACATCAGGTGGTGAAAAGGCCGCCAGTCTAGTGCCAGCGAACGCGGGGGCCAAGCGTTGGCGACTGTCGGTAAATCCGCTTGTCAGCCCCGGCGCCGCCCAGTAGGGTTTTTCGACGAACTTCTTATCCAACCGTTGCAAGGAATCCGTGCATGAGTGCCAACCCTCGCGTTGCCGATTACGCCATTCACCCGCAGTTCACTGACCGCTGGTCGCCGCGTGCCTTCACCGGCGAAGCGATCGAGCAAGAGACCCTGCTGAGCTTCTTCGAGGCCGCGCGCTGGGCGCCGTCGGCGTACAACTCGCAGCCGTGGCGCTTTCTCTACGCACGTCGCGATACGCCGAACTGGGAACGCTATCTGGGCCTGCTCAATGAGTTCAACCGCAGCTGGGCGCAGCACGCGTCGGCGCTGGTGATCGTCATTTCCAAAACCACCTTCACCGCACCGGGCGCGACCGAAGAAACCCCGGCACTGTGGAGCACGTTCGATACCGGTTCGGCGTGGGGCCATCTGGCGCTGCAAGCGAGCCTCAGCGGCTGGCACACCCACGGCATGGCCGGTTTCGATCAGGAGTTGACCCGCAAGGAACTCAATATTCCTAAGGAATACGCCCTGCACGCCGCGGTGGCAGTGGGCAAACTGGGTGACAAGGCAACGCTGGCGGAGTACCTGCAAGCCCGTGAAACGCCGAGTCCGCGTCGTCCGTTGAGCGAACTGGTGGCTGAAGGCGACTTCACCCTCTGAGCCACAATGCAAAGCAAATGTGGGAGCGGGCTTGCTCGCGAAAGCGGTGCTTCAGGCAACATTGATGTCGACTGAACCTGCGCCTTCGCGAGCAAGCCCGCTCCCACAGTGGATGGATGCGAATCAATATCCGCGAGTGAAATCCACTTCCCCGCGCAACGCCTCGCCCGCTTCATACGCCTTCAGGTTCTGCACAAACAAATCCACCATCAACGCCGGTGACGTCGGCGCCGAGCTGTGCCCGGTCAGTAGCAAGCCCCAGGCGGTCCAGAACGGATGGCGTTGTGGCAACGGCTCCTGACGGCAGACGTCGATCACCGCGCCCGCCAGGTGCCCTTCTTTCAACGCCTCGACCAGATCGGCATCGACCACGGCGACGCCGCGCCCGGCATTGATGAACAACCCGGTCGGCTTGAATTGTTTGAACAGCGCCGCGTCGTAGATATCGTGGGTGTGTTCGGTGTTGGGCAGCAGATTGACCACATAATCCACCTCGCCCACCAGTCGCGGCAGATCAGCCATCGAACCGACTTCGACAAACGGTGCCTGTTGCCGGGCACTGCTGGCGATGCCGTACAACTCGATGCCGAACGGCAACAGAAATTGCGCCACACTCTGGCCGATGTCGCCCGTGCCGACGATCAGCACTTTGCGCCCGGCCAGGCTCTGGCCGCTGCGGTTGTCCCACTTGCGCTCGACCTGGCTGACCAGTCGCGCGAGTACTTCGCGCTCGTGACCGAGAATGTAAGTGAGGACGTACTCGGCCATGACCTGGCCGAAAATCCCTACCGCGCGGGTCAAGCGGTAATCGCGGCGCAAACCGTCGGCGAGCAGCGGCGTGATGCCGGCCCAGGTCGATTGCAGCCATTGCGGTTGATGGCCCTGACGCAACAGGGTCGCCAGCAGATCCGGCTGGCCCAGCCACACCGGGCAATCGGCGGCCTGACGGGCCAGTTCGGCGGAATCGCCGCTGGTCAGGACTTCAACTTCAGGCAGTGCCTGACGCAGCAGCCGGGCGTATATCGCGTGGTCGTGTTCGGCAATCAGAACGCGCATCTTCAAACCTTTCGCAAACCGAGCAGACGGCCGCCAGACTCAGGGCGGCCATCGCGGTAAAAACAGTTCCAGGGTTAACCGAGGCCCAGAACAGGGCCTCGCGGATCAGACCGGGTCGTTGCGTCGCAGCAACTCTTCGGGCAAGTGCTCGATGTACTCGTCCTCGGCCGGTGGCATTTGCAGGTGGTAGCCCTGCTTGTCGAGGTTTTCCAGGACCACGACGATGTCCTCGCTGGCGAGTTTGCGCTCGGGCGACAGCACCAGGTCAAAAGCGTGTCTGGCTTTGCCGAAGGCCAGCATCAGGGCTTCGGGCACGCGCTCAAGCGCATCGCTTTTAAGCACATAAAGGTACATGCCGCTGCGCTTGGAGCTTTGGTAGATGGAGCAAATACGTTTCAAGGCTGTTCTCCGGCGGTGGCCAGGCTGTCGAGCAGCTTCTGACCCAGCAATTCGCGGCGCCAGCCACGCAGCGAATCGGGCAATTGGTAAGGGCCCTCGGGATAGCCGCTTTTGACCAGGGCTTCGAGGGTTTTCTTGCGCAGCATCAGTTCCGGGGCGATGCCCAGGCGCTCGGCCTCGGCCTGACCCAATGCGCGCAGTTGTTTGATCAGTGCCGCCGCTTCGATCGGCAGAGGCTCCGGCACGGCGGGCGGCCATTGATCAGGCCCCACACTGCCAGAGCGCTTGATCAGATCAAGCAGAAACTGACCGTCCTGACGCACGGTACGCGGATGCATGTCTTCGATCTTGCCCAGCGCCGCGAGATTATCCGGCTGCGTGCGGGCCAGGGGCCACAACGAGTGTTCGCGGACGATACGGTTACGCGGCAAATCGCGAGCGCGGGCTTCGCGTTCACGCCAGGCGCACAGCTCACGCAGCACGGCCAGTTGCGCACGGGACAGTTTCCACGCCAGCTTGGCTTCGCGATAGACCTCGTACGGATCGGTTTCGCGACGCAGGTTGGCGACCAGTTCGGCGCCGTCTTCCAGTACCCAGGCGAACTTGTCGTCGGACAGTCGGGGACGCAGCTCGACGAACACTTCGGCCAGGTGCACGGCGTCTTCGGCGGCGTAGCTGATCTGCGTGTCGGACAGCGGACGCTGCAGCCAGTCGGAGCGGGTCTCGCCCTTGGGCAGGTCGATGCCGAGCACTTCCTGCACCAGCCGCGAATAGCCCATCGAGAAACCGAGGTTCAGGTAAGCCGCGGCCAATTGCGTGTCGAACAACGGCGCCGGCAGGCTGCCGGTCAGGCGCAACAGCACTTCGAGGTCTTCGCTGCAGGCGTGCAGCACTTTGAGCACTGCCGGGTTTTCCAGCAACGCGGCCAGCGGCTGCCAGGCATTGATGGTCAACGGATCGATCAGGTAGGCGCGTTTGCCGTCGCCGATCTGCAACAGGCCGGCAATCGGGTAGAAGGTGTCGACCCGCATGAATTCGGTGTCGAGGGCAACGAACGGCAGTTGCTGCCACTCGGCGCAAAACTGCGCGAGGCTTTCGTTGTCGCGAATCCAGTGAATATCGATAGCCACACGGCTCTCCCTTGAAGAATGGCGCGCAGTATATATCGCCACTGGCGATTTACGCGCCTGTGAAGGGCAAGAGCTGTAAGGAAATGTCTTGCCTGTCAGCAAGAATAGTCTGACAGCAAGAATGGAAAAGCCCGCTGCATCGACGTCACGGGCCGAAAACCTCTCACTCCGTGGCCAGTACGCCGTCGATCACCGCGCCGCGGCAACCGGCGAACAGGTCCAGATCCGGCTCGTACACCTTACTGCGCACCTCCAGCAGGCCAAGCATGGAATGGAACAGGTTGTCCTGGCTCAGCGGTTTGTCGCGGCTCATCTGCAAACAGTGAGTGTCGACCGAATAAGCCTTTTGATAGCTGTCGGAGAACCACGCCAGCATCGCCACATGCTTTTGTTGCTCCGGCGCCAACATGTAAGGCGTACCGTGCAGGAACAGGTTGTATTCGCCCAGGGATTCGCCGTGATCCGACAGATACAACATGGCGGTATCGACCTTGTCCTGATTGCTGCGCAACACATCGATCAGGCTCGACAGCACATGATCGGTATACACCAGCGTGTTGTCGTAACCGTTGACGATACTGTCACGGCTGCAATTGTTCAGCGCGTTGCTTTCACACACCGGCGTGAAGTGTTCGTACTCTTTCGGGTAACGCTTGAAGTATTCCGGGCCATGGCTGCCCATCTGATGCAGGACCAGCACGGTGTCCTTGTCCAGGTGATCGATAAAACTCTGTAGCCCTTGCAGCAGGATTTCATCGCGGCATTCACTGTTGGCGCACAGCGCCGGATCTTTCAGGTTGCTGACATCCTGGACCGTCACTCGATCGCAGGTGCCTTTGCAGCCGGACTGGTTATCGCGCCAGATCACGTCGATCCCGGCCCGCTGGAGAACATCAAGCAGGCCTTCTTCGTTCTTCGCCTTGCTCGCGTCGTAGTTCTTGCGCCCCATGTTGGAAAACATGCAGGGCACCGAAACGGCGGTTTCCGTGCCACACGAATGCACGTCGGTAAAAGCAATGAGCCCGGCTTCCTTTTCCAGTTGCGGCGTGGTGTCGCGGTGATAACCAAGAATGCCGAAGTTTTCCGCGCGGGCACTTTCACCCACCACCAGTACGGTCAGGGAGCGACGCGGTTGCAGCTTCACCTCGGGATTACGCTGGGCATCTTCACCGATTTTGACGAAGGGTTGCTGTGCCGAGACGACCTGCTCACGCAGGTAGCCAACGGACGCGCCAATGTAGTTGCTCGGCACCAACATCAAACGTATTTCGTGGTGATTGCGAAACAGTGAGGACAGGCCCTGATAGTTGGCGAGCGCGACACCCCCAATCACCGCTGCCGAGGCGACACTGACAATCACCTTACTTAATAGCTCACGGTGCCAGCGGCGATAGTCGACCGGTACTTTCCATAATAACCAGGACGGTAAAACTCCGAGCAAGACAATATAAGCAAGCAACTTTAACGAGAGCAGATCGCGCACTTCCGTCACATTGGTTTCGGCAAAGTTGCGAAACATGCCGGCATCGATCATGACGCCATATTGACTCATGAAATACGCGACACCCGCGCTGACCAGAAAGATCGCGGTCAGCAGTGGTTTGAGCAGCGGTCGAACAGCCAGCACCGTCAGGACAAGGTTGAACGCGGCAAAGATCATCACCGCAAACGCCACGCGCAGGGCAATCCCTTTACCATCGGTGCCGGTGATGTCGGTCAGGTGCTGCCAGAGCACGAAATTGAAACCGAGCAACAGAAAGGCACTGGCGATCAACGTCACCCATTCCGGGCGCACGGCTTTTAACTTCAACATGATGAGTGACAGTTCCTGAAAGAAGAGTCTCGTTAATTGTGAAAATTTCATTCACCGAGGCACGACAAACTTTAGGCAGGCGCGGATCAATTTTTCGTGAAAAAGATGCCAATGATTAGTTGGAGCGAGGTAATAACAATGGAACGTTGCAAATATTTGAGAATGGTTCAGGTTTTATTCAGTTCAGGACCGTTCACAGTTCCTTGTAGGAGTGAGCCTGCTCGCGATAGCGGTGGTTCAGATAAGGTAGTGGTGACTGACCGACTGCTATCGCGAGCAAGCCCGCTCCTACAAGGAGACGGTGTGATATCGGATTCTTAGATACGGCTCGGGATTTTCTGATTTGCATGCGCCAGCGCTCGTCGCGCCTAATCGTCGGCCTCCTGTTCAAAGGCCCGAAGATGGAAACCGTACGCACCACCGCCCGCCCCGCTGTCTGGCTGATGCTCGCGATCATGCTGGTCGCGCTCAATCTGCGTCCTTCGATGGCAGCGGTCGGGCCTTTGCTCTCGGCGATTCGCGGCGACATTGCGTTGAGCTTTGGTGTCGCGTCGCTGCTGACCATGCTGCCGGTGATGGCCATGGGGCTGGCGATGTTTGTCGGCCTCGGCATCGCTCGGCGATTGGGCGAGCAGCGAACGCTGTTGCTGTCATTGCTGATCATCGGCTTGGCAACCCTGTCGCGCCTGTTGGTCGACTCGGCCGCCGAGTTGATCGCCAGCGCGGTGCTGGCGGGTCTGGGCATCGCGCTGATTCAGGCGCTGATGCCGGCCTTGATCAAGTCGCGCTTCCCCGACAGCGTTGCGCTGTGCATGGGGTTGTATGTCACCTCGATCATGGGCGGCGCGGCGATTGCCGCCTCGTTCGCACCGCTGGTGCTGGCGCACACCGGGCAATGGCGCAGCGGTCTGGCGATCTGGGCGGCGCTGGCCTTGCTCGCGCTGCTGTTCGTCTGGTCGCAACGCCACAACCTGGCGTCGTCCACGGCGAAGGCGCCCCGCCAGGATGCCCTGTTCAGCAATGCCCGCGCCTGGCTGCTGGCAATCTTTTTCGGTCTCGGAACGGCGTCCTACACCTGTGTGCTGGCCTGGCTCGCGCCGTACTACGTGGAGAACGGCTGGAGCGAACAAAACGCCGGCCTGCTGTTGGGTTTTCTGACAGCCATGGAGGTAATTTCCGGCCTGGTAGTGCCCGTCATCGCCAATCGCAGCCGCGATCGACGCTGGGTGCTGGCAGCGCTGCTCGGCCTGATCATCGTCGGTTTCTGTGGCCTGATCCTCAGTCCGCAGTCCCTCAGCCTGCTGTGGCCGTGCCTGCTGGGCCTGGGCATCGGCGGCTTGTTTCCGATGAGCCTGATCGTCTCGCTCGACCACCTCGACGATCCGCAACGCGCCGGTGGCCTGACCGCGTTTGTGCAAGGCATCGGTTACCTGATTGCCGGCCTGTCGCCGCTACTGGCCGGACTGATCCGCGACCGACTGGGCAGTTTTGAGTGGGCTTGGTGGTCGTTGACCCTGGTGATGGTGGTGATGCTGCTGATGACGCTGCGCTTCGATCCACGGCATTACCGGCGACACTTTCGCTGATCCGGCTGCAGGCCTCTGGCCATGTTTTAGCGCTTTGTTCGATGACGTCGTGTTACTAAAAGTTTCTGTCTCACAACTGTCCGTGAAATGTCCTACAGGGGTTTCTCTTGGCACCATCGTTCCGCTAGGATCGTTCGCACACGTTTGCGCGGTATCGGCGCAAGGAGCACAGCGAGACGGAACGGATGCTGAACAGTAACTTGCTTCGAAAGCTCGACATGCAGGACCTCATGGTGTTTATCGCCGTGTATGAGCAGAGCAGCGTCACCGATGTGTCGGAAACGCTGTTTGTCAGTCAGTCCACCGTCAGTTATTGCCTGAAGAAACTGCGGACCAGTTTCGAAGACGAACTGTTCATCAACACCCGCACCGGCATGCGCCCGACCTACAAGGCCAGCAGCATGTACGGCCATGTGCAGAAAATCCTCGAGAGCATCAACCTGTGCCACGCCGGGGCGCCGACATTTGACCCGACGCAACAGTCAGTCACCTTCAATATCTGCGCCCCGGAATACTTCGAGCAGTTGATCCTGCCGCGGTTGTTGAAGCGTTTTGACTTCGATGACTTGCCGGTGATGGTCAACGTGCACAAGTTTGAAACCGATGTGCCGGCGGATGAGTTGCGCGATGGCAGCCTCGATCTGGTGATCAGTTTCGGCCCCAACTTCCATCGTCACCACGCCGATCTGAAATCGCGCAGGCTGCTGGAAGATGATCTGGTCTGTGTCTTCGACAAACGCGCCACGCCGCTGGAACCACGCCTGAGCCTGCAAGCGTTCACCGAGCGTCGCCATGTGTTCCCGACGCCGTGGCTGTCGACCACCAACATGGTCGACGGCTGGCTGGCGCGGCAGGCGCAGAAACGCCAGATTGTTGCCCGCTCCAACAGTTACAGCGCCGCGTTGAAGATGATCACCGGCACTGACTTTATTCTCACCCTGCCGCGACGGATCCAGCGCTTGCTGACCAACGAGGCGGTGTTCAATCACTGCGAAGCGCCGAACGGCTTGCCGGGCTTTACCCTAGACATGCAGTGGAGCCAGAACGCCGATCAGGACAGCGCCAACGTCTGGCTGCGCGAGCAGGTGATCAAGGTGTGCAGCGAGCTGGAAGCGGCCTGAACCTCAAACGCCGATTGCGGTTTTGCTGTAGGACTCGCGATCGATGTCGACCAGTTCGACACACAGTTGCACTTCAAGTCCGGCCGGCCATTCGCAGAGGTCTTGCAACACGGCGAGCAGGCTTTGCGACAACTGTTTTTTGATCTGCGGCGAACGACCACTGAGCAGCGCCAGCTTCACGTGAATGAACGCGCGCTCGCCCATGGCCGTGCCCACCTTGAAGGTCTCGACCTTGACCGCGCGGCTCTTGATATCGAATTCCGCCCCGAACTGACCGGACCCCACCAACGTGTTATTGAGCCGGATCAACGCAACGTCGGCGTTCAACTGCGGCAGGTTGGCGGTGTATTCCATGTGCAGGTGTGGCATTGCAGATCTCCATTCAATGGGCAGAAAGGCTGTACATATAGCACAACGTGGTCCTGCTGTTTGCGACGGATTATTGCCGCGAGCCTGGCACCGTTCCTGTAGGAGTGCGCGCTGTGGCGAGGGGATTTATCCCCGTTGGGTCGCGCAGCGCCCCCAAAAAAATCGGGTCTGCTGCGCAGCCCAGCGGGGATAAATCCCCTCGCCACAGGGCTCGCCCTACAGGTAGTCGTGTTGAAATTCAGGACGCAATCAGCGGCCGTTCGCTCATAAAGGCTTCGAGGCGCGAACGCAGCCAGCGCTCGGCCGGGTCGCTGTCGACGTGACTGAGCCAGACCATCGACAGATCCAGCATGGGCGTCTTGAACGGAAACGACTCCTTGAACAGCAGCCCCGAAGCCGCCATCGCCGCGGCGGTGTAATCCGGCAGGCTGGCGATCAGATCCGTGCCGGCCAGCAGCGCTGGCAATGCGCTGTATTGCGGCACCGACAACACCACCTGACGGGTGCGGCCCAGCTCTGCCAGCCACTCGTCGGCGTAACCGCTGACGTTGGCCGTGTGGGAAACCAGCACATGCGGACGCGCACAATATTCATCGAGGGTCAGCGGGTGCTCGCTGGCGTCGGCACGCAGGATGCTCGGCTGAATGTGCCGCAGCAATTTACGCTTGGCATTGGCCGGCAGGCCGCGGGTCTGACTGATGCCGACAGTGATGTCACCGGCGGCGAGCAGGTCGGGAATTCGCCAGTAGTCGGCGTGCTGCACGACAAACACCACGTTCGGCGCCTCTTGGCGCAACGCGCGCAACAGCGGCGGCAGCAGGCCGAACTCAACGTCGTCGGAAAGGCCGATGCGAAAGGTCATGGTGCTGACGGCAGGGTCGAAATCACGGGTCAGGCTCAGCGCGACCGAGAGCGAATCCAGCGCGGGCTTGAGGTGGCGGTAGATATCTTCGGCACGGGCCGTCGGCTCCATGCGATGGCCCACGCGGATGAACAGCGGATCATTGAGCATGGTGCGCAAGCGGTTGAGCGCCGAACTGATGGTCGGCTGACCGAGAAACAGTTTCTCGGCCGCCCGGGTCACGTTGCGCTCCAGCATCAAGGTCTCGAAAACCACCATCAGGTTGATGTCGGCCTTGCGTAGTTCATTGCGGTTCATCCATTGCCCCCTGCTCCCCGGAATAGCCGCAGTGTAGAAAGGCTGCCGGGCTGGCGTCCATTAACCTTTACGCGCCCCGCTCGCGCTCATTGCACGGTCAGGGTCTTGATACCGATGCCCATGACGCGAGCATCATCGTTGGCCCCCAGACTGCGCGGGCTGGCGGCGTCCGGAAGCTGTATCTGGAGCCTCAGCGTAGCGTCCTGCGCCAGGGTTTGGCGGATCGCCGCGCTCAGGGGGATTTGCAGTCGATTGCCCTGAGCCTGGGTCAGGCGCGTCGACAGCACCTCAACGCCATCGATGCTGACGATGACCCGTTGACTGAGGCCAGGAGGCAAGGCGAATGCCAGCGCTTCGATGACGATCGCTTGCGTTTGCGGGGCTACGCGTAACGCAATGTGCGCCTCTGTCCCCTCGCTCCAGGTCCCCCAGGTCTCCGGAGCGCCCCAACCGCTGACCAATTGCCGACTCTTGCGATCGTACGTGTGCACGAGTCCCGGACGGCTCAGCACAAGTGAGGAAATCGCGCGACCTTCATCAGCCATCGGCAGACATCGCTCGCAGCGCTTCCAGCCCGGCGCGAGCACGACAAAATCGTCGACCCGAGTCAGCAAGTCGGTATCGCTGCGAAGGACTTTGCTGGCGAGGTCGAGGGAGTCATCGTCAAGGATGTACAGCGAGTCGGCCTCATACTGCCCGGACTCGAGACGACGCCGAGCCTCGCGCTGGGCTTCGGCGAGTGCCGAAGGGCTCACCCGCCCCATGTACACCGCATCGGTTTTCAATCGATGCCGTCCGGCGAAATCAGCGATGACCTGCCAGCGCTCTGCCTGGTTCTGCGGCGCCAGCACGCGAATATTCCGGTAGTGAGCGGCAGCGCTGGCCCAAAACGGATCGCGCATCGGACTGGCCCAGGCGGCGCTCGGCGGCAGCATTTTTGCCGCACGCAAACCGGCCCAGGCCAAGCGGGTGTCGAGCACTTGCGCGGTCAGCGCCATGGCCAGCAGGGCCATGGCAATGGCCGGCCGGTAGCCGCGGACCACCAGATAGATCAGCAACAGGACAATGCCGTAGAACACCGGCCAGAACATGCGCCCCGAGGCACGAAAAATACTCGCCAGGCCCTCGATGGTTTTGGGCAGCGGATAACTGAACGTGTGCAGGCCTACGCCGATCTGATTGGACAACGCAAACAGACTCAGCCCAAGCATCGCCAACAACAGCCATGGATAACTGCGCAGCAGCGCCTTGCCGTCGATGCGCGCGGAGAACAACGCCAACACCGCCAAGGGGAACAGCAGCAGCGCGCCGAGCCCCAGATAGTTGAAGCCCTCGTAGTCGCCGCCGGCCGTCTTGATGTCCGGTAAAAGGAGCGACCACCCATCGGCGTCGAACAATGCCAGCAGGTTCATCCGATACCAGCCGAAACCACCACCACCGGCGCCATCGACAATGCTGAAGTAACCCGCCTGCCAACAACACACGCTGACCAGCGCGAACAGACCGCCGAACTCGATCAGCCCCTGCCGTCGAGTCAATTTGGCGGCCGTGACTTTGCCCAACACATCGGCAACCCAGATCAGTGCGACCATCACCAACAAGTAGGCGTGCACCAGTGCTGTAGCCGACAGCAAGACGCCCCAGGCCAGACGCCGTCGCTGCAGGGACGGATGTAGCGCGAAGTACAGCGCGGCCAGAATCAGAAAATGCCCGGCCAGGGACAAATGCCCGCCGGTACGGACAAACATCGGAGGGGAAAATACCAACAGCCCTGCGCCCAATAGGCGAAGCAGCGGGTTTGCCGTCATCAGACCGAGCAGTTTCCAGGCGAACCAGGCTTGCAGGACAAAACAGGCCAGCAGCCAGATGCCGAAATACTGGAACGTCTCAGGCAACCAATGGTTGAACGGTTTGAACAGCAGCGCCAATAACGGATTGGAGTCAGAAAAAATAATTGCGCTGCCCAATTCCATCCCATAGGAAGGATTGAGTCCAAGCGGGAACGTCCACGGTGAATGGCGGAAAAATACCCACCCGAGATAATGCGTCGCCGGATCCCCTTCGGCGAGCCAGGCGATGTTTTGCGGATCCAGTGCGCGCGGGCCGATCACCAGGAGAAATGCCAGCGCCCCCAATAACAACGGCAAAATCGCCAGGGCTGGAGATTTGTTCCATTCCTTCATCGGTACGTCCAGAAGTTGTGCAGGACAAACGTGAATGCCGGGATGGTCAGCGCTACGGCGCCAATGCCCAACCCGTAGTGGAGGCCGGCCATCTGCGCGGCCCAGGCGACAAACATCGCCAACCCGAAACCACATGCCGACACGGCGAGGAAACGCCAGAGGGTGCGGCCCTGCAATCGGGCGGAAAAGCTCCAGGTGGTGTTGATCACATACGACACCACCGTTGCCACAACAAAGGCCACGCCGTTGGCGAGGGGCGGCAGCGCGACAACAAAATTGATGAACAGCACGGCCACCAGTGCATGCAGGGCGGTGACGAACAAGCCGGTCACCGCGAAACGCAGACCACGCTGGATCAGAGCTGACTTTTCACTCGATGTCACGGTTTCTGCGCCAGCACAAAAACGCTCAGGCCGGCCAGACGATTCAGACTCAGCAGCGGCAGCTCCACCCGGCAAAGCATCTTCAGCGCCGCGTTCACCAACGGGTAATGGCGCTTGAGCTGCGAACGCGGCTCCGCTGCCTGCCGACCTTGCGGCAATAAGCGCAACGCCGCCGCCAAAGGAAACACCGCACCGAAATAATAGGCACCGCGCCGCACCGTCAGGCCGGCGTCACGGGCCAGTGTTTCGAATTGCGCCAGGGTGTAGCGACGCTTGTGCTCAAGGAAGTCATCGTGACCGCTCCACAGAAACTGGAACGCCGGCACGGTCATGAGAAAACGACTGCCCGACGGCACTTTGTCGACGTAAGCCTTGAGCAGACCGAGGTCATCATCGACATGCTCCAGCACGTCCATCAGCAGCACCAGGTCGGCGTCGATGGCATCGATCCCGCGACGGTAATGCACGGGTTTACCCGCGGTGGTAGCGCTGGAGTCGGCGGGATAACTGATGTCCACACACCACGCTTCCTGCGCATCGGTATGGGTCAGCAGATGGTGGGAGAAAAACCCCGACCCGGCGCCGACATCAAGAATGCGCCTGATTGGCTGATCGCCCAGCAACCGTCGGGTGGCGGCGGCCTTGGAGCAGTAATACCAATGCTCGTCGATGCTGTCGCCGAGGATGTCGGTTTCCTTGAGATCCATGTTTCAGTCCTTCGGGTCATAGACGCGACGCACCAGAAAAACCGGTCGGCGTTTGGATTCGATATACGTACGGCCCAGGTATTCACCGAGGATGCCAATACCGATCAATTGCAGGCCGCCGAGAAAGGTCACGGCAACCATCAGCGAGGCGTACCCCGGCATGTCGACCCCATGAATCAGCGTGCGCAGCACAATGAACATGGCAAAGGCAAAGGACACCAGCGACACCGCAGCGCCCACATAGGTCCAGATCCGCAGCGGTTCGGTGCTGAAACTGGTGATGCCTTCCAGCGCGAAGTTCCACAAGCGCCAGCCGTTGAACTTGCTGTGCCCCGCCACGCGCTCGGGGCGCTCGTAATCGACGTGAGTGGTGCGGAAGCCGACCCAGGCAAACAGGCCTTTCATGAAGCGTCGCGACTCGGGCAAGGTCAGCAGAGCATCGACCACGCAGCGGTCCATCAGACGAAAATCGCCGACGTTTTCGGGCAATGGCTGTTCGGCAATGCGGTTGTGCAGGCGATAGAACCAGTGCGCCGAAGTTTGCTTGGCCCAGGTATCGCTGTGGCGGCTGATGCGATGGCCGAGTACGACTTCATAGCCCTCACGCCAGCGCTCGATCATCTGCAGGATGACTTCGGGCGGATCCTGCAGGTCGGCGTCAATCGGCACCACGACCTGCCCGGTCGCCATCTGCAAACCGGCGGACAACGCTGCTTCCTTGCCGAAGTTGCGACTCAAATCGACGATGCGCAGGCGCGAATCGCGGCGCTGATGCTCAAGCAAACGCTCAAGGGTGGCATCGGTGCTGCCGTCGTTGATAAACACCAATTCAAGATCAATCAGCGCTTGCGCCGCAAAGACCTGATCGATGCGCGCGAGAAACCGGTCGAGGCTGTCCTCCTCGTTAAAAACCGGGACAACCAGTGACAACGCCACCCGAGCGGCCTGCTGCGTTCCATGCTCAGTCAAAGGAGTGCTCTTCTTATAGTGTTTATCGGTCGCCGATCACTTGCCGACGCCATGAGCCGTCCCGTATTAAGCAGTAGCGTCCTCTCGGTTGCAAGCGCCGGACGGCGTCATATTGGCCAATCCAGAGGCCAATCAGCGCGCTCTGGAATGCGCCCTTCAGAAACATTCGCGAACGATTGGAAACAAATCCTCGATAGCCAAAAAACCTCGCTCGGCTAGTCTTGCGTCGGTGCACCACACAGGCTGTTGCACCGACAAATCGCAGGGAGCGAACCGAATGTATTTCGAGATTTACCGACAATCCAGAGGCACCCCAAGCACCGGCAAAGGCCAATGGCGCTGGCGGCTACGAGCAGGCAACCACGAGACTATCGCCAGCGGCGAATCTTATGTGAACAAGGCTGACTGTTTGCACGTGATCGGGTTGATCAAGGCTGTGCAGGGGGAGACGCCGATAAAGGAGATCTAAGCGCAAACGTGCTGCCTATCAATGTAGGCAGCACTCAGATATCGCGTTCCGCACCCCGCCAGGTTTCCAATCGACCAAGATACGACTTTACCCAGACCGTTGCAGATGGATAATGGCTACCTGCCACAAATCACCGATCCCTGACGCCAGGGATTTCGTCTCATCGGCCCGACAGTCACCCTATGGATACATGATCAGGCTACGAAAGGAGCTCGTAACGTTGACCCTCCCCCAAGATCTTTCAGCGCCTGTTTCCCGGACACAGAAACTCACTTCCCTTATAACGCGAGGCATGGCCGGGCTGGCTGTTCTGCTCAGTGGCATGTGGGCACTGATCACCTACGCCGTGCCAGACCCGAGCGTCTTCGGCTTCAGCTTCATCAGTTGGAAAAATGTCGTCTTGCTCGTCAGCACCTTCATGTTTCTGGGCGCTGTGTCGATCGGGTGGCAAATTCGCAATTTCACGCCCCTGATTAGAGGAAGCCTGCAGTTTCTGATCATTGCCGGTATTTCATTCGGTTTTTTTATTCTCGGCACGGAATACGCCAAACCCTCATTCGAATTCGCGAAACTGCAGTCAAAAATCGTGGAGAACGAGGGCAGCAACCTGCTCGGCAAGCGAATGGAAGTCTTGGACAACGTCCGCATTGAGCTGGATGGCTGTGAAAATATCGGCCGGTTGCCAACGTGTACATTCGAGCTGACGAACCTGAACGTCGATCGCAGTTTCCGCTTCGACGAAAGCACGCGCCTCTTCGACGAATCGGGTGGCCCGCTAAAGTTCGAATCAATTCGCGTCGGCCAGGTTGAAGACCGCGCGTGGCTGCGGTTCCAGCTGATCCGCAACGTTCCGACGCGGGTCACGCTGATCTTTCAGCAAAGCAACAGCAAGCTGACCAAGGCTCCCGCCGTCAAGCTTGTATTCAACGACCTGAATGATGAGACCCTCACCCTCAAATTCAGCGAGATCGATCTGCGTTGATCGCTGTGGGCGCTGGCTACGTCAGTGCCCGGTTGGCTGACGAGACAACGAATACGAAAAAGCCCCGTAGATTTTCATCTACGGGGCTTTTTCTATGTATGGCGGAGAGATAGGGATTCGAACCCTAGGTACCGGTGAAGGTACAACGGATTTCGAATCCGTCCCATTCGGCCACTCTGGCATCTCTCCAACGGCGCGCATCATAACAACACTTCTACCGAAAGCAAACCCTCTTTCGAAAATTTCTTCGTGCTATCAGATGCTTGCGTCGATTAAAGCGGTACACCCAGACGATTGGCGACTTCTTCGTAGGCTTCGATGACGTCACCGAGGCCTTGGCGGAAGCGGTCCTTGTCCATTTTCTTCTTGGTGTCCTTGTCCCACAGACGGCAGCCGTCCGGGCTGAACTCGTCACCCAGGACGATGGAGCCGTCGCTGAATACGCCGAATTCAAGCTTGAAGTCGACCAGCAGCAGGCCGGCGTCGTCGAACAGTTTGCTCAGGACTTCGTTGACCTTGAGCGACAGTTCTTTCATGCGTGCCAGTTGTTCGGCGGTGCCCCAGCCGAATGCCACGACGTGGGATTCGTTGATGAACGGGTCGCCCTTGGCGTCGTCCTTGAGGAACAGTTCGAAGGTGTACGGATTGAGCTTCATGCCCTCCTCGACGCCCAGACGCTTGACCAGGCTGCCGGCGGCGTAGTTACGCACGACGCATTCAACCGGGATCATGTCGAGCTTCTTCACCAGGCACTCGTTGTCGCCCAGCAGTTTGTCGAATTGGGTCGGAATGCCGGCCGCTTCGAGTTTCTGCATGATGAAGGCGTTGAACTTGTTGTTCACCATACCTTTGCGATCGAGCTGTTCGATACGCTTGCCGTCGAACGCCGAGGTGTCGTTGCGAAACAGCAGGATCAAGCGGTCAGCGTCGTCGGTCTTGTAAACCGATTTGGCTTTGCCGCGGTAGAGTTCTTCACGTTTTTCCATGATGGGCTCCGCTTGCTAAGTAGGTGGGCTAGGCGATGTGGCGCCAGTCGAGCCCTGAATCTTGATCGGCCAGTTGCAGCCAGTCCGGGTCGCACCCGAGGGTGTCGACAAAACATTGCCGGGCCAACTGCGGCAGGTTGTTCTTGCTGCTCAGATGGGCCAGGACCAGGTGTTGCAACCCCTGCCAGCCCAACTCGGCCACCAGGAATGCCGCCTGATGGTTGTTCAAATGTCCCAGCTCGCCGCCCACCCGCTGCTTGAGAAAGTACGGATAGTGCCCGCGCGCCAGCATGTCGCGACAATGGTTGGACTCGATCATCAACGCATCGAGATCCCGATAACCGTCCAGCACCCGCTCGCAGTAGGACCCCAGATCGGTCAGCAGGCCGAAGCGCCGCTGTTCATGATCGCTGAAGACATACTGGGTCGGTTCCTGCGCATCATGGGCCACGGCAATGACCCCGATGTTCAGTGCTCCGATCTGCAGTTGTTCGCCGCCGGCCAGCAAGCCTGCGGGTTCAATCGGTTTGCGCATCCCGCGCAGTGTGCCCCGGCTGAGGTAGACCGGTAGATTGTAGCGCCGAGACAGCAAACCCACGCCATGCACGTGGTCGGCATGTTCGTGGGTTACGAGTATCGCGCTCAGTTGCGCCGGGTTCACACCCAGGCGCAGCAGGCGTTTTTCGGTTTCCCGCAGGGAAAAACCACAATCCACCAGTACATACGTATCAGCACTGGCGATCAGCGTGCCGTTCCCTTGGCTACCGCTGCCGAGAACGGCAAAACGCATGGTCGATCAGCCCAGGTTGTCCTGAATCACGCTCAACACTTTACGGGCAACGTCAGCCGGCGCCACGGTGTTGATGTTTTTCTCGACGGTCACCTGAATGTTCTCGCCGACCTTGCTCAGGCGCACCTGATAGCGCTCGGCGCGGGCTTCGACTTCTTCCTTGCTCGGCGCGCTGCCGAACAGGCTGCTGAAGAAACCAGGCTTGTCGTCTTTCTTCTCGGCTTTTTCAGCCAGGTTGATGTAGTACAGGCCCAGGCTGCGGTTGATGTCTTCAACGCGCCACTCGCCCTGTTCCAGCGCACGGCCGACGCTCGACCAGGCACGATCCAGATCGGTGCCGACGTTCAACACCGGGTTGCCACTGCCGTCTTCGCTGAGGCTGACACGGCTCGGCGCGTCGAAATCACGCGATGCCAGCATCGACACCGAACCGCCCTTCTCGGAAGTACGACTCATGCTCGCGAGCATGTCGTCGACCAGCGCAGCGTCCAGGCCGGTGTTGACCGAACGGTTGGTGAACGCGACGTCGGTCGTGCTGCCGGCAGGACGCTCGGCGCTGACCACGTAGATTTCGCTGGTGTTGCGCTGCACGCCCGGTTCGATGCGCACACGCACACGGGTTTCGCTGTCGCTGGCGATGCCGGCGGCGCTCAAGCGCTTGGCCATGGACGCCGACAGTTCGTCGGAATGCTGCCAGGTGGTGGTGAATTCGCCGGTCTGCGGGCGCTGCTCGTCCAGGCGGAAACCGCTGTCCTGGAAGAACTGCACCGCCACAGGCCAGACTTCGGCCGGTGGATGCTGGGCGACGACCCAACGCGAGTCACCGCTCTTTTGCAGCGAGTAATCGCTGGCATCGGCAACAGCGGACAACGGCTGCGGACGCGGCACGATGTATTCGCCCTTGGCGGTGTCGTCGGCGACGTTACGCGGGATCGGCAACAGCGGATCCAGACGCTTGGAGGTGCTGACATCCGGTGGCAGTTGCATCGGTGCAGTCTGTTGCGCTTGCAGGTAATCGCTACCACGGTCGCGGAAATAACCTTCCGGACCCCAGATCCATCCGCAGCCGCTGGTGCTGGAGATAATCAAGGCAAGTGCGGAAAGTCCGGCCATTCGCTTCATGCGTTGTACTTCCTCAATTAAACCAGGACGCTGCACTGGCGCAGGGCCGTGCGAAGCGTTTCATGACAAGGTGTGCTCAGCCAGGTCAGTGGCAGGCGGATGCCTTCGTGCATCAGGCCCATCTCGACCAGCGCCCACTTCACCGGAATCGGGTTGGCTTCGATGAACAGATCTTTGTGCAGCGGCATCAGTTTTTCATTGATGGCCCGTGCGGTGTCGGCGTCGCCCTTGAGCGCGGCTTCACACAGGTCGGCCATTTCGCGCGGTGCGACGTTGGCGGTCACCGAGATGTTGCCTTTGCCGCCCAGCAGGATCAGCTCGACGGCGGTCGGATCATCGCCGGACAGCACGATGAAATCCTCGCTCACACCCTCGATGATCGCTTTGGCTCGCTTCAGGTCGCCGGTCGCTTCCTTGATGCCGATGATGTTCGGCACGGTGGACAGGCGAATCACGGTCTCGGCCTGCATGTCGCAAGACGTGCGGCCCGGAACGTTGTAAAGAATCTGCGGGATGTCGACGGCTTCGGCGATGTGTTTGAAGTGCTGGTACAAACCTTCCTGAGTCGGCTTGTTGTAATAAGGAACCACCAGCAGGCAGGCATCGGCACCGGCTTCCTTGGCATTGCGGGTCAGCTCGACGGCTTCGCGGGTCGAGTTGGCGCCCGTGCCGGCGATGACCGGAATACGCCCGGCGACCTGTTTGACCACGGCTTTGATGACGGCAATGTGTTCATCTACATCAAGGGTTGCCGACTCGCCGGTGGTGCCGACGGCGACAATGGCATGGGTGCCGTTCTTGAGGTGGAAGTCCACGAGTTTGCTGAGGCTGTCCCAGTCCAGACGCCCTTGTGCATCCATGGGAGTGACCAGTGCCACCATACTGCCCGCAATCATGAAACCGCTCCTGCCGGAAAAAGAGAGCGGTAATGGTACTGGCGCCAAGATGCTTGCACAAGCGAAGTACTGCGCTGCCGCCATTCCCCTTGGCGCCGCTTTTCGCTACCCTTCAGACTTTGATCGGTACTGATCAGCTTGTACGCCGGGTTCCAGCCTCCCTTTTCGGCCTCCCAGACCCCGTTCCTGCGTCGCCTCGACGCGCTCCCGCCACCGTGGAGCGAACCGCGAGCGCTTGCCGGGACTGACGGAACGGCACGCTCAGGCACTTCCCCGACGGACAACGCGCGTAAACCTACCGACCGCTCATCGCTTTAGGAATGCTGCATGTCCACCCCCACAGTTCGCGAACAATTCCTTGTCATCAGTGCCCTCGGCGCCAACCCCATGGAGCTGACCAACGTCCTGTGCCGCGCCAGCCATGAAAACCGCTGCGCCGTAGTCACGTCACGCCTGACCCGCCACGGCGAGTGCAGCGCTCTGGTACTGGAAGTCTCCGGTAGCTGGGACGCCCTGGCTCGCCTGGAAGGCAGCCTGCCGGTACTCGCCAAGCGTCACGCCTTCACCGTCAACGTGGTGCGCAGCGCGGCGCTGGAGAATCGTCCGCAGGCCCTGCCCTACGTGGCTTACGTCAGCTCGGCCTATCGCCCGGACATTATCAATGAGCTGTGCCAGTTCTTCATGGATCACAACGTCGAACTGGAAAACCTGACCTGCGATACGTACCAGGCGCCACAGACCGGCGGCACCATGCTCAACGCCACATTCACCGTGACCCTGCCGGCCGGCACCCAGATCAGCTGGCTGCGCGATCAGTTCCTCGATTTCGCCGATGCGATGAATCTGGATGCGCTGATCGAGCCTTGGCGCCCACAAAACCCAATGTAAGGAAGCTTTCATGGCCGTTGTCATCGACCAGCCGGTAGCGGATTTCGAAGCGCCTGCCACCAGCGGGCAAACCGTCAGCCTGTCCGCCTTGAAGGGCAAGCAAGTGGTGATCTATTTCTACCCCAAGGACAGCACGCCGGGCTGCACCACCGAAGGCCAGGGTTTTCGGGATCAATATGCGGCGTTCAAGGCTGCCAATACTGAAGTCTTCGGCATCTCTCGCGATAGTTTGAAGTCGCACGAAAACTTCAAAGGCAAACAGGAATTCCCGTTCGAGCTGATCAGCGACAAGGACGAGGCGGTATGCCAGCTGTTCGACGTGATCAAGTTGAAGAAGCTGTATGGCAAGGAATACCTGGGCGTTGATCGCAGCACTTTCCTGATCGACAAGGATGGTGTGCTGCGTCAGGAATGGCGCGGCGTGAAGGTGCCGGGGCATGTTGATGCCGTGCTGGCTGCCGCTCAGGCTCTGAATAGAGCCTGAGTTTCTGCGTCGTTTGCACGAACGCCTTCGCGAGCAGGCTCGCTCCCACAGTTGATTGCATTTCAATTGGTGGGAGCGAGCCTGCTCGCGAATAGCTTCTCTACAAATTCCAGATCACCGCTACAACAACGGCGCCACCACCGGCTCCTTGCGCGGCCACGCATCAAGCACAGCCTTGAACAGCGTCGCCAACGGAATCGCAAAGAACACTCCCCAGAATCCCCACAGCCCACCGAACAACAGCACTGCGCAGATGATCGCCACCGGGTGCAAATTGACCGCTTCGGAAAACAGCAATGGCACCAGCACGTTGCCATCCAGCGTCTGAATGATTCCGTAGACCGCCATCAGGTAGATGAACTGATCGCTCCAGCCCCACTGGAACAAGGCAATCAGCATGACCGGCACGGTCACGACCACGGCACCGACATACGGCACCACCACAGACAATCCGACCAGCAACGCCAGCAGCGCCGCATAGTTCAGGCCCAAGGCGATGAAGGCGATATAAGTCACGCCGCCGCAGATCACGATTTCGATGCCTTTGCCCCGAATGTAATTGGCGATCTGCCGGTTCATTTCCTGGGCGACCCGAGTGATCAGCGCGCGCTCGCGAGGCAGATAACCGCGCACCCACTCACCGATCATGGCCCGATCCTTGAGGAAGAAGAACACCAGAATCGGCACCAGCACCAGATAGATCATGATGTTCACCAGCAACGGCAGGCTCGACAGCGAGAACGTCAGCGCCCACTGCCCGAACTTGCCGATCTCCCCCCGCGCCGCTTCGATGGCTTGCAACACCTGCTCGTCAGACACCAGATGCGGATAGCGCTCTGGCAGCAAGAGCAGCAGCGACTGCCACTTGGCGAGCATCCCCGGCAGTTCGTTGAACAGCGTGATCAACTGATGCCACAGCAACGGCAGCACCACGACGATAAACAGCATCAGCACGCCCATGAACAGCGCAAACACCAACCCCACCGCCACGCCGCCGGGCACACGCATGCGCTCCAGCGTGACCACCAGACCTTGCATCAGATAGGCCAGCACCATCCCCGCCAGCACGGGCGCGAGCATGCCGCCAAGGGTGAGCACGGCGGTGAAGGCAAGAACCAGCAGCACCGCCAGCACCACCGCTTCTTCATCGGAGAAATAACGCTGAATCCAGTCGCGTAACACTTTGAACATCAATAATCCCTTCGGTTTTTAACGCGGTCGCTTCAGGCTTTTTTCAACCAGTAACGGTAGACGCCAGCGTCGTCTTCTTCACGCAGCAGCGCATGACCGGCCAGTTTGGCAAAGGTACGGAAGTCACGCTGCGAGCCAGCATCCGTGGCGATCACCTTGAGCACAGCGCCGCTCTGCAGTTTATTGAGTTCCATTTTTGCCTTGAGCAGCGGCAACGGACAATTCAGGCCACTGGCGTCCAGTTCTACGTCATGGGCTACAGCGTCAGTCATTGCGGCACTCCGTTCAGGTCATTCGGGCCACCTAGAATATCTGGTCGCAGCTTCGGTGTCCGGCTACAGTAAGGTCTTTGTCTTCTAAGGCTTTGTGCATGACTTTTCTGCGCCCTACCCTGCTGACGCTCGCTTGCCTGCTCGCCTCACCGGGCTTTGCCGACGATCTGCCGTCACTTGGCGACGCCAGTTCTGCCATTGTCTCGCCACAACAGGAATATCAGCTCGGGCGCGCCTGGCTGGCCATGTTGCGCAGCCAGGTTTCCCAGCTCAATGATCCACAGCTCAAGGACTATGTCGAATCCAGCGTTTACAAGCTGGTGGAGACCAGCCAGGTCACTGACCGACGCCTTGAATTCATCCTGATCAACAGTCCGCAACTCAACGCCTTCGCTGCCCCCGGCGGGGTTGTCGGGGTCAATGGCGGTCTGTTCCTCAACGCGCAGACCGAGGGCGAATACGCCTCGGTACTGGCCCATGAACTGGCTCACTTGTCGCAGCGCCACTTCGCCCGTGGCGTTGAAGCCTCGCAGCGGATGCAGGTGCCGATGATGGCCGCACTGCTGGCCGGGATCGTCATTGCCGCAGCCGGCGGCGGCGACGCAGGAATTGCCACCATCGCCGGTACCCAGGCAGCGGCGATCCAGTCACAACGGACTTTCTCGCGTCAGAATGAACAGGAAGCCGATCGCATTGGCATTCTTAACCTGGAAAAGGCCGGTTACGACCCGCGCTCGATGCCGACCATGTTCGAACGCCTGATGCGCCAGTATCGTTTCGACGCCAAGCCGCCGGAGTTCTTGCTGACTCACCCGGTCACCGAGTCGCGGATTGCCGACACCCGCAACCGTGCCGAGCAGGCCAAACCGGGCGGTATCGAGGACTCCAAGCGCTATCAGTTGATCCGCGCACGCGTACAGTTGATCTACGAAGAAACCCCGGGCCTGGGCGCCAAGCGCTTCCGTGCGCAACTGGATGAGCACCCGCAAAACGACGTCGCTCGCTACGGCCTGGCGATCGCGCAGATCAAGGGCGGCCAATTGAATGAAGCACGGGAAAACCTCAAACAGTTGCTGGTCAAATCGCCGAACGAAATCATCTACAACCTCGCGCAGATCGACCTGGACATCACCAACAATCGCCTGCCCGACGCCCAATCACGGGCTGAACGCATGCTCACGCAATTCCCGGGCAACTATCCGCTGAATCAGGTGCGCGTCGATTTGTTGCTGAAACAAAATCGCGCCGCCGAGGCCGAGAAGGCCCTGGACAGTTTGCTCAAGTCACGCCCGGATGATCCGGACGTCTGGTATCAGGTGGCCGAAACCCGTGGCTTGTCGGGCAACATCATTGGCCTGCATCAGGCGCGGGCCGAATACTTCGCGCTGGTCGGCGATTACCGTCAGGCCATTCAGCAACTGGACTTCGCCAAGCGCAAGGCGGGCAACAACTTCCCGCTGTCCTCGCGAATCGACGCGCGCCAGCGGGAGTTGATGGAGCAGGAACGCATGATCAAGGACATGATGGGCTGAAGATCTTCTGCGTCAGACAAAAGCTGCAAGCACAAAAAAACCGCCTCTTTCGAGGCGGTTTCTTTTTACCTTGCCGCCGGCTTATTCAGCCAGTTTGAAGGTAATGAAGCTGGCGCGACCCTGACGCAGAACGCGCATCGACACCGAACGGTTCTTCGGCAACGCCTTGGCGATGTCGGTGAACTCCTTGGCCGAACCGATCGCCTGATTGTTCAGGTGAGTGATCACATCACCCGGCTGCAGACCGATCAGGGCCGCAGGTCCGTCCTGCACCTCCTTGATCACCACCCCGCCTTTGAGGTCGTAGGCTTTCTTCTGCTCGGCGGTCAGCTCACCTACCGCCACACCGAGACGGTTGCTGCTGCTTTCAGCGCCAGACTTCGCCAACGCGTCCAGCTCCTTGTCCTCGTCAGGGATAGCGCCCACCGTCAGTTCGACGTTTTTGCGCTTGCCCTCACGAATCACTTCCAGGCTGGCTTTGGCGCCAGCCTTCAAGGCACCGACCAGATGCGGCAAGTCAGCGGACATGACGATCGGCTGGCCGTTCATGCTCAGAATCACGTCGCCCACTTGCAGGCCACCCTTGGCTGCCGGGCCGTCATCCTGAATCTGCGCAACCAGTGCGCCGGCCGGTTTATCCAGGCCAAACGATTCCGCCAGATCCTTGTTCACTTCCTGAATCACCACGCCCAGCCAGCCACGGCTGACTTTGCCGCCGCTCTTCAGTTGGTTGGAAACGTCCATCGCCACATCGATCGGGATGGCGAACGACACGCCCATGAAACCGCCGGAGCGGGTGTAAATCTGCGAGTTGATCCCGACCACTTCACCGTTGAGGTTGAACAGCGGGCCACCGGAGTTACCCGGGTTGATGGGCACGTCAGTCTGGATGAACGGCACATAGTTTTCGTTCGGCAGGCTGCGG
Source organism: Pseudomonas sp. SWRI111 (assembly GCF_014268555.1). Classification (NCBI taxonomy): domain Bacteria; kingdom Pseudomonadati; phylum Pseudomonadota; class Gammaproteobacteria; order Pseudomonadales; family Pseudomonadaceae; genus Pseudomonas; species Pseudomonas sp. SWRI111. The sequence goes on along the minus strand of NZ_JABWQQ010000013.1, from coordinate 63,992 downwards.
CCCACGGCGCTGACAATGCCCTGGGTCACGGTGTGGTCGAAACCGAATGGCGAACCGATCGCTACTACCCACTGGCCGGCCTTGAGGTCCTGGGATTTGCCGAGCTTGAGTACTGGCAAGTCCTTGCCTTCGATTTTCAGCAGCGCCACGTCGGAGCGTGGATCGGTGCCGATCAGCTTGGCTTTCATTTCGCTGCGGTCAGCCAGACGAACCAGAATTTCGTCGGCATCGGCAATCACATGGTTATTGGTGAGAATGTAGCCATCCGGAGAAATGATGAAGCCCGAGCCCAGCGATTGCGCTTCACGCTGGCGACCATCACGCGGCGAACGTTGCTGAGGCGGCATACCGCGCTCGAAGAACTCGCGCAGCATCGGTGGCAGACCTTCCAGGTCCGGCATTTGCTGATTCACTCGGCGGTCCGGCAGTTTCTGCGTGGTACTGATGTTTACCACCGCTGGCGAGGCTTGTTCGACCAGCTGGGTGAAATCAGGCAGATCGGCCGCTTGCGCAGCAGGGACCGCCTGACCGAGCAGCAGCACGGTGGCGAAGATGGAAAGGTAAGACTTCAAACTAGGTATCGACATACAGCTCCCGTTACGACGAGCAGGGTTAAGCGATATGGAGCAAAGGAACACCGGAAACCACTGACCGGCATTTTTGTTCCGGGAACAACAAACAAGGCCAGAGCCGTGAGGCTCTGACCTATAAAAAATTTTCAGGTGATTTGCAAATGAAAATGCTCAGCAAACATTTCTACGTCTCGACGACGAAGTGGGAATGACTGAAATCAGCTCACTGCTTGCTGGTCGCAGCGCCATCATTGTTGCGCATCGACAAGGCGATTCGCTCAGCGGTGCCAATCGGGATTTCCCCCACCACCGTGACCATCATTTCGCCTTGCGGTGTGGTCAAGCGACGGGAGACGGCAACGGTCGGACCCAACTGCGTGCGGGTATCGGTGACCGTCGCGCCGTTCAAAGGCTCCAGGAACACCGAGAAACGCGCCAGACCATCGTCATACATCAGGCTGTTGACCTGAGTCTTGGTTTGCGGATCCTTGTGCGAGGTGCTGCTGCTGAGTTCGAAACCCGGTGGCAGCCAGTCCGAGCGCCAGACCTGCGCCGTTTTCACCGCAGACGCCTTGTTGTTGTCGAGGGTAATCGGCTTGCAATCGGCGTCAGCGAGCAAGTCTTTATCCGACGGAACTTCATCAGTGTCCAGGCTGGTGAACTGGAAGCGTTCGAGCAACTGGCCCTTGTCGTTCAGCAACAACGACTTGAGGGGCAGGCCGGTTCGCTTGTCCAGATGCAATTCGAAACCGTAACGGTGTTGGTCGCGAGGCGTTAGCGATACGATTACCGCATCCCGCCCGGCCACGCGCGACTTGCCAATGACAGCAAGGTCATACCAGTTCTTCAGCTTTTGGGGATCGAGGGAACGAGCGGTCGAATTGGGTGAATCTCCAAGACCCGCAATCAGGGTGCCGCTGACGCATTGAGTATGTCCGTCAATGCGCACAACTTCCTGAGCCGAACCGTCGAGCTGTAGCAAACGCTCGCGGACCTGGCCATTCTGGACACGATGCCAGATGTTATGGGTGGAAAAACTACCGTTGCGCTCGTAAACGAAAGTGCCGTGGAAGCTTTGCTTCTGCTCGGCCTGGCCCAGACGGGTCAACCAATCCTGGGCGTCATCGGCATGGGCTGGAACGATGAACCAGCCACTCAGCAGAAGCGAAAGTACAGGTATGGCGCGCATGATCCTCCTTAACGGTTTTCCAGGCTTGCCGCACGTGCGTAAGGCAGCGCGCTTTCAGTCCCTTTCAGCGCAGCCTGTTGCGCATGCTGGCGCAGATAGCCTGGCAGACGCTGATCGTGCCAGCCTGGTTGACCTTGCAATACGCCGTTGGCCATAGGACCGGTGGCTTCAGAACTCTCACTATAGCCTGCCAATACAGCCGGACCCTTGACTTGTGGAGTAGCCAGGGTGGTCTGACTGCTTTGCTGAGCCAGTTCGACGCCGGCGATTTCGTCCTGATTGTACAGGCGAACACCGGCCAGAACGGCAACGGTCACCGAGGCGGCTACAGCCAGACGACCCAGGTTGCGCCATGGGCTGCGGGAAACTTTGGCCGGTGCCGTTTCGTCTTCCAGCGCAGCAGACACTGCCGCAGCGATATCCAGACGCGGAAGCAGCAGATCCTTGTGCATGGCTGCCCGAGCAATCTGGTAACGAGCCCAGGTCTCACGGGTTTCAACATCATCCAGTGCGTTGAGCACTCGACGCAATTCCAGTTCGTCCGCTTCGTTATCCATCACTGCGGACAGCGATTCCTGCAGGGCTTCACGACTCATGGCGTTCCTCTCTTGGCTGTCGCCGCTGTCTCAGTTTTCCTGCAACAAAGGTTGCAGGGCTTTATCGATGGCCTCCCGAGCGCGGAAAATCCGGGAGCGCACGGTACCCACCGGACACTGCATGACGCTCGCAATGTCCTCGTAACTCAGACCATCGAATTCACGTAAAGTTAAAGCCGTACGCAAATCCTCTGGCAGTTGCTGGATGGTTCGATGGACGGTGCCTTCGATCTCATCCCGCAGCAGTGCTCGTTCTGGTGATTCGAGATCCTTGAGGCCGTGATCGCCGTCGTAGAACTCAGCATCCTCTGAACTTACATCGCTATCCGGCGGCCGGCGGCCGCGTGAAACCAGGTAATTCTTCGCCGTGTTAATGGCAATACGGTACAGCCACGTATAAAACGCACTGTCGCCGCGAAAGTTTCCAAGTGCTCGATACGCCTTGATAAAGGCTTCCTGAGCAACGTCCTGGGCTTCATGGGTGTCGTGCACAAAACGCACGATCAACCCGAGAATTTTGTGCTGATATTTCAGCACCAGCAGATCGAAAGCTCGCTTGTCGCCACGCTGAACGCGTTCGACCAGCTGCTGATCCTCTTCCTGGGTTAGCATGAACACTCCTCGATAAGCCCGGAGGAGACTTGCATTACTAAACGACCAGACTTGCAAACATAGACTCGGGCTTTTCGCAAAAGTTCTCCCCCTCCAAGCAAGTTTCCTGCGGGCTCTGATTTGGCACGCACGAAAAACGCAGCGCGGGATAAACCGGCTGCGCGAATAATCTTGTCATCGGTTTCGCCGGCAGGAATCCAACCGCAGATTCCGCATTGAAGCCGACACTGTCCCTGGTTTCTGGCACCGTCTATTGATCTTGGGCCTTTGGCAAAAGTTCCAATTATTTATAGACGTCCCACCGCACAATGAACGACCTTGAACCGAAAAACCGTGTTTCAGCGCCGATACAGCGGTCTTTGCGCAAAGCTGCGGAAAAATCCTTCCGACGAAGCAAGCGGTTTTTCTCGTCACAGTAGTTTCACAATGCCATATAGGCCCGGCTATTGTGCCGCCCAACCCCTCTATATACTAGTGGGCTGTGTGGCTGTCTTGACTCGCCGATCCAGCTGTCTTGCGCCAACCCCGACCCGGGTCGCTTTGAGCGGAATCCTGAAATGAGCCAACAGTTCCAACACGATGTTCTGGTCATTGGCAGCGGTGCTGCCGGTTTAAGTCTCGCGCTGACCCTGCCCGGTCACCTGCGCATTGCCGTGCTGAGTAAAGGTGATCTGGCCAACGGTTCGACGTTCTGGGCGCAGGGCGGTGTCGCCGCCGTGCTTGACGATACCGACACTGTCGAATCCCACGTCGATGACACCCTGAATGCTGGTGGTGGGCTGTGCCATGAAGACGCGGTGCGCTTCACTGTCGAGCACAGCCGTGAAGCGATTCAGTGGCTGATCGACCAAGGCGTACCGTTCACGCGAGACGAACAGTCCGGCACCGAAGACGGCGGTTTCGAGTTTCACCTGACCCGCGAAGGCGGCCACAGCCATCGACGCATCATCCACGCCGCCGACGCCACGGGCGCCGCCATCTTCAAGACCCTGCTGGCCCAGGCAAAAGAGCGTTCGAACATCGAACTGCTGGAACAGCGTGTCGCCGTCGACCTGATCACCGCGCGCCGCCTGGGACTGGAAGGCGATCGCTGCCTCGGCGCTTATGTGTTGAACCGCGCCACCGGCGAAGTCGACACCTACGGCGCACGCTTCGTGATTCTCGCCTCGGGCGGTGCCGCCAAGGTCTACCTCTATACCAGCAACCCCGACGGTGCCTGCGGCGACGGCATTGCCATGGCCTGGCGCTCGGGCTGCCGGGTGGCGAATCTGGAATTCAACCAGTTTCACCCGACCTGCCTGTATCACCCACAGGCCAAGAGTTTTCTGATCACCGAAGCCCTGCGCGGCGAAGGCGCACATCTGAAGCTGCCCAATGGCGAGCGCTTCATGTCGCGCTTTGATCCGCGCGCCGAACTGGCACCCCGGGACATCGTCGCCCGCGCCATTGACCATGAAATGAAGCGTCTGGGGGTCGACTGCGTCTACCTCGACATCAGTCACAAGCCCGAATCGTTCGTCAAAAGCCACTTCCCCACTGTTTATGAGCGCTGCCTGGGCTTCGGCATCGATATCACCCAACAACCGATCCCGGTGGTGCCCGCCGCGCATTACACCTGCGGCGGCGTGATGGTCGATCAACACGGCCGCACCGACGTGCCGGGGCTGTATGCGATTGGCGAAACCAGCTTCACCGGCCTGCACGGCGCCAACCGCATGGCCAGCAATTCGCTGCTGGAATGTTTCGTCTACGCCCGTTCGGCGGCAGCGGACATTCTCGCGCAACTCGACGACGTCGCGGCGCCTAACGCCCTGCCTGCCTGGGACGCCAGCCAAGTGACGGATTCCGACGAAGACGTGATCATTGCGCACAACTGGGATGAATTACGGCGTTTCATGTGGGACTACGTCGGTATCGTACGCACCAACAAGCGCCTGCAACGGGCCCAGCACCGTGTGCGCCTGCTGCTCGACGAGATCGACGAGTTCTACAGCAATTACAAGGTCAGCCGTGACCTGATCGAGTTGCGCAACCTGGCGCAGGTCGCCGAACTGATGATCCGCTCTGCCATGGAGCGCAAGGAAAGCCGCGGCCTGCATTACACTCTCGACTACCCGAACCTGCTGCCCGAGGCCCTCGACACTATTCTGGTGCCGCCCACCTACGTCGGCTGAACTTGAGCCGCACTCGCAGGCGGCGGTGAATATCCGCCGCCTGCGAGTCCCGCGGCACGCAGATCGATCTGACCCGCCACTCCCCACGCAAACGAAAGCGCAACACCACGATCAGCGGCAGCGCCAGACTGTCCGGGCGCAGTTGCACCGCTTGCCAGCCATTGGCCTGGCTCCACAATTGCCAGCCGTCGGCGTCACGACGCAACCCGCAAAAAGCGTTCGGATGACTCAGCAGAATCTGCCTGGGCAGCACCCAAACGCCATGCAGCACACAGCCGAACGCCGCGAGCAGACTGGCCCAGAGCGGAATCGACAGCAGAAACACAGAACCCACGGCGAACGCCTGAGCCAGCAGATACGCCGCCAGCAACTGCCGTGAGGCATGCCAGCGACATTCGAACGTATTACTTGGGCTGGACACGGTCCAGAATCATCCGGACCATGCGTTGCAGTTCGGGATCGTCCGATTCGCTGCGCTCCATGAACCAGCCGAACATGTCCTGATCCTCGCAGGTCAGCAGACGCACATACAGATCGCGATCCACCTGGTTCAACGTCGCGTAGACCTCCTGCACGAAAGGCACCAGCAACACGTCAAGTTCAAGCATCCCGCGACGGCTGTGCCAAAAGAGGCGATTGAGTTCAACTTGTTCGACCATGGAGCCCTCCTCAAATTTGCCGGGCAGTATACAGCCCAGACGCGGGCCGCACAGTCGGCTTTGGTCGGGCACCCTTGATCCTTTATCAACTACCCATTTCAACAACGCGCCCTTATGATGTGCCCCAGTCTATTTACCCTGCGATGACCCATGGCCGATTCTGCTTTTTTCTGCACCCTGTCTCATGAAGGCGTACTCGCGGTTCGCGGTGCGGACGCCGGAAAATTCCTGCAAGGCCAGTTGACCTGCAATATCAATTACCTGAGTGACACCCGCGCCAGCCTCGGCGCCCGCTGCACGCAGAAAGGCCGGATGCAGTCCAGCTTCCGCATTCTGCTCGAGGGTGACGGGTTGGTTCTGGCGATGGCCAGCGAATTGCTCGAACCGCAACTGGCTGACCTGAAAAAGTACGCGGTGTTCTCCAAATCGAAACTGACCGATGAAAGCGCCGCCTGGGTGCGCTTCGGCGTGGAGCATGGCGACGCAGTCCTGACCGGTATCGGTCTGGAACTGCCCGCCGAAACCGACAGCGTCGTGCGCAACGACGGCCTGATCGCGATTCGCGTCTCGCCGCAGCGCGCCGAACTCTGGGTGCCTGCCGATCGAGCTGACGCGATCAAAGGGACACTGTCGACCGAGCTGCCTGAAGCGCAATTGAATCAATGGCTGCTGGGCCAGATCCGCGCCGGTATCGGCCAGGTCATGCCGAGCACGCGCGAACTGTTCATTCCGCAAATGCTCAACCTGCAAGCGGTTGGCGGTGTGAGTTTCAAGAAAGGCTGCTACACCGGCCAGGAAATCGTCGCGCGCATGCAGTACCTGGGCAAACTCAAGCGCCGTCTGTATCGCTTGAGCCTGGACAGCGCCGAGCTGCCCGAGCCGGGCACGCCTCTGTTCGCGCCGAGCCATAACAGCTCGATCGGTGAAGTGGTCCTTGCGGCCAGTGCCGCAGGAAACATTGAACTCCTGGCAGTGTTGCAGGCCGAAGCTGCCGAAGCCGGCGATTTGCATCTGGGCGCCCTCGAAGGCCCCGCGTTGCGCGTGCTCGACCTGCCTTACGAACTGGATCGCGACCGCGAAATCCAGCGTTGATCGCAGCATTGTTGCAACACCCTAGAGAGTCTAAATGAGCGAACTGGCGGAAAAGGTCCAACAGGATTTGGTTGAGGCCATCGATAACGATGACCTGGTTCTGCCCACGCTGCCGGAAGTGGCACTGCAAATTCGCAAGGCGGCCGAGGATCCGGAAATCAGCGTCAGCGACCTGAGCAAAGTGATCGGTCGTGACACGGCGCTGTCTGCGCGCCTGATCAAAGTGGTCAACAGTCCGTTGCTGCGCGCCGCGCAGGAAGTCACCGACCTGCACACCGCCATCACTCGACTGGGCATCAATTACAGCAGCAACCTGGCGATCGGCCTCGTGATGGAGCAGATTTTCAACGCTCGCTCCGAAGTGGTAGAACAGAAGATGCGCGACGTCTGGCGCAGCAGCCTGGAGATCGCCGGCGTCAGCTATGCGCTGTGTCGTCGTCACACCCAGCTCAAGCCCGATCAAGCGGCGCTCGGCGGGCTGGTGCATCAGATTGGTGTGCTGCCGATTCTGACGTACGCCGAAGACCACAACGAACTGCTTTCGGATGCGGTCAGCCTCACCCATGTGATCGAGCAGATTCATCCATTGCTGGGTGAAAAGCTGTTGCGGGTCTGGGAGTTTCCCGAACGTCTGGTGCAACTGCCGTTGCTCTATCAGAACTTCGAGCGCGACTCGGCGAGCATTGATTACGTGGATGTCGTGCAGGTCGCGAGTCTGTATTGCCACAAGGACAGCGACCATCCGTTTGCGCGGATTGACCCGTTGAGTGTCCCGGCATTCAGGAAGTTGCGGATCGATCCGGAGAACAAGCAATTGTGCGCGGACCTGGAAGAATCGCGGACGATGTTCTACTGATCCGGAACCCAAGCGCGACTTTCGCGAGCAGGCTCGCTCCCACAGGAACGATGCATTTTAAATGTGGGAGCGAGCCTGCTCGCGAAGAGGACACGGCGCTCACCCGGCAATAAAGCTGACCCGCACCTTCAACCCCGCCCGCTCGCCATCATGCAACGTGATTTGTGCCAGATGCGCCCGGCAGATCTCGCCGACAATCGCCAGCCCCAGGCCCGATCCCGCCACTTGCTGATTACGCCGGTAAAACCGTTCGAACACCCGGTCGCGCTCTTCCAGCGGGATCCCCGGTCCGTCATCTTCGACCTCAAGCACCGCCGGCGCCGTCACGCGCAATATCACATTGCCGCCCGATGGCGTGTGCGCCAGCGCGTTATCCACAAGATTGCTCAGCAGCTCATTGAGCAGGGTCGGCTCGCCGCGCAGCCACACGGGTTCGTCGGCCTCCAGTGCCAGCGCCACGCCACGCTTGTGCGCAAGCGGTGCCATGGCCATGCCCAGTTCCCGGGCCAACTGACTCAGATCAAGCAACTGCGCGCCGCCCTCGGCAATTGCCCGGGCGCCGTTTTCGACACGGGCCAGCGATAGCAACTGATTGGCCAGATGCGTCAGGCGATCGGTGCTTTGCGCCGAAGATTCCAGGGTTGTGCGCCATATCTCGGGCTCATTGGAGCGCAGGCCCAGCTCCAGCCGCGCTTTCAATGCCGCCAACGGCGTGCGTAATTCGTGGGCGGCATCAGCAATGAACTGCGCCTGCCGCTCGAACTGACCGCGCAGGCGTTCGGTGAAATGGTTGAGCGCGCGAACCAAGGGGCCTAACTCATGCTGCACTTCCACCAACGGCAGTGGGCGCAAGTCGTCGGGCTGGCGCTCTTCCACCGCAGTACGCAAGCGCTCCAGCGGGCGCAACGCCGCACTGACTGCGAACCACACCAGCAATAACGCACCCACGGCCAGCATGCCCAGACGCAGCAAAGTATCGGCCGCCAGACTGCGCGCCATGCTTACCCGCGCCTCGTCGGTTTCGGCGACGCGGATCTCCGCCATGCCGTTCATGTTCGGTTCGGTCACGGCTTTGAGCAGGCTGACCACGCGCACGTTCTGGCCGTTGTACTTGGCGTTGTAAAAGCGTGCCAGTGCCGGATAGCTGTCGGTGCGGGGCGTGCCGGGTGGCGGGCCGGGGAGGTTTTCGTAGCCGGAAATCAGCTTTTGATGGATGTCGTTGACCTGGTAATAAATGCGCCCGGCGCTGTCATAGGCGAAGGTGTCCAGCGCCACGTAAGGCACGTCGGCGCTGAGGCTGCCGTCGCGTTGCGACAACCCGGCAGCAATGGTGCGCGCTGAGGCCAGCAGCGTGCGGTCATAGGCGGTATCGGCAGCTTCGCGACCGTTCCAGTACGCACTCAAGCCACTGGCGAGCATCAGCACTACCAGTAACCACCCGAGGTTCCACAGCAACCGCCAGCGCAGACTGCTGGGCTTATGCATCGCGACTTTCCAGCAAGTAGCCGAGGCCGCGGAAGGTCACGATGGCCACGGGATGGCCGTCGAGCTTCTTGCGCAACCGGTGCACGTAGATTTCGATCGCGTCCGGACTGGCTTCTTCGTCAAGACCGAAGACCTGGGCGGCCAGTTGCTCCTTGCTCATCACCCGCCCCGGCCGGGCGATCAACGCTTCGAGCACGGCCTGTTCGCGCGAGGTCAGCGTCAGCAATTCTTCGCCAAGGGTGAAGCGCCGGGTGTCGAGGTCATAGGCCAGCACGCCACAGCGCTGCTGACGCTCACCGCCCAGGACACTGCGGCGCAACAGGGCTTTGACCCGCGCTTCCAGCTCCGTCAGTTCGAACGGCTTGGCCAGGTAATCGTCAGCGCCGAGATTAAGGCCGTGCACCCGATCCTTCACATCGCTGCGCGCGGTCAGCATCAGCACCGGCAGGTTCTTGCCGCGCGCACGCAGGCGCGCCAGCACTTCGAAACCGTCCATGCGCGGCAGCCCGACATCGAGGATCGCCACGGCGTATTCCTCACTGCCGAGCGCCAGGTCGGCGGCCACGCCATCGTGCAGCACATCCACGGTCAGACCGGTGCTCTTGAGCGCCTGCGCGACACTTTCGGCCAGTTGCAGATGGTCTTCGACGAGCAGGACACGCATGGATTTTTACCTCGTTCTGGGATGGCCAACGCCACGCTTTGCCGCGGAGTTTACAGCCGCAACCGCCGCTGTGAAGCCCGAAAACCGTGAAAGTCGGCTGAAAGGTTAGCGAAAGGTTAGCCCGTTAGAGTCGGTTTACGGACAGTTTCGACTGCCGTCGCTGCTGCCACACAGCGCACGAAGAACGCCACGAAGCGTTTTCGACCAATAAGAACAATAAACGGAGCACACCCGCATGCCGTCCATGCAACCCAGGGCTATCACACAGGCCCACCCTCCCCGCTACAACTCCGCCCTGGCCGATATTTGCGTGCCGGGCCACGCCGATTTCCCTTCCGATATACCCGTCAATGCGCCCGCGCTGCGAAAACCTGCGCCTGTTGCTGAGCCAAGCGTTGCCCTTTGGTAATTCTGCACGTCCATAACAACAACTCCCAAGGAGACTCAGATGAACTTATCACTGCGTAAAGTTGCTCTCGCCGCTGGCGCGATGCTATTCGCCGGCCAACTCATGGCCGAACCGAAACGCCCGGAATGTATCGCGCCGGCCTCCCCGGGCGGCGGTTTCGACCTGACCTGCAAACTGGTGCAGAGCGCACTGGTCAATCAGAAATTGCTGACCAAACCGATGCGCGTGACCTACATGCCCGGCGGCGTCGGCGCGGTGGCCTACAACGCCGTGGTCGCGCAGCGTCCGGCCGATGCCGGCACGCTGGTCGCCTGGTCGAGCGGTTCGCTGTTGAACCTGGCTCAGGGCAAGTTCGGCCGTTTCGATGAAACCAACGTGCGCTGGCTCGCGGCCGTCGGCACCAGCTATGGCGCCATCGCCGTTAAAAGCGATTCACCTTACAAGACCCTCGACGATCTCGTTCAGGCCCTGAAGAAAGATCCAGGCTCGGTAGTCATCGGTTCCGGCGGCACCGTCGGCAGCCAGGACTGGATGCAGACTGCACTCATCGCCAAGGCCGCCGGGATCAATCCGCGCGAGCTGCGTTACGTGGCGCTCGAAGGCGGCGGTGAAATCGCCACCGCCCTGCTCGGCGGCCATATCCAGGTCGGCAGTACCGACATCTCCGACTCCATGCCGCACATCCAGAGCGGTGACATGCGTCTGCTGGCGGTGTTCGCCGACAAGCGTCTCGACGAGCCGGAAATGAAGGACATCCCGACCGCTCGCGAACAGGGCTACGACATCGTCTGGCCGGTGGTGCGCGGCTTCTACCTCGGGCCAAAAGTCAGCGACGAAGACTACGCCTGGTGGAAAGACGCGTTCGACAAACTGTTGGCCTCCGACGAGTTCGCCACCCTGCGCGATCAGCGTGAACTGTTCCCGTTCGCCATGACCGGGCCGGAACTGGACACCTACGTGAAGAAGCAGGTTGCGGACTACAAAGTGCTGGCCAAAGAGTTCGGCCTGATCCAGTGATCGTCTCTGTCTAGCGGCTGCGTTCCCGGCTCCGGGGACGCGGCACAGGAGCTCCCATGCTTATTCAACGTATTTTCGCCTCGGTGCTGTTGCTGGTGTGTGCCGGCCTGGCTCTGATGGCGTGGCCGTACCAGGCGGCTTTTTCCTACGAACCGGTCGGCCCTCGCGCCTTCCCGCTGTTGATGCTCGGCCTGATGGGCGCGGCCCTGTTGTACATGGTGTTCCGCCCGGCATCGATCAAACACAGCGACGACGAGCCGCCACTGGATCGTGAAACCCTGACCAAGATCGCGGTCTGTGTCGCGTTGTTGCTGGTGTTTGCCGGCACCTTCGAACCCCTTGGCTTCATCGTCGCCAGCATCATTACCGGTGTGCCGATGGCCCGTCTGTACGGCGGCCGCTGGCTACCGAGTGTAGTGATCATCAGCCTGATGGCGATTGGTCTCTATCTGCTGTTCGATCGCTTGATGGATGTTCCGCTGCCCCTCGGCCTGCTCAGCGTCCTGGAGAACTGATATGGATACCCTTGGCTATTTGGGTCAGGGCTTCGGCGTTGCGCTGAGCCCGTACAACCTGGTCACCGCACTGTGCGGCACCCTGATCGGCACCGTCGTCGGCCTGCTGCCGGGCCTCGGCCCGATCAACGGCGTGGCATTGCTGATTCCCATCGCGTTTGCCCTCGGTCTGCCACCCGAGTCGGCGCTGATCCTGCTCGCGGCGGTATACCTGGGCTGCGAATACGGCGGACGCATCAGTTCGATCCTGCTGAACATTCCGGGTGAAGCATCCACCGTAATGACTACCCTGGACGGCTACCCGATGGCCCGCAAAGGCCTGGCCGGTGTCGCGCTGTCCCTGTCGGCGTGGAGTTCGTTCATCGGTGCGTTTATCGCCACTTGCGGCATGGTGCTGTTTGCGCCGCTGCTGGCGAAATGGGCGATCGCCTTCGGACCTGCGGAATACTTCGTGTTGATGGTGTTTGCGATTGTCTGTCTCGGCGGCATGGCCGGCGATCGACCGTTGAAAACCTTTATCGCGGCGCTGATCGGTCTGTTCCTTTCTACCGTCGGCATCGACGCCAACAGCGGTGTGTACCGTTTCACTGGCGACAACATCCACCTGACCGACGGCATCCAGTTCGTCGTGCTGGTGCTGGGCCTGTTCTCGATCAGCGAAATTCTGCTGCTGCTGGAAAAAACCCACCACGGCCAGGAAGCGGTGAAAGCCACCGGCCGCATGATGTTCAACTTCAAGGAAGCGGCGTCGGTCTTCGTGGTCAACGTCCGTTGCGGCGTGCTCGGTTTCATCATGGGCGTACTGCCGGGTGCCGGCGCAACGCTCGCCAGTGCCGTGGCCTACATGACCGAGAAGCGCATCGCCGGCGCCAGCGGTAAATTCGGTGAAGGCGACCCCCGCGGGCTCGCCGCGCCGGAAACCGCTATCGGCGGCGCGGCGTGCGGCGCACTGGTGCCGATGCTGACCCTCGGCGTTCCGGGTTCGGGCACCACCGCGGTGATGATTGGCGCGCTGTCGCTGTACAACATCACCCCGGGTCCACTGCTGTTTCAACAGCAACCGGACATTGTCTGGGGCCTGATCGCTTCGTTGTTCATCGCCAACGTCATGCTGGTGATCCTCAACATTCCAATGATCCGCGTGTTCACCCGCATCCTCGCCGTGCCGAACTGGGCACTGGTGCCGGTCATCGCGATCATCACCGGGATCGGCGTTTATGCGGTTCACGCCACCACCTTCGACCTGTTCCTGATGATTGGTATCGGCATCTTCGGTTACATCCTGCGCAAGCTGGACTTCCCGCTGTCGCCGCTGCTGCTGGGCTTCATCCTTGGCGGCCTGATGGAACAGAATCTGCGTCGCGCCCTGTCGATTTCCAATGGCGCTCTGGAGATTCTCTGGTCGAGTCCGATCACCTTCGGTTGCTGGATACTGACGGCGATCATGCTGTTGATGCCGATAATTCGTATCTGGCGCAAACGTTCGGCTGCGCGTCGCGTCATCGCGGATGTCTGATCGCCTCTCCCTGAAAGCCTGGTGGGGCACCCCGCTGGTCGGTCTGCTGGGCGGCTACATCGCCAGCCAGATCGGCTGGCCGCTACCGTGGATGGTCGGCTCGTTGCTGGCGATCATCCTCGTGCGCTGCCTGACGCCCTGGCAACTTGCCGAAATCCCTGGCGGCCGCAAGTGCGGCCAGTGGATCGTCGGTATCGGCATTGGCCTGCATTTCACCCCGCAAGTGATGGAGCAGGTGCTTAGTCATTTCGGTTTGATTTTCTTCGGTGCGTTGGTCACCAGCCTGTCGGCAGTGGTCGGCGTGTGGCTGATGCGGCGCACCGGCGAGGACCGCGCCACGGCGTTTTTTTCGAGCATGCCCGGTGGTTCCGGGGAGATGGTCAACCTCGGCGCGCGCAATGGCGCTCTGCTTAGCCATGTGGCGGCGGGACAAAGTTTGCGCGTGCTGGTGGTGGTTTTGTGCGTGCCGGCGGCCTTCAAGTATCTGCTCGGCGACGGCACGCCGATGTCCCATGCCGGCAGCGTGGATTGGCGCTGGCTGGCGCTTCTGTTTCCTGCGGGCGCCCTGCTCGCCTGGCTCTGGCAACGTCTGCGCCAACCCAACCCGTGGCTGTTCGGGCCGCTGCTGGTAAGTGCGGCGGTGAGCATCGGCTGGGATCTGCACATCGGCTTGCCCGACGGCGGTAGCCAGATCGGCCAATGGCTGATCGGCAGCGGCCTGGGTTGTCACTTCAACCGGCAGTTCTTCCGGCGCGCGCCGTCCTTTATGGGAAGGACGCTGATCGGTACGGCGCTGACCATGCTGATCGCCACACTGGCGGCATTGGGCTTGAGTGCCCTGACCCATCTGGATTTGCGTTCGCTGACGCTGGGCATGATGCCCGGCGGAATTGCCGAGATGAGCCTGACAGCGGAAACGCTGCAATTGTCGGTGCCACTGGTGACGGCGATGCAGGTGATGCGGCTGTTGTTTGTGCTGTTTCTGGCGGAGCCGCTGTTCAAGTATTGGAACCGCAATCCAGAGTAGGTCTGAAGACCGAGTTGCCCCTATCGCGAGCAGGCTCACTCCTACATTGGAATGCATTTCCCTGTAGGAGTGAGCCTGCTCGCGATGCCTTTAAATCGGCGGAAGGCGCCACTCGATCGGCGTTTCGCCATTCTGCTCGAGAAACTTGTTGGTGCGGCTGAAATGTCCGCAGCCCAAAAATCCGCGATACGCCGACAACGGCGACGGATGCACCGAGGTCAGCACCAGGTGTTTGGTCGCGTCGATCAGCTTCTGCTTGCTCTGTGCATGGGCGCCCCAGAGCATGAACACCAGGTGCGGCTGCTTTTCGCTGACCACTTCGATGATCCGGTCGGTGAAGTGCTGCCAGCCCTTGTCCTTGTGCGCATTGGCATTGGCGCGCTCGACGGTCATGGTGGTGTTGAGCATCAACACGCCCTGATCAGCCCAGCTCTGCAAATAGCCGTGATTGGCAATGTCGATGTTCAGGTCGCGCTTCAACTCTTTATAGATGTTGACCAGCGACGGCGGCGCCGGCACGCCCGGTTGCACCGAAAAGCACAGACCATGGGCCTGGCCCGGGCCGTGATACGGATCCTGGCCGAGGATCACCACTTTCACTTTATCCAGTGGCGTCGAATTCAGCGCATTGAAAATCATCGGTCCCGGCGGATAGATTTCCTTGCCGGCCGCCCGCTCCTGCTGCAGGAAGTTGCGCAACTCTGCCATATAGGGCTGGTCGAACTCAGCACGCAGTGCCTCCTTCCAGCTTGGTTCGAGTTTGATACGGTCGTCAGCAGTCATGGTCATACCCGGCAAAAACAATGGGGCGAACCCTAGGAAAGCCGACCACGCTTGTCAATTGATCTGACGCAGATCAGGCACGTTCCCACGCAGCGATCATACTGATCGTTCAAATTTCCGAGCGAGGTCACGATGAATCTGCACTTCGAAGAACTCACCGGCACCGATGGCGCCCGCCTCGGCATCGCCACCCTCGATGCTGAAAAGTCGCTGAATGCGCTGTCATTGCCGATGATCAACGCCTTGAGCGACAGGCTGCACGCCTGGGCCAACGACCCGCAAATCGTCTGCGTACTACTGCGCGGCAACGGCGCCAAGGCATTCTGTGCCGGTGGCGAAGTGCGTAGCCTGGTTGAAGCCTGCCGTGCGCACCCCGGTGAAGTGCCGCCGCTGGCTGCGCAGTTTTTCAGCGCCGAATATCGCCTGGATTACAGCCTGCACACCTATCCAAAACCGCTGATCTGCTGGGGTCACGGCTATGTACTGGGCGGCGGCATGGGTTTGCTGCAAGGCGCGAGCACACGGATCGTCACACCGAGCAGTCGTCTGGCGATGCCGGAAATCAGCATTGGCCTGTACCCGGATGTCGGCGCCAGTTGGTTTCTCGCCCGGCTGCCGGGCAAGCTTGGCCTGTTTCTCGGTCTGACCGGCGCGCACATCAATGGCCGAGACGCGCTGGACCTGGATCTGGCCGACCGTTTCCTGCTCGACGAGCAACAACCGCAACTGATCGAAGGCCTGCTGCAACTCAATTGGCAGGAACAGACCGCCATGCAGCTCAACAGCCTGCTCAAGGCTCTGCAGCAGGAAGCAGTTGAGCAAATGCCCGAAGCGCAGTGGCTGCCGCGCCGTCAGCAGATCGACGAACTGCTCGACGTCAGCGATGTAGCCTGTGCGTGGAAAGCCATCAGTCTGCACCGCGACAGCAACGATCCGCTGATCGCCCGCGCGGCGAAGACCATGACCGAGGGCTCGCCGCTGACCGCGCATCTGGTCTGGGAACAGATCAGCCGCGCGCGGCACATGTCGCTGGCTGAAGTGTTTCAGATGGAATACACCCTGAGCCTCAATTGCTGCCGTCACCCGGAATTCAGCGAAGGCGTGCGCGCCCGCTTGATCGACAAGGACCAGAAACCGCACTGGCATTGGCCGGATATCAATAACGTGCCGGAGGCGGTGGTCGAGGCGCATTTTCACAAGGTCTGGGAGGGGCGGCATCCGCTGGCGGATTTGACCCAGTATTGAAATTGACCCATTGCCCGCGATGGCGACTGGCTTTCAATCGCGGGCTGGCTCAATCGGGCGCCCTGCGACTCAGACATTCAGTTGGTAAAACTGGATGATTTGCGTCATCGCCCGCTGTGCGTCATCGTCGCCCTTTATCAGAATGTCCTCGTCATCCCCTAATGGCGGAAGAGGATGCAGACGTTCAGCTATTTGCGTTGCGGTGTAGTCTTGAATCGTCGTTCCGTCGCTAACTCTTATGAACCCGATGGCACTTTTTTCTCCGGAAAAATGACTGGCAACCCGAATCTTGGGAGCCATACCGTAATCCACCACGATCACTAGATCATCACGCTCACGGTGAAACTTCAGGTTGTCGATAGTCAGCCTGCGCTCGGAAAAATCGATTCCATCCCGTCCGCCCCCATTGTTGATGATCACGTCTCTGCCCAAGCCATCGTATTGGTAAATATCATTACCAGCGCCGCCGGACAGCGTGTCATTGCCCGCCCCACCTGACAGCAGGTCATCACCGGGGCCACCCGTGAGCAAGTCATCACCTTGCATGCCGCGGATTTCTCCTGCCCCGCTTATCGTGTCATTGCCACGACCGCCAACTAACGGGAGAGCTCGGCCATCTCGTATGGATGTGTGGCGCGAAGAATTGTTAACGACTACGCCACTATGAGAAGTGTCAGGTGCGGGGCCCAACTGACTCGATGTCAGGAGCTGCTTCAAACTGACGCTCGACCCATCGGCGAATTTTATGAGTTCGATACCGGCGCCCTCCAGATCGCCGGCGCTGGGCAAGACAATGCGGACTTTTTGTGTCCCGCCCCATTTGATATCGAGCGTCGAGTAGAGCATTTTCGCCCGAGGTGGATGGCGATAAGCACCGCGCGTTGGACTGGGCGCCAGCTCAATGTTGGTCGTTTCGATTAACGCAGCACCCCAGCTAAACTGCAGCGCATCGCGCTTTGCTTGTGCTGGGAGAACGACCGTATCCTGATCGACCAACCCGAATTCGTCCCTCCAGTCCGCCACCCCCACTTCTGGCCGAAGGAACACAGGGTTCAGCACATCCGCAATCGTGGTCGTTGCTCCGGCATGCGCTTGCACTATGTAAGTGTCGGCGCCGTCTTCGCCGTAAAGCCAATCATCTCCTGCCCCGCTGATCAGATAGTCGGTGCCCTTGGAACCCAGCAACGTATCGTCACCTGCCCCAGCGGATAAAAACGCGCCCGGTGTTCTGTCACCGGGAGCACCGTAATCAAGTGGGGAGCCTGCGTAAGCGACGATCAGGTCGTCTCCCGCACCGCCGTGGAAAACATTTTCAACTTCGACATTGACTCGTCCACCGACATCGTCGCCGTGGACGATTTTGTTTTTGATCGTCGTATTTTCGACATGCAGGCGCAATTCCTTGCGCACTGTTTCGCCCGAACCGAAGCTTCCGGCCGGATAGATGTACCAACCTTTGATACCGCCTGCGTCGTTCCAGTCCTCTACGACCACTTCGCCGGTTGTGAACACAAAACCACTGGCAGAACCGGATTCATAATAGCGAGGCTCTTTGCTTGAAGATGGCGTTGCGCCCTCGGTTCTTACATCTTTATGTTCGACCCGAGTTGTTGAGCTTGCCTGTCTTTCACTGAACACGGCTTGCCCGACACTAGCGCCCATCCATGGCGGCGTTGCAGCCAGTGCCGCCGTTTCGACGCTGTTACTTAGCAAGTCGGTGTGAGTGGTGTAACCGGTGTCGCTGGTGAAGACATGGCTACGTACCCAGACGCCTTGATCGTTCAGGGTAAAGCCTGTTGCATGTCTGCTGGCGGAGCGTCTTGACTTGATTTGCGCGAGGAATCTGTCTGCCCAGTCAGTGGGCTGATCAGATGCCACCGGGCGTTGCACCGCTGTGGTTATATCGTCTGGCTGAATCGGATCCGCAACTTCAGAGGCATTGATAAAATCGGTGGTTCCCATCGCGGTGACAACTTCCGATACGGGTAACTCGGGCCCCTCTATCGGTGGCAGTGTTTTGCGCAAGACGTCTTCATAGCCAAGTACAACGCCGTCGCGGAAGCTGAAAGTGGAATCCTTCCACTGCTCGTGATGCTTGATGAGCATTGCGTCGCCCGCGCCGTTGCTCAGCCGCAGCATCTTGCCTGTGGAGCCTTCAATGATGTCGGCTTTCAGGCTTTGCGCGTAGAAGCCGGCGCCGAATCTTACAACGTTGCTGCCACCGGAATCGGTAACAACATCCAGGCCATCGCCTGCGCCGAAATAGTAGATATCTGCGCCATCCAGCCCTTCCAACAGGTCATCGCCCGCACCGCCATCAAAAACGTTATCACCGGAGTCGCCGCGAAGCTGATCCGTCCCTTCAGCACCCAATAACGTGTCGTTGCCACCGCCACCCAGCAAAGTGTCATTGCCTGAACCGCCGTCCAGATAATCGGCGCCGTGACTGGTTTCATCTGTTTGGCCGTAGTCGCCGACTAGAAGGTCATCGTCCGCGCCGCCATACAGCGTGTCGGCACCGAAACCACCGAGTAACGTATCGTTTCCCTCATCGCCCTGCAGGTAGTCATTATGGGTTCCACCCGGTTGCAAGTTCGCGGCATCGCCATCCAACGCATCGGCCCCTGCGCCACCGATCAATGTATCGGAGCCACCCATGCCTCGCAGGGTGTCGTCCCCCTCGCCACCATCAAGGAAATCATCCCCGTGATGTTCAATTGCGTCAGTGAGGTAATCCGCGGTCAGGTCGTCGTCACCTGGGCCGCCCAATAACCGGTCATCGGCGCCGCCGCCCCAGAGCGTGTCGTTTCCCGCACCACCGTCCAGTAGATCGCGCCCATAGACATGGGCCGCGTCACCGGCGCTGCCGGACAGAATCCAGTCATCCCCTTTCAGGTCGTCATTTCCCGGCCCGCCATACAACGCATCGCTTCCACCATTACCGGCAAGTTGATCGTCGCCAGTGCCCCCTTCCAGCACATCGTGGCCATGGTGTTCGCTTGGAAGTCCGTCGAACAAGGCGAGGTTGTCGCCCATCAGTGTGTCGTCACCACTTCCTCCGACAAGCGTGTCATCCCCCCCATCCCCGGCAAGCAAATCATCTTCCGTTCCGCCATCGAGCAGATCTGCGCCCCAACCGCCATGGAGGACGTCCCGACCACCCTGACCGTAAAGAACGTCACTGTCGCCTTGCGATGGGCTAACCAATGAGGCCTTGGAAAACACCGTGCGGTGTCTGGAAACATCGCCCACGAGATTCTTGATTTGCTTGAAACCCCATCCCTCGTTGACAGATCCAGTCGTATCGTCTCCGGATAAAACATCGTCACCTGCTCCCCCAACCAGCGTGTCTCGATTGCTTCCCCCCAGCAATACGTCCCGGGTGGCACTACCGATCAACAGGTCATCACCGGCCCCTCCATCAAGCCAATCACCTCGGCCCGCCTTGCCTTTTGAATCGCCAGCGGCCAGGGCTTTTTCGAGCGTGGTCTGCTTGTCGCCAAATAACCGATCGTCTCCAGCCCTGCCGAACAATCGATCAGAACCGCCCATGCCGAGAATGACGTCGTCTTTCGCGGAACCGTAAAGTACGTCTGCCTTGTTTCTGTGTTTCACGTCGGCGAGCGGCACGACATTGCCCAACCCATCAAAGGCAAGTTGATCGCCGGGGACATCGAGTTCGGTATCTTTGGCTTTCCAGTCGCCCTGGAGCGTCAGATCCGCAACGGTGACCGGCTGCCCCTGGTACTCAGACAGGTGAATGCCAAGCATCCCGGGCTGGAAGTTCTTGATGACTACCAGATCGCTCTGGCCGTATTTGATGTTGAGCGTGTCTTCAATAAGCGTCAGGGTGATGGCCTGATCCTCGGTAGACCAGATATTGCTCAAAGGCGCCCGGCGCTTGAGTGAAGGAATCGGCGCGCCGTTGATCCACAGCTGCCCATTCGCATTGGCCTCAAAAATCTCGTCGATGCCATCGCCACTGGCGAACTCGTAGCGATCGCTGCCTTCGCCACCGATCAGAGAATCGTTACCTTTCCCTCCGAGCAGAACATCATCACCGGCCATTCCGTACAGCGCATCATTGCCGTCGCCTCCGGCTAGCGAGTCATTGCCGCGGCCGCCTTCAATGACATCGTTACCGGCCATGCCATTGATCGAGTCATTGCCCTCGCCGCCATACAGATGATCGCCATTTGCGCCACCGGCGAAAGATCGTCCGCCGTCGTCACTGAACATGGCCAGCGGGTTCAACACACCGGTGGTCATCAGCGCCTGTTGACCAGAGGCGAGATCGGAGTAGGAAAACTTCTGCAGCGAGTGCTCTGCGAACGAGCCGCGGGTTCGGGCAATCAAACGGGCCAGCATCTGCGCACGATCCGCCAGCCACTGCGCGGTGATAAAACCTTCGCCAGTGTGCGAATCGTAAAGCTCGAGGTTGCGGCCGGGATAACCGTCGGTTCGCTCTATGACGACTTCGCTGAGTTGCTGCAGGGAGTTGCGCAACGCCAGACCGAGCGGCGTCGCCTCGCCTGCCAGTTTTGCCCATGCATTGGCATTGCCGAATTCGCCTATTGTCCGGGTGACGATGCTTTGCGACTGCTCCGGGGAAAACGCCGAGAAGAAGGCGTGAGCATTGCTGGCGAAGGTTTCGTCGGTGGTGGGTGTGGCAGCAGAATCGCCGTCGTAGGTACGCTTGAACATGTCGAGAAATGCGTTCTGGCCGTAACGCAAGATCAGCTCGACCACGGCGGCAACGGACGTGCCTTTCACTACATACTGAATCAGCGGATTAACACTGCCACTGGCGAGCGCGATATTGATTTGCTCCGGCACCACTGAAAGCAGACTTTGCAATGGATTGACGCCGAAATTGCTGATCGCCGCTCGCAGGCCGACGCTATAGGAATCGATCGCGAAGAGAACGTTTTTATAGTCGTCGAGCCTGTTGGCTTTTGCGTAAATCGGCGGGCCGTCATCGTTCACCTCCGGTTCACCAGCAGAGACCAGTCTCCAGGTTTCATAGGGTGGCGTTCCGCCCAACAGGCTGAAACCGACGGTCCCGGACCAGCCGGCGTTTCGTTTCACGGCCGTATCGTCCACCCCGCAAGCCTCCCTGAACAGTGCTTCACCAATCGCGCTGGCGTCGATTTCTGCGATCTGGCTGATTGACGGAACGGTCCAGGGTGCCAGTTGACCGGCAAGGGATCCGTTGATCAGGGTATTGATGAAATTAACGGCGACCTGGTTGGATGAAAGCTGCATCAGATCTTCACTGAAACTTTTATTCAGTCTCAGTTCGCCTTGGCGCGAGGTGTAGCCGCGAATCAGGGCGGAGTAGGCACCGCTTCCACCGTTGGCATCGATGGCCACGGCGAGCCAGAGCCTGGCGTTTTTCAGAACTTTTCCAGCCTCTTTATCGGCAGCGAAAACCTCAGAAACTTTTCCGCCAATAATATCGAATAGTTTTTGATATAAGGGAGCGCAGCTCGCCCCTGCTGATTTCAGTGCAATGTACTCGACATCCTCAGAATCTAACGTCATGCCTTTGCAACTATTTGCCGCATTAAAAATTTCCGATTTTTCCACATCGCTAAAAACATAACTCATCGTTACTTCCTTGTAATAACAGAGCGTGAAAGATAATTACTGAGATACTTGAGCATCTCAGGTGCTTCGCGTAATGACGATGTACCGAGACCTACGCTACCGTGCCCCCCAGCGAAGTCGAAGTTATCCAGATTCACAGTGCAAAAAAAATTCAATTTGCCGAAATCCAGATTTTCCAATTCGATCCTGCTGAGCTTTGCCAGTTTTTCGTCAGTCAGTTGTTCCTCGGAAGCCGGGCGAATCAAGCCATCACACTTGATCAAACGAGGGGTTCCGTCTCGCCGCGGCCAACCAGTAATGACAAACTTTCGTACGGATGACAGATTCTTGAAATGCGGCGGAGGTGCATTAAGCCAAAGTTCCAGTCCCGGGTAATTCTTTAGCTTCACAATCAACTCATCCGGCCAGTTGACGTGTCGATAACCCCGCTCATGGGGTTCAGCGGTGTCCTTTTTGGTGAAAAGCCCGGCATTCAATTTATAAAGCCGCCAACTTTCGGGTATCGACTCCAGGCGCTGATCCTGGTACCGGTGCAGCCCCGTTCCGGTCCACCAGAAAAGCCCCTTGAGAGCAATTGCCAGGCATGCTTTTTTATTTACCAATTCAGGCATGCCAACGTAAAACTCGGGGACCAGCATCTTATCCACATAGGCGCCGCCTAGTATCGGCACCTGCTGCATGCTCGCCAGCTTGTTCTGGCAGGCCTTCTCGTCTGCCTGGTGAACAGCCGCCGACTCGGCGGATTGTTCTTTGCGAATATAAAAATCCGCAACGCAATAACAGGCATACACAAACAGGCCATACTTCAACAACCTTTTAAACCACTTGATCGCTTGCTTACGCGACGCCCTGGACATTTCAAACCTCCCTAGCAAACTCGGGAACGGTTTGTTTATCGCTATGCCTGGACATCGCGCTTTCAAAAATCTCAAAATATTGGCTCACGCCAGATTTCACACTAAACCGACTTGCCGTCAACTTCGCAGCGCGGGCAAGAAAATCGTACTTACCAGAAGACTGCAAAATCTTGCATACATTATTGGCAATTCCTTGATGCTCAAAAAAATCCACCAACACTCCATTAACCCCATCAACGATCACTTCCTTTACCGGTGCCGTATCCGAAGCTACCACCACACAACCCGACGCCATCGCCTCCAATAACGACCACGACAAAACAAACGGATACGTCAGATAAACATGGACTTTCGAACACTGCAGAACCGCTCGGTAAGTCTGGTAAGGAAGCTTCCCTGTGAAATGCACTCTGGCGTGATCAAAACTTACCTCCGCCTCCATCCTGCTGCGCCAATTTGCAAATCCAAGAGGCCTCCCCCCATAACTGACGCCATCACCGCCAACCACGATGATCTGCGCATCGGGGCACTCGGCCTGAATAAGCGGGATCGCCCGCATGAAACTGTGAAAGCCGCGATAAGGCTCAAGGTTTCTGGCGACATAGGTAACGATCCGCTGTCCGGCTCTCAGTTCGACTCCGTTGGGCAACCTGACTGCCCCGACTTCTGCCGGGTCAGAACTTTGAATGACACCTTCGTGAATGACCCGAATCGC
This sequence comes from Pseudomonas sp. SWRI111, assembly GCF_014268555.1. NCBI lineage: Bacteria > Pseudomonadati > Pseudomonadota > Gammaproteobacteria > Pseudomonadales > Pseudomonadaceae > Pseudomonas > Pseudomonas sp. SWRI111. The sequence goes on along the minus strand of NZ_JABWQQ010000013.1, from coordinate 40,399 downwards.
CGACCGGTAAGCAGCCGGGAAAAGGCTGCGCTGCCATTGCGTAGGCGCGATGGCGATATCACATTGATCAAGATTCAAAAGATGCAGCGAATTGAGCACTCGCAGCCTTGACGACTCTCTTGTGGCGCGCGGAAATTCAGGATCAAAGCCGGAATCGGCGCCCTGCGCTCGATAGTAATACTCGCAATAGTGAACAAGCGGCGTATCGGGGTAGACGTCCTTGGCGAACAACGTTTCGCCCCATCCGGGATGAGCAAGAATCACGTCGGGCTGATAACCCGACTGCTTCAGCCTGCTCAGAATTTCAAGGACCTTCTGCCCGTCAATCACCGCTTGTTCGTAGCGGATCAGATACGGGTGAATATTGCCGGGCGCTCGGCTGGTCGCTCGATATCGATGGGTTTTCACCCCGACGAGGCCCGGCGCTGTGTCCCGGCCTATCGCCACAACCTCATCACGTCGGGCCATCGCTGCCAGCACCACATGACGGAACTGACCCGGAAAATTTTGATGGATAACCAGAAGCTTCATAGCGCTAACGTCCATTTATCGCCGCTATCGAGCTGAGGATTTCTCGCCTCGTCCGGCATCGACAAACGCTAACAAATGCCACGAAATGAAACTGTAGGACGCTTCCGGGAATGTCTTAGGAGATGGCAAACGTAACCACTTTTCGCCGGGCAAAAAAAAGCGGCGCTTCATGCGCCGCTTTTTTATTTGCGGTTGTTTACCAACGGTTGCCACGGCCGTTGTGGTCACGACGATTGCTGTGGCGGTCGTAGTTGCCGCGACCCCGATGGTCGTTGTCCCAGCCACCGCGACGGTGGCCTTCCCAGCGCCCGCGATCATTGCCGTGCCAGCGACGACTTTCGTAATAACGCGGGGCCGGTTGATAGTGACGTGGCGCCTGGTAATAACGCGGTTGCTGGTAATACCGCGGCGCCGGTTGGTAGTAGCGCGGCTGGGTGTAATAGGTGCCGCCGCTGCGGTAATAAGAGCCGCCACCGCTGTAGTACCCCGGTGCGGGTGATGTGTAGACCTCTGACCTGTAATAGCTGTCTCCATAGGAATAAGGGACGCATCCGCCAAGGGAAAAAAGCATCACGGCAAGCAGTAGGATTCGGCGATACATGGCGGCCTCCTGGACCGCGGGTTGGCCACACCAGCGACGCTGGCAGGCGACAATCATCAATTGGGTGACTGTCGAAGAATCAGACAGCGATTTCGGAATCTGGTGCGTTCCTGCAACAAGTTGAAACAAGTGATTATGAAATCTTGTTAATCCCCAAATGGCCGATCAATTGAACCGCGGACACGCTGCATGACGGTGCAATCGCGCACCACCACGATGCGCCATTGTCGCCCCGCCCACCTCGGCAATCCAGCGAATCCCCGCCCCAGAGGCCTCTGCCGGACTTGGCACGTCTCTCGCTTTAGCAAACCCGTGCAGGAGTCATCACAGGTTCGCGGCACCACAATTTGCAATGGCTGACTAGGGTTCCGGCTCGCAATCGCGAGTGGCTGGTCCGAGAGTTGGCGACCTCCAGTTGAGGTTACACGGCGGGACAAAAGCCCGGGAGACAAGCCACCGTTCGCGGTGCCGCGTTGCCTTCCTGTCCGCCCTCGATCAACTGGAGAATCCGCCATGACCCGACTACGTTTGCCCGCCCTGCTCGCCGCCGCCTTCGCCGCGCTCATCAGCACCCCGTCTTTTGCCGCACAGAAAGACCACTTCAGCGTCTGCTGGACCATCTACGCCGGTTGGATGCCGTGGGAATACGCCGGCAGCCAAGGCATTGTCGACAAATGGGCGAAGAAGTACGGGATCAAGATCGACGTCGTGCAAATCAACGATTACGTCGAATCGATCAACCAGTACACCGCTGGCCAGTTCGACGGCTGCACCATGACCAACATGGACGCGCTGACCATTCCTGCGGCCGGTGGCGTCGACAGCACTGCGCTGATCGTCAGCGACTTCTCCAACGGCAACGACGGTATCGTGATCAAGGGCGAAGGCAAGAAAGTCGCCGATCTCAAGGGCATGGACGTCAATCTGGTCGAGCTGTCCGTCTCGCATTATCTGTTGGCCCGTGCGCTGGATTCGGTAGACCTGACCGAGAAAGACCTGAAAGTGGTCAACACCTCCGACGCCGACATTGCCGCCGCTTTCAACACCGACGAAGTCAACGCCGTGACCACCTGGAACCCGATGCTCTCGGATATCAAGGCCAAACCCGGCGTCACCGAAGTGTTCAATTCCAGCCAGATCCCCGGCGAGATCATGGACATGATGGTGGTCAACAGCGCCACCCTCAAAGACAACCCGGCACTGGGCAAAGCCCTGACCGGTGCGTGGTTCGAAGTGATCGCTCTGATGAACGCGAAGAACGCCGCGAGCAAAGCCGCGCTGGAACACATGGCCAAGGCCTCGGGCACCGATCTGGCCGGATTCCAGGCGCAACTGGACACTACCAGGTTGTTCGCTACACCGAGCGAAGCGCTGAGTTTCGCCACCAGCAAGCAACTGCCGGACACCCTGCGCAAGGTCGCCGAGTTCTCCTTCGAACACGGCTTGCTTGGCGAAGGCGCGAAAGATTCCAGCGCGGTCGGCATGAGCTTCGCCAACGGCGTGACCAGCGGCGACACCGCCAACATCAAGCTGCGTTTCGATCCGACCTACGTGCAGATGGCCGCCGACGCCAAGCTGTAAGCCACGGAGGATTTGGCCATGCGCCTGATCAATCGCCACCCCGATCGCCCGAGTCGCCTGTTGCTGGTGATCCTGCCGTTCGCGCTTGTGCTGTTCGCCTACTTCACAGGCTCGGCCGAACGCCTGGCAGACAACCCCAACGACAAACTGCTGCCCAGCGCCGTGCAGATGAGCGACGCGGTGAAACGCCTGGCTTTCAACGCCGACAGCCGCACCGGTGAATACCTGCTGTGGCAAGACACCGCGTCGAGTCTGCGGCGCTTGGCCATCGGCCTCGGCATCGCCGCACTGGCCGGGCTGTGCCTGGGCATCGCCGCCGGTACTCTGCCGCTGTTCGGCGCGCCGTTGTCGCCGCTGCTGACGGTGCTGTCGATGGTGCCGCCGCTGGCGATCCTGCCGATTCTGTTCATCGTCTTCGGGCTGGGCGAGTTGTCGAAAGTCATGCTGATTGTCATCGGCATTACCCCCGCTCTGGCTCGCGATCTGGAACAACGTGCCCGCGACATCCCGGCCGAACTGCTGATCAAGGCGCAGACGCTCGGCGCCTCGACCTGGACGCTGATGCTGCGCGTGGTCCTGCCGCAGTTGCTGCCGCGCTTGCTGATCTCGCTGCGCTTGATGCTCGGCTCGGCGTGGCTGTTCCTGATTGCCGCCGAAGCCATTGCCTCCACCGATGGCCTCGGCTACCGGATTTTTCTGGTGCGCCGCTACTTGGCGATGGACGTGATTTTGCCGTACGTGGTGTGGATCACCCTGCTCGCCTGGCTGATGGACTGGGGCTTGAAACAGCTGACCCGCCGGGCCTTCCCTTGGTACGAGGGGGCGGCAAAATGAGCTTCATCACGGTGAAAAACGTTTGGCAGCAATACGCCGATCAAGTGGTGCTCGAAGGCTTGAATCTGAGCGTCAACGAGGGTGAGTTCTGCACTCTGGTCGGTGCGTCCGGATGCGGTAAATCGACTTTCCTGCGCCTGCTGCTCGGCCAGGAAACTGCCAGTCGCGGCGAGATCCTGCTCGACGGCCAACCCTTGGCCAGCGAACCCGATGCCAGTCGCGGCGTGGTGTTCCAGCGCTATTCGGTGTTCCCGCATTTGAGCGTGCTCGACAACGTTGCCCTTGGCCTCGAATTACCGCGCGCGCCATTGCTGGGTCGGCTGTTCGGTGGCGCCAAACGCGAGGCCCGCGAGCAGGCAGCGGCGCTGCTGGACAAAGTCGGCCTCGGCCACGCCCTGGACAAATACCCGGCGCAACTGTCCGGCGGTATGCAGCAACGCTTGGCGATTGCCCAGGCGCTGATCATGAAACCGCGCGTGTTGCTGCTTGACGAGCCGTTTGGCGCACTCGATCCGGGCATCCGCAAAGACATGCATGCGCTGCTGCTGGAGTTGTGGCGCGAGACCCGGCTGACGGTGTTCATGGTCACTCACGACTTGTCCGAGGGATTCAATCTCGGCACACGCCTGCTGGTGTTCGACAAGGTTCGCCTCGACCCCCACGCCCCCGGCGCCTATGGCGCACGCATCACCTACGACATCCCGTTGAACAGCGACCGCCGCGCCCGGCGCGCCGCCGTCGAGGCCCTGCCGCTGCCGCTGGCGGGCACCCTTCGCACTGCTTGAGAGGACTGCTTAGATGAACCAGCCGATGACTGATTCAACCCAACTGTTTCCGCCCTTCGCCGAAGAACTGCTGCCCGGTGGCGGGCACCGCTCGTTCGTCTTGAAGCGCGGACAATTGCTGCGCCTGACCGACCTGCGCGGCGGCGCCAACGTCAGCCTGACTTTGCTCAACGCCAATGAAAAAACCGAGCGGCTGAACCTGCCCGACAGCCTCAAATGCCAACACACCGCCAAACTCACCGCCGGCCATTGCCTGTACTCGGACATGGGCCGCATCTTGGCCGCAATCACTGCCGACACCTGCGGCTGGAGCGACAGCCTCGGCGGCGTGCTCTGCGCTGAGGAAGTCGCCGAAAAGTACGGTCAGGGCCGTTACCAGGAACTGCGCAACGGTTTCTTCCGCAACGGCACCGACAACCTGTTGGTGGAACTCGGCAAGTGGGGCCTGGGCCTGTCCGACCTGCTGATGACCCTCAATCTGTTCAGCCGGGTCAACGTCGACGAGGCCGGGCGCTTCCACTTCGTCGAAGGCCATTCGAAGGCCGGCGATTACATCGAGTTGTACGCGCCAATGGACACGCTGGTGGTGCTCACCGCCCTGCAACACCCGATGGATCCGTCCCCCGAATACGCACCAAAACCATTGAAGCTGAGCTGGATGAACGCCGACGCCAGCGTCGCCGAACACTGCCGCACCTCGCGCCCGGAAAACGAGCGCGGCTTCATCAACACCGACCGTTTGTTCGCCTGAGGATCGCTGCCATGTCACTCGCAATCGCCACTTCGCAAAAGCAAGCCGACAGCGCGATCTACCGCGCGACCATTCCTGCCGGCGAACCCTGGCTGATGGAAGTCAAGGCCGGCCAGACCCTGCGCATCCTCGACCTTGAGGGCAATCAAGCGGTCGACACCTTGTTCTACAGCCTCGCCAATCCCAAGGAACGCTACGACGTGCAACGCACCTTGCGCCGGCAGAACAGCGTCTACCTGAGTACCGGCAGCGTGCTGTATTCCAACCTCGGCCGGCCGATGCTGACCATCGTCGCCGACACCTGCGGACGCCACGACACCCTCGGCGGAGCTTGCGCGCAGGAGAGCAACACCGTGCGCTACGCCCTGGAAAAACGCTACATGCACAGCTGCCGCGACAACTACCTGCGCGCCTGCGCCCACGACGGGCGCCTGGGCAAAAGCGACATCGGGCCGAACATCAACTTCTTCATGAACGTGCCAGTGACGGCGGATGGCGGGCTGACCTTCGAGGACGGGATTTCGGCGCCGGGCAAGTACGTCGATTTGCGCGCGGAGATGGACGTGATCGTGCTGATTTCCAACTGCCCGCAGTTGAACAATCCGTGCAATGCCTACAACCCGACACCGGCGGAGTTGCTGGTATGGAACTGAAACTGAAACGCCTGCGCCAGTTGCTATTCGCCCTGTGCCAGGCGCGTTCCGGCCAGTGCCTGAAATCCGACAAACACCACTAAACCCTGTGGGAGCGAGCCTGCTCGCGAATACGGTGTGTCAGACACATCAATATTGACTGACCCAATGCATTCGCGAGCAGGCTCGCTCCCACAAGGGACCTGAGGTGAGCTGGAGAATGTGTTTCCATCCGGGACGGCCCGGATGTCTGTCGAAAAACAGCGGGACGGCCCGCTTGCCCTTCAGGGGTTATGCCATGTTCGAAAAAATTCTCATCGCCAACCGTGGCGCGATTGCCTGTCGCATCCTGCGCACGATTGACGTGCTGAAAGCCAAAGGCGTCGCCGTGTATGCCGAAGCCGACGCTGCCAGCCTGCACATCTCCCAAGCCGCTGAAGCGCACAGTCTCGGCGAAGGCGCGGCGTCCACGACCTATCTGGCGGTCGACAAAATTCTCGCTATTGCCCAACAAAGCGGCGCGACGGCCATTCATCCTGGCTACGGATTCTTGTCGGAAAACGCAGCCTTCGCCGAAGCCTGCGAAGCCCGGGGCATAGCCTTCATCGGCCCGACGCCTGCGCAACTGCGAGTGTTCGGTCTCAAGCACACTGCCCGCGCGCTGGCCAAACAGCACGGCGTACCGATGCTCGAAGGCAGCGACCTGCTCGACAGCCTCGACGCCGCACTGACCGCCGCCGAACACGTCGGCTACCCGGTGATGCTGAAAAGCACGGCTGGCGGCGGTGGCATTGGCATGCGTGTGTGCCGCAGCGCCAGCGAATTGAGCGAATCGTTCGACGCGGTGAAACGCCTCGGCCAGAACAACTTCAGCGACGCCGGTGTGTTCATCGAGAAATACATCGAGCGCGCGCGACATCTGGAAGTACAGGTGTTCGGCGACGGTCGCGGTGAAGTCATCGCCCTTGGTGTGCGCGACTGCTCGGTGCAGCGGCGCAACCAGAAAGTCCTCGAAGAAACCCCGGCGCCGAACCTGCCCGAAGGCATGGCCGATGAGCTGTGCGCTGCGGCGATCAAACTGGCCAAAGCCGTCAGTTACCGCAGCGCCGGCACCGTCGAATTCGTTTTCGACAGCGAGGCGCAGCGTTTCTATTTTCTTGAAGTGAACACGCGATTGCAGGTCGAGCACGGCGTCACCGAACAGGTGTGGGGCGTGGATCTGGTGCGCTGGATGATCGAACTGGCCGCCGATGATCTGCCGCCCCTGCACGAGCTGTATCAAGGGCTGGATCCGCTGGGTCATGCCATTCAGGCCCGTCTGTACGCGGAAGACCCGGGGCGCGATTTTCAGCCGAGTCCGGGCCTGCTGACCGCTGTGCAATTCCCGCCGGCCAACGGTGTTGAGTTGCGCATCGACACCTGGGTCGAGGCCGGCGTCGAGATCCCGCCGTATTTCGATCCGATGATTGCCAAGGTCATCACTTGGGCGCCGAGCCGTGAACAGGCGCGCGCCGAACTGCATCAAGCGCTGGGCGGCACTCTGCTGTATGGCGTGGAAACCAACCGCGATTACCTACGCCAGATTTTGCTCGACGCTCCGTTCGCCAGTGGTGAGCCGTGGACCCGTTGCCTGGAAAAGCTTGTCTACCGCGCCAACACTTTCGAGGTGCTCAGTGCCGGCACGCAGACCACGGTGCAGGATTATCCCGGGCGCCTCGGTTACTGGGCCGTTGGCGTGCCACCTTCGGGTCCGATGGACAGTCGTGCGCTGCGCCTGGGCAACCGCCTGCTCGGCAACGAAGAAGGCGCAGCCGCGCTGGAAATCACCATGAACGGGCCGTTGCTGCGCTTCAATTGCGATGCCGTGGTCGCCGTGACCGGCGCGCCGATCGCCTTGGCGCTTGAGGGTGAAAACGTACCGATGAACACCGCGCTGCTGATCCCGGCAGGCGCGACGTTGCATTTGGGCAACCTCGACGGTGCCGGGGCGCGCAGTTATCTGTGCCTGCGCGGCGGCTTGCAGGTCCCGGATTATCTGGGCAGCAAAAGCACCTTCACCCTCGGCCAGTTTGGCGGTCACGGCGGACGGGCGTTACGCGCCGGCGACGTGTTGCATGTGCCGGCATTGACCGACCGCAGCGCCGGCCAACCGCTCGCCGAACACCACATCACCGCGTTGCCCGACGTGCGGCAGATCCGCGTGATCTACGGTCCGCACGGCGCGCCGGAATATTTCACGGAAAACTACATCGACACGTTTTTCGCCACGCAATGGGAGGTGCACTTCAATTCCAGCCGCACCGGCGTGCGCCTGATCGGACCGAAGCCGGAATGGGTGCGAGCCGACGGTGGCGAAGCGGGGCTGCATCCGTCGAACATTCATGACAATCCGTATGCGATGGGTGCGGTGGATTTCACCGGGGACATGCCGGTGATTCTTGGCCCGGATGGCCCGAGTCTGGGCGGGTTTGTCTGCCCGGTGACGGTGATTGAGGCCGATCTGTGGCAGTTGGGACAGCTCAAGGCCGGCGATAAAATTCAGTTCCTTCCCGTCGACCTCGAAACCGCGCGCAACCTCGCCCTGAAATGGGATCAATGTAGGAGTGAGCCTGCTCGCGATGAAGTTCACGCGGTGTCTGATCTGGCCTCATCGCGAGCAGGCTCACTCCTACAGGGGATCGTGTCGCCTGTGGTTCTTGAGTTGGGTCATGGGGATCGGCGGCTTGTCGGGCGGGTTTCTGGCGACACGCATCTGCTGCTGGAAATCGGCGCGCCCGAACTCGATCTGGTCCTGCGCTTCCGCGCCCACGCGCTGATGCAAGCGCTGGAAAGCAAAACCCTGCACGGTGTGATCGACCTCACCCCGGGCATTCGTTCGCTGCAAGTGCACTACCAACCCGAGCAACTGCCGCTGACCGATCTGCTTGGCATCATCGCCGGCGAATGGGACGCGGTGTGCGCCGCCAAGGACCTGCAAGTGCCGTCGCGTATCGTGCATTTGCCGCTGTCCTGGGATGACCCGGCCTGCCAATTGGCCATCGAAAAATACATGACCACCGTGCGCAAGGACGCGCCATGGTGCCCGAGCAATCTGGAGTTCATCCGGCGCATCAACGACCTGCCGAATCTCGACGAAGTGCAGCGCACGGTGTTCGATGCGAGCTATCTGGTGATGGGCCTTGGCGACGTTTACCTTGGCGCGCCGGTGGCCACACCGCTGGATCCGCGCCATCGTCTGGTGACCACCAAATACAACCCGGCGCGGACCTGGACCGCCGAGAATTCGGTGGGCATCGGCGGTGCGTATATGTGCGTGTACGGCATGGAAGGTCCGGGCGGTTATCAGTTCGTCGGGCGCACATTGCAGATGTGGAATCGCTACCGCGAGGTGGCCGCGTTCGATGGCAAACCATGGCTGCTGCGCTTCTTCGATCAGATTCGGTTCTACCCGGTCAGCGCCGAAGAACTGCTGCGTATTCGCCGCGACTTCCCGCTCGGTCGCTTCGACCTGAACATCGAGCACAGCCAGCTCAACCTCGCCGACTATCAGGCGTTTCTAAGCCAGCAAGCCGAGGGCATCAGCGCCTTTCGCGCGCAGCAACAGGGTGCCTTCAACGCCGAACGCGAACGCTGGATCGCCAGCGGCCAGGCGCACTTCGACAGCGAAGAAGCGGTGCCGGAAGCAAACGAAGACGCGCCACTGGCCAGCGATCAGCACAGCGTCGACAGCCACATCGCCGGCAATCTCTGGCAGGTCCAGGTCGAGGCCGGTCAGCGTGTCGCGGCGGGCGATGTGCTGGTGATTCTCGAGTCGATGAAGATGGAAATCCCCCTGCTCGCACCGCTGGCCGGCGTGGTGCGCGAGATTCGCGTGCAACCCGGTTCAGCAGTGCGCGCCGGGCAACGGGTCGTGGTGCTGGAACTCGACTGAAGCCATTTGGATAAGGATCAACTGATGAATCTGCAACTCGATGCACTGCGCCAGGCCTATCGCAATGGCCAGACCACACCGCGCCAATTGCTGTTGGCCCTGCGGGAGAAAGCCGCTGCGCTGAACCCGGATTACCACCTGTTCATTCACCTGCTCAGCATTGAAGAACTGGAGCCTTACCTCGCCGCCCTCGACGGTCGCGACCTCGACAGCCTGCCGCTGTACGGCGTGCCGTTCGCGATCAAGGACAATATTGACCTGGCCGGCATTGCCACCACCGCCGCGTGCCCGGCGTTTGCTTATGTGCCGCAGCGTTCGGCGACCATCGTCGAGCAACTGCTGGCGCTGGGCGCGATTCCGCTGGGCAAGACCAATCTTGATCAATTCGCCACGGGCCTCAATGGCAGTCGCTCACCTTATGGTGCGTGCCCCAACAGCGCATTGAAGGAATATCCATCCGGCGGTTCCAGCGCCGGGTCGTCCCTGGCGGTGGCGCTGGGCGTGGCAAGTTTTGCCTTGGGCACCGACACTGCCGGCTCGGGCCGGGTGCCGGCGGCGCTGAACAATCTGGTCGGTTTGAAGGCAAGCAAAGGGCTGATTTCCACCGCTGGTGTGCTGCCCGCGTGTCGCACGCTCGATTGCGTGACCACGTTCACCGCCACCGCCCGCGAGGCCAGTCAGTTGCTGGCGCTGGCGGCAAAACCCGATCCGAGGGATGAATACAGTCGCCCCAATCCTGCATGGAATGACGGCTCGGCGTTCGGCGCGCCACGGCCGTTTCGCTTCGGCGTGCCACGGGCGCAGGATCTGCAGTTTTTCGGTTGCAGCGAAGGCCCGCAATTGTTCGCAGCCGCAGTCGAACGGCTCAAGGCCCTCGGTGGCGAAGCGGTCGAGCTGGATCTGTCGCCGTTCCTCGAAGCGGCGCGTTTGCTCTATGACGGGCCGTGGGTTGCCGAGCGCTACAGCGTTGCCGGTGAACTGATGGAACAAAATCCCGAAGCGGTGCTGCCGGTGATCCGGGCGGTGCTGGCGAAGGCGCCGGCCGTGACCGGCGTGCAGACTTTCCGCGCGCAGTATCGATTGCAGGCCTTGAAGGCTGTTTGCGATGAGGCGTTGGAAAATCTCGACTGTGTGCTGACGCCGACCATCGGCCGTCCGGTGACGCTGGCGGAGCTTGTCGCCGAACCGGTGCTGCGCAACTCCGAAATGGGTTACTACACCAACTTCATGAACCTGCTCGATTACGCTGCCGTTGCCGTGCCGACCGCATTCATGAGCAACGGTTTGCCGTGGGGCGTGACGTTGTTTGGTCGGGTGTTTACCGATCAATACTTGCTGAGCGTGGCGGATGCGTTGCAGCGCCAGCAGCAAACCGCACTGCCAACTCCAGCGAATACTGCGCGCAATGACCGCGCGCGGCTCGTGGTCTGCGGCGCGCATTTGCAAGGTCTGGCCTTGAACTGGCAGTTGACCCAGCGTGGCGGGAAACTACTGGAAACCACGTTCAGTTCGCCGGACTATCGACTGCACGCCTTGGCTGGCGGCCCTCCGCTGCGGCCGGGCATGGTGCGGGTGAAGGACAGCGGCGTGGCGATTGCCGTGGAGGTCTGGGAATTGCCGAGCAGCGAACTGGGTTCGTTCCTCACCGGCATTCCAGCGCCGCTGGGGTTGGGCAAGGTGCAACTGGCGGACGGGCGCTGGGAGAGCGGGTTTATCTGTGAGCCGTATGGACTGGAGGGTGCGGTGGATATCAGCCATTTGGGGGGATGGCGGGCGTATCTGAAAACCCTGAACACATAATTCAATAACACTGCAAAACTCCTGTGGGAGCGGGCTTGCTCGCGAAGGCGGTGGGTCATTCAGCCGTGAGGTGGCTGACCTGACGCCTTCGCGAGCAAGCCCGCTCCCACAGGGTTGCGTTTGGCCAGCGAACGCAGGAACGACCATTCGCGCCGCACAGGGAGCAGTTATTTGCGCGCAGTGCCACTAGAATGCTTCCCATCGGGCCACTGCCAACGGAACTGCCATGCCGCTTCGTTCTTCGCTGTACTCGCAACGCTCACTGGTGCTCACCCTGGTCGCCCTGCTCGGCGCCGGGTTTCTCGCCACGTCGCTGCTGAGCTATTACGCCTCGCGCGCGTCGATCCGCGACAACATCGTCAACACCGAACTGCCGCTGACGTCCGATACGGTCTATTCGGAAATCCAGAAAGACCTGGTCCGGCCGATCCTCATTTCTTCGATGATGTCGCGCGACACCTTCATGCGCGACTGGGTGGTCAACGGTGAGCAGAACCCCGAGCAGATGACCCGCTACCTCGACGAGGTGATGACCCATTACGGCGCCTACACCGCGTTTTTCGTTTCCAACACCAGCCTGACCTATTACCACGCCAAAGGCGTGCTCAAACAGGTCAAGATCGATGAGCCGCGCGATGCCTGGTACTTCCGCGTGCGCGACATGAAAGATCCGTATGAGATCAACGTCGACCCGGACTTGGCCAACAAGGACAACCTGACGTTTTTTATCAACTACAAGGTCTACGACTATCACAACCGTTTCATCGGCGCGGCAGGCGTTGGCCTGACCGTCGATGCGGTGATCAAACTGATCGACAAGTATCAACAGCGTTATCAACGCAGCGTCTACTTCGTTGATACCTTTGGCCGCCTCGTCTTGACCGGCGCCGAGGGTGGCCCGGAAGGCGCGCGCATTGGCCAGGGCCTCGGCGAGCTGGAGAGCATGAAAAGTCTGGTCAGCCAATTGCCCAAACCGCACAGCGGCAGCTACGAATATTCCACCCACGGCCAGGGGCATTTTCTCAACGTGCGGTTTATCCCCGAGTTGAACTGGTACCTGTTTGTCGACAAACGCGAAGACGGCGCGCTGAGTGAAATCCGCCAGTCGCTGTATCTCAATCTGCTGATCTGCCTGCTGGTGACGTTGAGCGTGCTGGCCTTGCTCAACCGCGTGATCAAGCGCTTCCAGAGCAAAATCCACGCCCAGGCCACCCTCGACAGCCTCACGGAACTGCCGAACCGCCGCGGCTTCGACATTCTCGCTGTGCAAGCCCTGCACGAAGCCCAACGCGAGACCCGACCGCTGACCGCGTTGCTGCTCGACCTCGATCACTTCAAGGCGTTGAACGACACCTATGGGCACATGGCCGGCGATCAAATACTGATCGGTTTCGCCCGGGATCTGCAAAGCTGTCTGCGCCATGCCGATATCGTCTGCCGCTGGGGCGGTGAGGAATTTATCGTTTTGTTGAAGGACACCGACGGTGACACCGGTCAGAAAATTGCCGAGAAGATCCGTCAACACGTCGAACAACACGAATATGCCTACAACGGCCACAGCCTTCATCTGACCGTCAGCATCGGTGCCACCACCCTGCAACGCGAGGACACCTTGCACAGTCTGCTGTCCCGGGCCGATCATGCGATGTACCGCGCCAAACAAACCGGGCGCAACCGCACCTGCATGGAAATGCCGCACTCGACCTATGCCTGATACCGACGTCAAACCCGACCACTGCCCGGCCTGCGGCGCACGCAACGATTGCAGCCTCGCCGACCCGCGTACCGCCGACCGCGAATGCTGGTGCTACTCCGTGACGATCGACCCGGCCGTGCTTGAAGCTCTGCCCCCAGCATTGCGCGACAAGTCCTGCCTGTGTCCGCGTTGCGCCCAGGTCGAGGCGCAACTGCAAGCGGCCAAGCCAGCGATCCCGTAAGATGCGCGGCCCTTTATCCGTTGAAATCTGACCATGCGCGTCGACCGTTTCCTCAGTAATCTGCCCCGCTACAACCGCCAGCAGGTTCGCCTGTTGCTGGTGGAAAAGCGCGTGCGGGTCGACGGAAAAATCGTCAGCGATCCGCACACTGAGGTGCTGGAGTTCAGCCGGGTCGAAGTCGACGATGAGGTCCTGCAGAGCGGCAAGGCAGCGCGCTACTTCATGCTGCACAAACCGCCAGGCTGCGTCAGCGCCACCCGTGATCCGCAGCATATGACCGTGCTCGACCTGTTCGATGAGCCAGCCAAGGACGACCTGCACATCGCCGGGCGTCTGGATTTCAATACCACCGGTCTGATGTTGATCACCAACGATGGCGCCTGGTCGCGCCGCCTGACCCAGCCGCAAACGAAACTGCCGAAGGTCTATTACGTTGAGACCGAGCAGGACATCGGCGCGGACTATGCGCTGCAATTTGCCAAGGGCATCTACTTCGCTTTCGAGGACCTGACCACGCAACCGGCGCAGCTCGATCTGCTCGGCCCACGCTCGGCGCGGTTGAGCATCGTTGAAGGCCGTTATCATCAGGTCAAGCGCATGTTCGGTTTCTTCGACAACAAAGTCTTGCGCCTGCACCGCGAATCGATGGGCGAGCTGGCCCTGGATAACGCGCTAAAACCGGGCGAATACCGCGCTTTACGCACCGAAGAGATTCATTTGTTCTAAGCCGGCGACCGCTCAGCCGAAGTTGTCGAACAATTTGCCAACGGCACTTGCGTGATCCTGAGTCCCCTGCTTGAATCAGGACGTCGGCCGAAATGTGACCGATGAGTCACCACATACTTCCAAGAAACTTTTTGTCGGTCGTCTGCCCTCAAGGGCTGCGCCTCAGCCGGCAATCTGCCCGCCAATAACAACACCCGTCGACCTGCCGTACCGGATCGACATGGGCCAGCAAATTTCAGGCGTATGCCTACCTGTCACAAAGCTCGTGCAATCTCGATTGCGCGCATACCCGCTTGCTTGCCAGGAGTCTTATGACATGAGGCCAGAAATCGCTGTGCTGGATATACAGGGTCAGTATCGGGTTTACACGGAGTTCTATCGCGCAGACGCCGCAGAAAAGACCATCATTCTGGTCAACGGCTCGATGGCCACGACTGCGTCGTTTGCACAGACCGTGAAAAACCTGCACCCGCAATTCAACGTGGTCTGCTACGACCAGCCCTACGCGGGACGGTCAAAAGCCCACAACCTGCACGAGAAACATCTGACGAAGGAAGTCGAAGGGCAGATTCTGCTGGAGCTGATCGACCACTTCGCCGCCGAACACGTGCTGTCGTTCTCCTGGGGCGGCGCCGCGACGCTGGTCGCCCTCGCCCAGCAGCCCCGGCGCATCGAAAAAGCCGTGATCAGCTCGTTCTCACCCGTAATCAACGCGCACATGCTCGATTACCTCGAACGCGGCGTCGACTATCTCGGCAGCCGCGACGGCGACCGGGTCGGCCATCTGGTCAACAACACCATCGGCAAACACCTTCCGTCGTTGTTCAAACGCTTCAACTACCGCCACGTCAGCAGCCTGGCCGAGCATGAATACGGGCAGATGCACTTCCACATCAACGACGTGCTGCACAGCGATCGGCAGTGCTATTTGAATGCGGCCAAAAAAATCAACGTACCGGTGTTGTTTTTAAACGGCGAATGGGACGAATACACCGCCGCCGAAGATGCACGCCTGTTCGGCAATCACGTCGCGCACAGCACCTTCACCACTCTGCAAGCCACCGGGCACTTTCTCGACATGGAGCACAAAGCCGCCTGCCGCGACAGCCAGAACGCCCTGCTCGGCTTTCTGAAACCTGCGCCGCAGGCCAGCCGAATGCGCTACTCGTTTGTGCAGGATCAACATGCATTGGCCATTTGAAACAGCGTCATCGCGGGCAAGGCTGCACGCTTGAGGTGTTTGTTTGCCCGGCGCAGCCCTTGCTCGCGATTGACCGCTTTATGCGTACGAAAGCCATCGGATAGAAAAGAAAACTTCAAATCCGTGGCCGAGTCTGGTACAAAGTCAGCCGCTTTGAGCGGGTATAGTTTAGTGGTAGAACGAAAGCTTCCCAAGCTTTAGATGAGGGTTCGATTCCCTCTACCCGCTCCACCGAATATTGATCTCGCGTTGTGTTGTCTGACGAGGGATGCAGCAATAGAAAAACCGGCCTTGATGGTCGGTTTTTTTGTGTCTGGAATTTGGTAGAAGACAATTTCAGGGAAAACCTTTCAGTTTCAAAAGAACACATTCCGAGTAAATTAAATCCATTTTTACGTGTTTTATCTGAATCGATGGCACGTAACATCTGTTATTTTGGATTTACTTCAGACGTTTCCTTTGTTCATTAAGAGATTCTGTCATGCTGGACCTTGATCTCAGCACACCCGCCGAAATCGTCAAACGCATCTGCGGTCGGCTTCGTAAGGAACGGCTCGCTTTGGAAATGACTCAGGCTGATGTGGCTGCACGCGCCGGTATCGGAATAAACACCGTATCCAATCTGGAGTCTGGACGTAACGTCGGTTTCGAGAGTCTGGTGCGCGTTGCAATGGTGCTCGGGCGAGGAAAAGAACTCGAAGACCTGTTCCAGCCGAAGCTCGAAACCCTGGAAGACATTCTGCGTTACGAAAACAGCGCCAAGCGTCAGCGCATCAAAAGGAAACCTGATAATGCTTGAAAGAGTTGACGTTTATTACGACGGTTGGGGTGAGCGCTGGCTGTGGGGATCGCTTGTTTCCACCACAGCCTTGACCGGGCGTCCGTTGATCGTGTTCGAGTACAGCGACGAGGCAAAGAAAAAAGGCTTGGAACTGTCCTCCCTTCGCCTCCCTTTAGCGGGTGGGAAACTACGGCGAGATTTTCCATCGCATCAAATGGGTCTTCCCGGCCCTGTATATGATGCGTTGCCGGATGGTTGGGGCATGCTTCTGATGGATCGCTTGTTCAAACGTCGCGGCCTCAACGCTGCGCGCATTGGTCCTCTGGAGCGTTTGGCCTACGTCGGCGGAAACGCGATGGGCGCCATGTCGTTCGAGCCTGTCGCTCCCGAGCTACTGGTAGCGGCTACCCATGGCCCGATTGAAGTGCTGGCGGCTGAAGTACGCGAAGTGCTCAACGGTGAAGGTACAGAGTTGTTGCAGAAATTATTGTTGGTGGGTGGCTCGCCGCAAGGTGCCAGACCCAAGGGTTTGGTATATCGCGATCCCGAAAACGGAACGTTTACCACAGCGGCTGCTTCTGGATTCGAAGCCTGGCTAGTGAAATTCCCCGGTCAGGGCGAGCATCCCGAAGTCTGCGCAGTCGAAATGGCCTATTCACAATGCCTGCGTTTGTGCGGCATTGAGACGCCTGATAGCCAACACTTCCGCCTGCCTGACGGGATGTCCGCTTTCGCCAGCAAACGCTTTGATCGACAGAACGGCCTGCGCATCCCCATGCAGAGTCTCGCAGCCCTGACTGGAGCCGACTTTCGATCCCCCGGCGCATTGGATTACGTGAACTTTCTCCGCGCTACCCATCACTGCACGAATGACGTGCGCGAAAAAGCGCTGGCCTTCGAACGTGCGGTTTTCAACGTCGCATTCAACAACCGGGACGATCATCCGAAGAATTTTGCCTATCTCATGTCGTCTGCCGGTGAGTGGAAGTTGTCGCCTGCCTTCGACGTAACCTTTTGCGAAGGGCCCGGCGGTTATCACCAAATGGATGTCATGGGTGAAGCTTTGCAAATTGGCCGTAAAGAGGTGCTGCGGCTTGCACAGGAAGCGGAAGTCTCCAGCCACAAAGCGCAGGACGTGATTGATCGAATTTGCGCTGTTGCCAGCCGGTTTTCGACAATTGCTGCCGAGCTGCTTCCGAACGAGATAACCCCAGAGACTTTGCAAGTCATTCAAAACAGGATCGATATCAACGCCGCCCTCCTTCGTTGAACCGACAGCTACGTTCGCTCAACCAGTCGCTACAGGCTGATTGATGCGCCTCCGTTTTGCCGCGTTAATTTTCATGGCAAAACACTGCAACACACCCACCTCTCCTCGAAATATGCGCGGCCTAGACTGACTTGGCCACCTTGCCGGACGGCACCCATGGCCGCACGGTAGCAAGTCTATTGATCTGCACAGATCAGTAGGTATAGTAACCACCAAGCACACCACAAGGAGGTGTTGTGAATAGCCGTTTTTTAATCGGACAACTCGTCGCAGACGGTTGGTTTCTGGTGCGCATCAGGGGCAGCCATCATCACTTCAAGCATCCGACCAAACCTGGACTGGTAACGGTGCCGCATCCGAAAAAGGATCTGCTCAAAAAAACGGCCATCAGTATTTTGCAACAGGCCATGCTCTGAATCCGTTCTCAGCACTGCCATGGAGGATCACGAACATGCTTTACCCGATTGCGATTTCAATAGGCGATGAGGAACACGCTTGGGGAGTTGAGGTGCCGGACATTCCCGGGTGTTTTTCTGCCGGCGATGACCTTGATGACGCCGTCGCCATGGCGCGCGAGGCGATTGAAGGTCATTTCGAAATTCTGGCAGACGACGGTGCGCCGATTCCATCGGCCAGCAAATTGGGCCTGCATGTCGCCAATCCGAAGTACGCCGGATGCGCGTGGGCGGTAGTGGATATCGACGTGGTCAAATACCTGGGCAAAGCACAGAAGCTCAACATCACTCTGCCAGGGCGCTTGCTCAACCGCATTGATGAATACGTGTTGCATCATCCAGAGGAAAAAAGCCGATCGGGATTTCTGGCTTCGGCGGCGTTGAAGGTATTGCAGCAAGGTTAAAAAACTCTTACTGACCAACCGGCTCTCAGTAGCTGGTTTTTTCATGTTTGAAGCTTGCACCAATGCATCCAGTACATGCCTTGAAATTCAATGTTGAACGCCCGTCCGAAAGGCGCATTCAAGATTGCCTCTCCACTGAGTAACGACTAACATCTCCCATATCGGGAGGAGGCATGGATGCGGATAATTGCAAGAGCGACGCTAAGACAATTTTGGGAAAGCACACCAGCTCATGCTGATGCTAAAACACCGCTTGTTGAATGGTACCGCCATATGGAAAAGGCGATTTATCGAACTCCGCAAGAGGTTAAAGCCGAGCTGAGAACGGCCAGTGTCCTCAGGGGAGCCAGGGTGGTATTCAATATCGGCGGGAATAAATATCGAGTGATTCTGGCGATCGACTACCAACGGCAACTCGGCTTTATCCGCTTCGTTGGGACCCACGCTCAATACGACCAGATCAACGCGGAGACCGTTTAATGAACATCAAACCCATTCGTAGCCCCGAAGACCTGACCGCAGCATTGCTGCGCATGGAACAGCTGTGGGGTGCAGAAATCGAATCGCCGGAAGGCGATGAGTTGGAAATTCTCGCGCTGCTGATTGAAAAGTATGAGGAGAAGAATTTTCCGATGCCGCCTTCTGATCCCATTGAAGCCATCAAATTTCGTATGGATCAGCAAGGTTTGACGCCGCGGGATCTTGAGCCCTTTATCGGCACTAGCGGCCGTGTTTCGGAAGTGTTGAACCGCAAGCGCAAGCTGAGTCTGGCAATGATCAAACGTCTGCACGATGGCTTGCGTATTCCTTATGAATGCCTGCTCGCCAGTGTCTGATGCAGAGAGATATCGCATAAAAAACCGGTCGCAATGACCGGTTTCTTTTTGCCCGAAATTCAGCGCTGCCCACCCGGCCCCTCACCCTGGCCCTCTCACGAGGGAGAAGGAACCGACTGAGTTCTTTTCCAGAGTCGCGCCGACCTGAAACAACCTGTCGAACTAAAACAGAGAGACGCCGCATTCACCGGGTCGCAACAATAAACAGCCGGGGAAACGGCAACAGCACTGAGCCATCAGCCAATGCTGGATAAGCCTCTGAAACAGCTGCCAGATACCGTTCCAGATACTGCGCCCGCTCCTCCTCGGTCAACGGGCTCAGAAACGGAATCAACCCGCTGCCCTTGAACCACTCCACCACCCCTGCCGCCCCACCCGGCAACTGATGGTGATAAGTGGTGCGCCAGACATCGACGCGCGAGCAATGCGGCCGCAGCATCGAGAAATACTCAGTGGCACTCGCCATGTCGGTGCGCTGCCCGGCGGCGCCACTGAGCTTGCTCGCCCACGGCCCGTTGGCGGCCACTTCGCGCATCAAGCGGTGGGACGGTTCGTTGAGGTTATCCGGCATCTGGATCGCCAGGCTGCCACCGGCGACAAGTTTGCTCACCAGGGCTGGCAGCAACGAGGCGTGATCAGGCACCCATTGCAGGACCGCGTTGGCGAAGATCACATCGAACGGGCCGGCATCGGCCCATCGGTCGATTTCGACCACCTCAAATTGCAACCCGGGCAGGCGCTTGCGCGCGGCATCGATCATGTCCGCCGAACTGTCCAGACCACTGACATTCGCCTCGGGAAACCGCTGCACCAACAATTCCGTGGAATTACCAGGCCCACAACCGATATCCACCACCGCCCGCGCCTGCGCTGTGGGAATCGCCGCCAGCAGATCACGGGCCGGGCGGGTGCGTTCATCTTCGAAAGCGACGTATTGCTGGGCAGACCAACTCATGACGTTCTCCTGTCGGGGCGTTCTGGCAACGTGGGAAAAACAGCTGCCGATACGATACAGCGATCCGCGCGGCGTGCCTTCCCTACCAAAGTCCTGCGGCATGACTTTGTAAACAGAATTTTCAGCGCAACGCCGCTGTCTGAATTTCAAGCTCCCAAAACAAGGACTTCCATCATGAAATTCGCAAAAATCGCCCAGAAACTTGCCCTGTGGGCCGGTAGCCCGAAGACGTTCATGGGGGCGTTGATCCTGATTGGGTTGTGGGGTTTGAGTGGACCGATTTTTGGCTACAACGATACCTGGCAACTGATCATCAATACCTCGACGACGATCATTACGTTCCTGATGGTCTTCCTGATTCAGAACACGCAAAACCGTGACACCGACATTCTGCATTTAAAGCTTGATGAGTTGCTGCGGGTGAACAAGGAAGCGCAGAACGCGATGCTCGGGCTGGAGGCGCTGGATCTCAAGCAACTTGAGGCGTTGCGCCGGCATTACCGTTCGTTGGGCGAAAGCGAGGTGTTCAATCTTGACGGGCTGGGGGACAAGAGCAAACCGAAACAGAATCTGAATGAGTGCTGAGCAATTCAAGTGAGGGCAACAGACAAGGAGCGAGGCTGCTCGCGGATGCGGTGTGTCAGCGAATAGTGGTTCGCCTGAAACTCCGCCTTCGCGAGCAGGCTCGCTCCCATAGGGGACACATCGCATTTCAACTGGCGGGCGCAAAAAAACCTTCGGCAGTGCCTGCATCAAGCAGGTACCGCCGAAGGCTCGGGCCGCGTTACAACCATTCGGTGAGATTAGCGACTGGCCTGCAACGCGCGGGCCTTCTCCAGATGGCTCTGCAGTTTCGGCAAAGTCTCATCGGCAAAGGCTTTGATTTCCGGCACGTCGGTGGTCTTCGCCTGCTGCTCGATCTGGGTGATGGCCTCTTCAGTGGCCTTGACCTGGCTGGCGGCGTAGGCCTGATCGAACGTGGCGCCGTCCTGCACTTGCGGCATCAGCGCTTTGGCCTTGTCGGCCAGTTCTTCACGGGGCGCGACAGGCAGGTCGAGCTTCTTGGCGATTTTCGCCAAATGCTGGTTGGCCGTCGTGCGGTCGTTGATGACGACGATGGTGTAATCCTTGACCTCTTTGGATTCGGCTTTGCCGTGGGCCAAGCGGCTGGCCTCGATGTCGGCCATGCCTTTGGCTGACGCATCGTTGATGAATTCGGCAGGCGACTGGGCAAAGGCACTGTTCGCGCACAGGCTGAACAGGGCGGCAAAACTGACGTTGCGTATACGGGTGGCCATCCGGCTCATGGTCGCGCCCTCCTTCGTTGAAAATTCAAGCAGGCACTGGAGCGCCCTGCGGCTGAAATGTTCGTGGCGAGCCAACGCCCGCCTCAGTTAGGAATCCTTTGACGGTCAAAGGTTTAGAAAAATCCTCCGGGCCGCGACGAACGGCGCCGTCAGTGAACGCGCACGCGCCGCCGGGCAGCCTTCTGCCGGACCTCACGCCTTGTTCGGCATCAGCCCCGGCAGCGCGTGCATCAGCGCGTTGATAGCAAAACCGATAAACATCACTCCGCACAACCGGGTGATGAGCAGTTCGTGACGCTGATACACCGTGCGCACCCGCTGCGCCCCGACTACGCCAATGAGGATGGCGTAGGCCAGCGCGCCACCGACAAAACTCAGGGCAATCAGCGCCGGCAGCATCGACCAGTTGAGCAATTCGGCGCGGCTCGACAGCAACGCGGTAAACGTTGCCACCGCCACCGGGTAGGCCTTGGGGTTGGTCAACCCGAATACGATGCCGTGCCAGAACGGATTGCGCGCCGCCCCCTGCGGCTCGTCACCGTTGCGCCGCCGCGCACGCACGGCGCGCCAGCCGAGCCAGAACAGATACAGACCGCTGAGCACGCCGAGTACATCAAACGCAGTGCTGCCGATTTCCCGGGCGCCGACAATCGCGATCAGCGCCGTGCTGCACCAGACCACATCGCCCAGCAAGTGCCCGCACAGAAATCCGGCCCCGGCCCGTCGCCCATGAGCGGCGCCAATGCCGAACACCGCCAGCACACCTGGCCCCGGCGTGATGCCGTAGATGAAACCCGAGGCCAGAATGGCCATAAGCAACGATGGAGTCATGGAAAACCTGCAAGTGCCAGAACACGTGGCCGCCAGTCTATATCAGCCGACTACGCCGGATCACGGTTCGTCGTGAAAACGCATGCCGGCGTACGGTTTCTGCCGACAGGCCGCCAGCCGCGAGGCGAGATCGCCGACGTGCACTTCCAGTTTGTGTCCGTCGGGGTCGAGAAAGTAGAACGACGCGCCTTCGCTGCGGTTATCCCGCCACGCCTCGACGTCGACCGTTCGCAAGTGCTGCACGAAAACCGGGAAATCCGCCGCGCTCACGCTGAAGGCGTAATGCGTGTAGTCGGCGCTGGGCTCGGTCTTGCGCAACGGATCAAGCGATAGACACAGCCACAGCCCCGGCAAGGACAGATAAGCACCGCTATCCCACGTGGCCTCGACGCGCAGTTGCAGCACATCGCGATAGAAGCGCAGGCTGCGATTCAGATCGCGGACCGCCAATGTCAGGTGGTTGAGGCCGGTGAGCATCGTTTCAGTACCCTCTGAGGTCTTCGGGGACAGTGTATTGCTCGCCGTCGTAGGTCAGGGTGATTCGGGTTTGTTTAAGGTGCGTGGTTTTCGAGAGGCACTCTTTGCCTGACCGGGTGTTTTTCACACGCGTGCCGTTGCTGATGACGAGCAGATCAGCCAGACCATGGTGGCTGGCCGGGCCGATCTCGACGGTGCGGCGAACCTGTTTGACATACCCGTCGCAGTCGCCGGTGAATTCACCATTGTTCTTGTAGACCACCAAGCCTTCAAGCACCGGTCGCAACTCATTGCCTTCGCGGATATACAGCGCCAGATCAGTTTTCTCATACGGCATAGCGCGAGAGCGGTGGGCGAATTTCGAACGCAGACCAAAGGCCCTGACATCCGACGCCAGCCGATAGCGCCCGGTGTCGATGCGCAGGTCATCGAAGCGGATGGCGTCGGAGTTGTAAGCACCGGGTTTGCGGTAAGTGGCGATAGGTTTGGCGTCGTTTGCATTGACGAGTGCCAGATCGAGATCGAACACCCCGACGTCTTCGTCATCCGAATCCGCCAGATAAGTGGATTTGACGGCAATCGCCTGATTCTGCATGGAGGGCCAGACCTTGCAGCGCGACAGGGATTTGCCATCGAAGGCTTTGATGTCGCAAGACGCCTGGGCTTGAGTGGCCAGGGCAAGAAGGCTGAGGGCAATCAGCAGAGGGGCACGGGGAAACATGGTGTTCTTCCTTGATAAAAGTCGTTTGAATCAGGCCGGTTACAAGCCTTTGAAGCCTTGGGGCAGCACGTAGGATTTGCCGTCATAACGCAATGTGGTCAGGGCAGGTTTATAAACTGTGGAGCTGTCCTTACAAGCCTCCCCCTTTCCCGCACTGGTTGTGCCAGTCTGCTGAGTCTTGACGATAAGGTCCGCGTAACCGTGAGAGCGGGTTTTAGCCACTTCCACCGTTCTGGTCATTTCACTTCGCTGACCGGTGCAATCGTCATCCCATTCACCGCTGAACTGGTAAACCAATAATTTTTGCAAGACCGGGCGCAACGTTGCGCCCTCTCTG
Source organism: Pseudomonas sp. SWRI111 (assembly GCF_014268555.1). Lineage (NCBI taxonomy): Bacteria > Pseudomonadati > Pseudomonadota > Gammaproteobacteria > Pseudomonadales > Pseudomonadaceae > Pseudomonas > Pseudomonas sp. SWRI111. Next base: position 16,715 of record NZ_JABWQQ010000013.1, on the reverse strand, counting down.
ACGTAGAGCGAAAGCTGAACTTCTTCCAGCGGATTGAGGCGCGATGCGTTAGTAAAACGGGCACGCACGCCGAAGGCACGAAGGTCGGTGGTGAGTGTGTAGCGTGCCGTATCAAGGGACATGTCCGATAACGCGACGCCATCCGATTCGTATACAGAGGCGTGATCATAAGTGGCGGCAGGGCTGCTTTGCCCGTCTTGCGCAACAGACAAATCGAGATCATAAAACCCGTGCGTGCCGCCTTCGCCGTCATCAGCGGAGGGCTTGAAACCTGCTTTGGCGCTGATGGTCTGTCCAGGATAAGCCGGCCATTCCTTGCACACCGAAAAATCCAGATCACCCGACACGGCGGGCGGTGTGCAATCAGCCAGCGCCTGCCCCGCCACCAAACACCCGCAGAGCACTGCGCTGCCGACCCACATGGACTTCGCTGTCACTTTGCCGCTCCTTGATAACGTTTTCAGCGGCGTACTATCCACTCCTCTATCCTGTGATTCAATAAGCCAACTCCAAATTGCGAAAGCGCATTCCAAATGTGGGAGCGAGCCTGCTCGCGAAGGCGTCTTCACAGACGCCGCCAATCTCAATACTTGTCCAGCGTGCGCAATTTCTGCGGCAAACCCCACAGCAGCAAAGCGGCCGCAATCAGTGCCGCGACGCCGATGACATACAGCGCCGGGGTGGTGCTGCCGGTCAGGTCCTTGATGCGTCCGACCATGACCGGGCTGACGATCCCGCCAAATTGCCCCAGGGTATTGATCACCGCGATCCCGCCTGCCGCGCCGGCACCGGCGCCTGCCAGCAATTTCGGTGGCAGGGTCCAGAAGCTCGGAATCGAAGCGATGATGCCAGCGCCGAGCAGCCCCAGAGCGACGATCAGAAATGTCGTGTGGCTGGCGAAGATCCCCGCGCTGAAGAAGCCTATCGCGCCGACGACCACCAGCCCGGCGACAAACTTGCGCCGTTCACCCGTGGCATCGGACAGGCGTCCGATCACCACCATGCTGATCGCACCGCAGATGTAGGGAATGGCGGTCAGTAGACCGATCATCACCGGGCTTTCGGTGCCGGCGCTGCGGATCAATTGCGGTGCCCAGAAATTCAGGCCGTAGGACGCCACCTGGATCAGGAAGTAAATCAAACCCAACGTCAGGAAACCGGGAATTTTCAGCGCCGCGAGCAATGAGCCGCCGCTCTTGTGTGGCTCGTGATGGGCGATGCGGCTGGAGAGCAGTTTCTTTTCGTCAGCGGTGAGCCAGTGCGCATCCTCGATGCGGTCTTTGAGCTGCGTAAGCACCAGAAACCCAAGACCGATGCACGGCACGCCACCGAGCAGGAACAGCCAGTGCCAGCCGCGCATCTGCAATACACCGTCAAGGTGTTGCAGCACCAGCCCGGAGAACGGCGCGCCGACCAGTCCGGCGAACGCCGAGGCGAGAAACAGCATCGACGTGATGCGGCCACGGAAATGCTGCGGAAACCATAGTGTCAGGTAATACAGCACGCCCGGGGCGAACCCGGCTTCCATCGCGCCGATCAGAAAGCGCAACGCATAGAACTGCCATTCGCTGGTGACGAAGACCATCAACGCCGTCGCCACGCCCCACGACATCATGATCCGCGCAATCCAGCGCCGCGCGCCGACCTTGTACAGCATCATGTTGCTCGGCACTTCGAACAGCACGTAACCGACCACGAACAGCCCGGCGCCGAGGCCATAAGCGGTGTCGCTCAGACTCAGGTCGGTCTGCAACTGGAATTTGGCAAAGCTGATGTTGATGCGATCGAAAAAGGCAAACAGGTAGCAGACCATGATCAGCGGCATCAGGCGCCAGGCGACTTTGCTGATCAGGGCTTTTTCGGCGTCGTGATCGACGGACGGATTCACGCCCGCCTCCAATACGTTGAGGCTCATGGTTTTTTCTCCAGGCGGACTGTCGATGGACGTCCGATTGTTTTTGTTGTCTGGTGGTACTGCTGGATGCTTTTAACTGTGGGAGCGGGCTTGCTTGCGAATGCGTCAGATCAGTCGATATCAGTGTTGAATGACACACCGCATTCGCGAGCAAGCCCGCTCCCACAAGGGTTAGGTGGGGATGGGGTGCAGGTCGCAGTTACGCCCGGCCTTGGCCAATTGGCCTGGAACTTCATGCCCCAAAAGATGTGGCAAGCCGCGCGAAAGTTTCAGCAGCAGCGGCAAGTCGATACCGGTGGCAATGCCGACTTCATCGCACAGATTCACCAGGTCCTCGGTGCAGATATTGCCCGACGCCCCCGGCGCAAACGGACAGCCACCGAGGCCACCGAGCGCCGCATCGAAACGTCGTGCACCGGCCTCGTATGCGGCCAGTACATTGCACAGGCCGAGGCCGCGGGTGTTATGGAAATGCAGGGTCAGATCGGCCGGCGAAACCCGCTGCAGCACCCGCCGCACCAGGCGATCGACCTGCCGCGGATTGGCCATGCCGGTGGTGTCGGCGAGGCTGATGCCCTGAATGCCGAGCTCCTGATACGCGTCGACGATTTGCAGCACGCGATCCTCGGCAATCTGGCCTTCGAACGGACAACCGAACGTGGTGGCGATGCTGCCGTTGAGGCGCACACTCGAGCCGCTGACAAACGCGACGATGTCAGCAAACGCGGCCAGCGAATCCTCGCACCGCATGCGCATATTGGCCAGGTTGTGGGTCTGGCTGGCGGACATCACCAGATTCAGTTCATCGGCATTCGCCGCCAATGCCCGATGCGCGCCTCTGAGGTTGGGGATCAACGCCACGTAAATCACCCCCGGCTGGCGCTGAATGCCGTTGAACACCTGCTCGCCGTCACGCAGGGCCGGGATGGCTTTGGGCGAGACGAACGAGCCGGCTTCGATGCGGCTGAATCCAGCCTGTGACAGTTGATTGATCAAGGCGATCTTGTCAGCGGTTTCAACCCACGTCGGCTCGATCTGCAAGCCATCGCGCGGTGAGACCTCCTGGACGATGAGTTTGTGCGAATAGTCTGTGATCATTGCACCACCCCTTGGCTTTTCAGGCGTTCGATGTCGCGTTCAGTCAGGCCAAGATTGGCGAGAATGGCGTCAGTGTGCTGGCCCAGTGTCGGCCCGGACCAGTTCACTGCGCCGGGGGTTTGCGAGAGCTTGGGAACGATGCCGGGCATTTTCACCGTTGCGCCGCCAGGCAACTCTGCATTGAGCAGCATGTCCCGCGCCTGATAGTGTGGATCGGCGACGATGTCAGCCACCGAGTAGATGCGCCCGGCCGGCACCTCAGCGGCTTCGAGGGCGGCCAGTACCTCGTCGATCGGCAGGCTGCTGGTCCAGTGGGTGATGGCCGCATCGAGCAAGCCGCTCTTCGCCGCACGCCCGTCGTTGTGGGCGAATTCTTCTGCCTCGGCCAGGTCAGCGCGGCCAATGGCGTGCATCAGACGCTTGTAGATCGGGTCACTGTTGCCGGCGATCACCACGTAGGCGCCGTCAGCGGTGAGGTAAGTATTGGAGGGCGCGATGCCCGGCAAAGCGCCGCCGCTGCGTTCGCGGACATGGCCGAGCATGTCGTATTCCGGGACCAGACTTTCCATGACGTTGAATACGCTTTCGGCCAGCGACACATCGACAATCTGTCCCCCGCCCTGCCCGGTCTTGACCCGCAACAGCGACATCAACGCACCGATCACCGCGTGCAGCGAGGCCAGCGAATCGCCGAGGCTGACGCCGACCCGCGCCGGTGGCGAACCGGGGTTGCCGGTGGTGTAGCGAATGCCGCCCATGGCCTCGCCAATGGCGCCGAAACCGGGACGGTCGCGGTACGGGCCGGTCTGGCCGTAGCCAGAGATACGCACGAGGGTCAGGTTCGGATTCAAGGCATGCAACACGTCCCAGCCCAGACCGAGTTTTTCCAACGCGCCAGGGCGCAGATTTTCGATGATCACGTCGGCGTCGCCGGCCAGTTGCTTGACCAGTTCGATGCCTTCAGCAGATTTGAGATTGAGTGCGAGGGATTTCTTGTTACGCGATTGCAGGTACCACCACAGCGACGTGCCTTCGTGCAGCTTGCGCCATTTGCGCAACGGGTCGCCCTGGCCCATGGCTTCGATCTTGATCACCTCGGCGCCGAACTCGGCAAGCATGCGCGCGGCAAACGGCGCGGCGATCAGGGTGCCGATCTCGATCACTTTGATCGCACTCAAAGGGGCAGTCATCGCGGGGTACCTCTTGTTCTTGGAATATGTCGCCAAGGCTAGAGGAACGATGATCGGCGAATCCAGCCTTCTCTCGGCAATGGGCGTTCGCGAAATGCGAATGCATCAGAGTGCTGTGGTGAATTCGAAGCCGCCTTCGCGGGCAAGCCCGCTCCCACAGGGTCCAAAGTCAGCCGCACAATTTGCATCCTCGCTGGAAACTGTGGGAGCGGGCTTGCCCGCGAAGAGGCCGGCTCAATCAATCGAGATCAAGAGCCTTGTGCTCGCAAATGCTCAAACAACATCCGGCTCACCGGCGACAACCCCGCCTCATCGCGCACCACTATGATCAAGGTTCGATCCGCCCAGGCATCCGTCAGCGGCACCGCCCGCAACCCCAGCGCCTGACCAAACAAGTCGTAGGCACGCTGCGGCAGAATGCCGATGCCCATGTTCGCCTGAACCATCCGGCAGACCGCATCGAATCCCGGCACATGAATGCGAATGCGCAGGACCTTGCCGGCCTGCCGTGCCGCCGCGTGGGTGCGCATGTTGATCGAACTGGCCGCGTGCAAACCAACGTAGTCGCTACCGAGGGTTTCGCCGAAGGCCACCGATTCGCGCGTAGCCAACGGATGCTCGGGCAGCATCACCACCACCAGTTTGTCCTGGCGATACAACGCGCTGTGCAGGCCTTTGGTATCGCTGTCGTCGGAGCAGATGCCGAGGTCCGCGACGCCATCGAGTACACCCTGAATCACCCCGGCACTGGGGCGCTCTTCAAGGTCGGTCTTGACCTGCGAATGCTGCGCCGAGAAGTCGCGCAAGTCTTCGGGCAGAAACTGAATGATCGCTGAAAGATTGGCCAGCATGCGCACATAACCGCGCACACCGTGGCTGTGCTCGCCCAGTTCCAGGCCCATCTTCTCCACGTTGAAAAGCATCTGTCGCGCATGGTGCAGCAGCGTTTCACCGGCCGGCGTGAGGAGCATGCCTTTGGCCTGACGCACGAACAGAGCGATGCCCAGCGCCTGCTCCAATTCCATCAGGCGCTTGCTCGCTGCCGACACGGCGATGGCTTCGCGCGCAGCCGCACGGGTCAGCGTGCCTTCTTCGTGGACGGCGACGAACAGTTGCAGAGTGATCAGGTCGAGGCGGCGGATCAGGCTTTTTTGCAGCATGGAAAGACTCGGCGGTAGTGGCGCGAACGAACGGCGAGGATAACGCCGTTCGCTCGCGCTGTGCCGGTCTCAAAACGCGTTGCGGAAAATCTCCTCGATCTGGCGCTGATCCGCCGCCCGTGGATTGGTCAGTCCGCAGGCGTCCTTCAAGGCATTGGCGGCGAGCACCGGGATGTCACTGAGCTTGGCGCCCAGTTCACGCAAGCCGCCGGGGATCTCGACGTCTTTGGCCAGGCTGCGGATGGCGTTGATCGCCGCTTGCGCGCCCTCTTCGGCGCTGAAGCCGCGGATGTCAGCGCCCATGGCATGGGCGACGTCGGTCAGTCGGTCGGCACAGACCGACGCGTTGAATGTCTGGACATGGGGCAGCAGCACGGCGTTGCACACGCCGTGGGGCAGGTCATAAAAGCCGCCCAACTGGTGCGCCATCGCGTGGACAAATCCGAGGGATGCGTTGTTGAACGCCATGCCCGCGAGGAACTGCGCATAGGCCATATTCTCCCGCGCTGCGAGGTCGCTGCCGTCGCGCACGGCCAGGCGCAGGTTGTTGCTGATCAGCGTCATGGCCTTCAAGGCGCAGGCATCGGTGATGGGGTTGGCGGCGGTCGAGACGTAGGCTTCGATGGCGTGCGTCAGGGCGTCCATACCGGTGGCGGCGGTCAGGCCCTTGGGCATGGCGACCATCAATTGCGGGTCGTTGACTGACAGCAGCGGCGTGACATTGCGGTCGACGATGGCCATTTTCACGTGGCGCGATTCGTCGGTGATGATGCAGAAGCGGGTCATCTCGCTGGCGGTGCCGGCGGTGGTGTTGATGGCGATCAGCGGCAGCTGCGGTTGGCTCGACCGATCGACGCCCTCGTAATCGCGAATCTGCCCACCATTGGTCGCGCACAGGGCGATGCCTTTGGCGCAATCGTGGGGCGAGCCGCCGCCCAGCGACACGACGAAATCGCAGCGACTCTCCTTGAGCAGCCCCAGCCCCATCTCGACATTGGCGATGCTCGGGTTCGGTTTGGCACCGTCGAAAATCACCGAGTCGATGTCCTGCATCGCCAGTTTCTCCGCGATCCTGGCGGCGACTCCGGCCTTCGCCAGGCCGACGTCGGTCACGATCAGCGCCTTGTGGAAACCGTAGTTACGGATCGCAATCATGGCTTCGTCGAGGCAGCCGTTGCCCATGATGTTGACGGCCGGGATAAAAAAGGTGCTGGTCATGCGCGCATCTCCTGACGGGGGGCCGGTTCGACTGCTGCTAGCCGGCGGACAGGCACAGCATCGACCGATCAGTCACGACGGATGTTGATCTGGCTCAATGGCGGCTCGTGATAAAGTCGCCGTCCATCTGCCCTTCGTTTTGAGACCGCCCACGTAATGACCGATTTCCTCAATGTCGACGCCACCCTCGAAGACTGGAACGCCCTGCGCACAGCAACCGACTTCAGCGCTTTGCTGGTGGGCAACGGCGCCAGCCGCGCGGTGTGGGATGACTTCGGCTACGACTCGCTGTTCGAAAACGCCCGCACTGTTGAAGAGAAACCCCTGAGCCCGTCGGAACTGGCGGTATTCGATGCACTGCAGACGCGTAGCTTCGAGCAAGTACTGGGCGCGCTGAAAACCACCAGTCGGGTCAACAAGGCCCTCGCCGTCAGCTCGGCGGCACCGCGCAACCGTTACTACGCGATCAAGGAAGCACTGATCAACACCGTGCACGCGGTGCACATTCCGTGGCGACTGGTGAAAGCTTCGACATTGGCGACGCTGAACGAAGAACTGGCACGCTATCGCACGGTGTTCACCACCAATTACGATCTGCTCAATTACTGGGCGCTGCAACACCAGAGCGAGGCCATCGACGACCTGTTCAACGGTGCGAACGCGAGTTTCGATTTAACCCAGACGGACACGAACAAACCACGCCTGCTGTACCTGCACGGCGGCCTGCATCTGGTACGCAATCAGGATGGCACCGCGCGCAAACTGACGTCCACCGAGGGCACGCTGCTCGGCAGCTTTGCGATCAACAACACCCTCAAGACGCTGGATGACGTGCCGCTGTTCGTCACCGAAGGGCCCAGTGCCGACAAGCTCAAGACCATCCGCAGCTCGGATTATCTGTCGTTCTGTTATGAGCAGTTGTTGGGACACGGCGGCAACCTGTGCGTCTTCGGCCATGCGCTTGGCGAGCAGGATGCGCATCTGGTGCGGGCACTGCGGTTGGCGAAACCTGCAACCGTGGCGATCTCGATTTACCCGCGCAGTGCAGCGTTCATCCAGCATCAGAAGCGCCATTACAGCAACGTGTTCGACGGTACCGGGGTCGAGTTGCGGTTTTTTGATGCCAAGAGCCATGCGTTGGGCGATCCAAAGCTGTCCGTGCCGGTTGAGGTTTGATGTTGGCCGGACTGGTGCCTTCGCGAGCAGGCTCGCTCCCACAATGGAGTGCTTTGCAACTGTAGGAGTGAGCCTGCTCGCGATAGCGGTCCGGCAGGCGACATCTGTGCTGGATCTGATGGCTTTATCGCGAGCAGGCTCACTCCTACAAGGGAAGTGGTGGACTCAGAGCACCGGCAGCGTCTTGTCCTTGATCGTCTTCGTTGCACCGTTCGCTTTCACGCTGGCGATGCCTTTATCGCACGCCGCCTGCGATGAATACGCCTCGCTGCTGCCGATGACCTCGTGGTTGGCCGCCTTAAGATTGAAGTAAGGATGGCCATCCTTGGTCGACTTTTTCTCGTAACGTTCATCGACCGCGCTGTTGGTCTGCACCGAGGCAATACCGCCATCGGCCCCGGCGCGCGTGGTGTACAGCTCGCTGGTCAGAATCGTTTCGGCATTGGCCGCTTTCAACACGAACCTGAATTGGCCGTTGCCGCTTTTACTCACTTCGTACCATCCGGACATGCTGGTTTCTCCTGGCGAATGAGAGGTTTCGCGCTTCAGAGTAAAGACCAGTCCGGGCTATCTGTCGCCTGTACCGGCCTCTTCGCGAGCAGGCTCGCTCCCACAGAGAGTTGCATTTCAGAATGTGGGAGGGGGCTTGCTCCCGAAGGCGGCATCACATCCAGCATCTTCGTTGGCTGACATGCTGCATTCGCAAGCAAGCCCCCTCCCACAAGGTTCGGCGGTGAATCAGGCCAGATAGCCGTCGGCGCGCAGAAGGGTTTCCAGGCAATGTTCGCTGATGTGGTAAAACGCCTTGAGTTCTTCGATTTTCGTCAGCAGCTGCGTCGGATCGACCGGATCGGCGCGTTTCACGGCGAGAATCATCTTGTTCTTGTTGGTGTGTTCCAGCGAGATGAACTCGAACACCTTGGTCTCGTACCCACAGGCTTCAAGGAACAGTGCGCGCAGGCTGTCGGTGACCATTTCCGCCTGCTGGCCCAGGTGCAGGCCGTATTGCAGCATCGGCTTGAGCAGCGCCGGGCTCTGGATCTGCAAGCGGATCTGCTTGTGACAGCACGGCGAACACATGATGATCGACGCGCCCGAACGGATGCCCGTGTGGATCGCGTAGTCCGTGGCGATATCGCAGGCGTGCAGCGCGATCATCACGTCCAGTTGACTCGGCGCCACCGTGCGCACATCGCCACACTTGAACACCAGGCCCGGGTGCTCCAGCTTCGCCGCCGCCGCGTTGCACAGGTTGACCATTTCTTCGCGCAGCTCGACACCGGTGACTTCGCCCTCGGCCTTGAGGGTGTTGCGCAGATAGTCGTGAATGGCGAACGTCAGATAGCCCTTGCCCGAGCCGAAATCCGCAACCCGCACCGGTTTGTCCAGCGCCAGTGGCGACGAGGTCAGCGCGTGGCTGAACACTTCGATGAATTTGTTGATCTGCTTCCATTTGCGCGACATCGCCGGGATCAGCTCGTGCTGCGCATTGGTCACGCCGAGGTCTTTGAGGAAGGGGCGGCTCAGTTCGAGGAAACGGTTTTTCTCGCGGTTGTGCTCGGCGGACGGTGCTTCGCGCAATTGCTGAGGTTTGCTTTTGAACAGTGAAGATTTGCCCTTTTTGCTGTATTCGAGCTGGGCTTCATCGCTCACGGCCAGTAAATGCGCATTTTTAAAGGCCTCCGGCACCAGCCCGGCAATCGTCGCCACGCCTTCGCTCAACGCCAGATTCTTGGTGATGTCGCGGGTCCTGTATCGGTAGACGAAGGACAGGCACGGCTGCGCCTTGACCGTCACCGGCTTGATGATGATCCGCTGCAGATCCGTCTCTTCACCAACATATTTGGCTAGCACCATTTTGATGAAACCGCCGTCGTCGAGGCTGGTTTGCAGCAGTTCGATGAACTGGGCGTGGTGATCGGCGGCCGGTTTGGCGGGCGGCGCGGAAGGAGCGGAAACGGACATGGACAAGCGGCCTCGGACGGGCGGAATCGGGAATGGCGGGTATTTTAGGGGGGATGGGAGTTGGGGACACCCTCTTATTTACCCAACGGCAGAATCCATGACACCGAACCCTGTGGCGAGGGGATTTATCCCCGTTCGGCTGCGGAGCAGTCGCCACACCTGAATACTGGGTTTCACTGATACACCGCATGGGGCCGCTTCGCAGCCCAACGGGGATAAATCCCCTCGCCACAAGGAATTGCTGAGTCCGGGAAAATCAGCCGAGGACGACCAACCGATTCGGCAATTCATTGCGCATCTGCGTCACCGGCACGTGCACCTTCAACAACTCACCACACGCCTCCACACACGTCACAAACCCTTCCAGCGTGCGGCCCTGCCGGACCTGTTCGGTAAACGCTGCGACAATCGCGTCCCAGTTGCTGTTATCCAGCCGCTTGGAAATCCCCTCATCCACCAGAATCTCGACATACCGCTCAGCCTCGCAGACAAAAATCAGCATGCCGGTGCCGCCAGCGGTGTGGTGCAGGTTCTGTTCAAGGAACTGCCGCCGCGCCAGGTTCGACGCACGCCAATGGCGTACGCGGCGCGGGACCAGGTGAGTGGTGATCCTGGGCAGGCGAAACAACAGGCACAGCACGATGAACATGCCCCACTGCACCAGCAGCAGGCTGCGCAGGGTCAGCCAGCCAGTGAGGTAATGGACGATGCCGGGCAACACCAGCGCCAACAGGCTGGCCCACAGCAGCGGAATGTACGCATAGTCGTCGGCGCGGGCAGCGAGTACCGTGACCAGTTCGGCGTCGGTGTCGCGCTCGACCCGGGCAATCGCCTCGGCGACTTTGCGTTGTTCGTGTTCAGTCAGTAATGCCATGTCGAAAAGTGCCTGCTCATTATTCTTTTGATGTCACCAGCCGCCGGACGAACCGCCGCCGCCAAAACTGCCCCCGCCGCCGCTGAAGCCCCCGCCTCCGCCTCCGCCGCCAAAACCGCCACCGCCAAAACCACCCCCTCCCCCGGAGCCGCCACGACCGGCAGGCAGGATACCGAGCATCTGGCAGACAAACACCGTCAGGATGAACAACATCACCAAAAACATGAACAGCGCCGGATGCCGCGAGATGAAATCATCGGCCGGGTCGCCGCTGGATTCATACACGGTCGACGGCTCGTCTAGCGGATTGCCGCCCAGCACCACGAGCATCGCCGCGACGCCGTCGCTGATGCCTTTGTTGAAATTGCCGGCCTTGAACGCCGGCGTGATGACCTGATGAATGATCACCGACGATTGCGCATCGGTCAGCCGGTCCTCCAGACCATAACCGACTTCGATGCGCAGTTTGCGCTCGTCACGGGCGACAATCAGCAGGGCGCCGTTGTTTTTGTCCTTTTGGCCGATGCCCCAATGCCGCCCCAGTTGAACGCCAAAATCCTCGATGGGGGTGCCTTGCAGGTCCGGCACCGTGACCACCACCAATTGCTCGCCAGTGGCCTGTTCGTGGGCCTGCAATTGCTGGCTCAGTTGCGCGCGCACCGACGGCTCGAGCATCTGCGCCTGATCGACCACGCGCCCGCTCAGCGCCGGGAACGTCAATTCGGCCCGGGCGCTGACGGCGAACAGCCACAGCATCAGCACCAGGCCCAGTTTCAACACACGCATGGGCAACCTCGAGTCAGAACTTCACTTCCGGGGCCTTTTCCGCGCCGGGCGTGGTGGCTTCGAAGGTTTCGCGCATTGGCAGATCGCTGTACATCACGCTGTGCCACAGGCGACCGGGGAAGGTACGGATCTCGGTGTTGTATTTCTGCACTGCCAGAATGAAATCGCGACGCGCCACGGCAATGCGGTTTTCCGTGCCTTCGAGTTGCGATTGCAGGGCCAGGAAGTTCTGGTTGGCCTTCAGGTCCGGATAACGCTCGGAGACCACCATCAAGCGGCTCAACGCACCGGTCAGTTGATCCTGGGCCTGCTGGAACTGCTTGAGCTTCTCGGGATTGTCGAGGGTGCTGGCATCGACCTGGATCGATGTGGCCTTGGCCCGGGCTTCGATCACCGCGGTCAGGGTCTCCTGCTCGTGGGCCGCATAGCCTTTCACCGTTTCCACCAGATTGGGGATCAGGTCGGCACGGCGCTGATACTGGTTCTGCACCTGGCCCCACGCGGCTTTTGCCTGTTCGTCGAGGGTCGGGATATTGTTGATGCCGCACGCGGTCAACAGCGTGGCGAACACCAGCAAAGTCGCGATCTGTAACCGTGAACGATTGGTTGGACTGATAGTCATTGCAGTAATGCTCCATGGCACATTTGATTTAAAAACCGAGCGCTGGACATTCCCGGCCGGCGGTTGGGGCATAATCGGCGCCGCCACTGGCATGCGACGGGTGAATGGGCTAAAAAGTGCCCTTCACGTTCACCCCGCCGCTGTCGGCGGTGGTTTTTGGCTCGGCTATTTTGCGCCGGCACCCGAACAACAATAGTCGCTCCCTACATTTTGGCTGGCCGGTGTTACATCACCGTTTGGGCCCTTGAGAAGAAATTCATGAAGAAGCTGTGTTTGCTGGGCCTGCTCGTCAGCCTGGCCAGTCACCCGGTACTGGCCGCCACGACCCCGGTTCCTCTGGAAAACAAGGACGCCTTCATCAGCAACCTGATGAAGCAGATGACCCTCGATGAAAAAATCGGCCAGTTGCGCCTGATCAGCATCGGCCCGGAAATGCCCCGCGAGCTGATCCGCAAGGAAATTGCCGCCGGCAACATCGGCGGCACCTTCAACTCGATCACCCGTGCCGAAAACCGTCCGATGCAGGACGCTGCCATGCGCAGTCGCCTGAAGATCCCGATGTTTTTTGCGTACGACGTGATCCACGGTCACCGTACGATTTTCCCGATTCCGCTGGCCCTCGCGTCGAGCTGGGACATGGACGCCATCGGCCAGTCCGGCCGCGTTGCCGCCAAAGAAGCTGCCGCCGACAGCCTCGACATCACCTTTGCGCCGATGGTCGATATCTCTCGCGATCCGCGCTGGGGCCGCAGTTCCGAGGGTTTTGGTGAAGATACCTACCTGACCTCGCGCATTGCCAGCGTCATGGTCAAGGCCTATCAGGGCCAGACCCCGAGCGCGGCCGACAGCATCATGGCCAGCGTCAAGCACTTCGCCCTGTACGGCGCGGTTGAAGGCGGTCGCGACTACAACACCGTGGACATGAGCCCGGTGAAGATGTACCAGGATTACCTGCCGCCCTACCGCGCCGCGATCGATGCCGGCGCCGGTGGCGTGATGGTGGCGTTGAATTCGATCAACGGCATTCCGGCCACGGCCAACACTTGGCTGATGAACGACCTGCTGCGCAGGGATTGGGGCTTCAAGGGCCTGGCGGTCAGCGACCACGGCGCCATCTTTGAACTGATCAAGCACGGCGTCGCCCGCGACGGTCGGGAAGCGGCGAAGCTGGCGATCAAGGCCGGCATCGACATGAGCATGAACGACACCCTCTATGGCAAAGAATTGCCGGGGCTGCTCAAGTCCGGTGACATCGAGCAGAAGGACATCGACAACGCCGTGCGCGAGGTGCTTGCAGCCAAGTACGACATGGGCCTGTTCAAGGACCCGTATCTGCGCATCGGCAAGGCTGAAGATGATCCGGCCGACACCTACGCCGAAAGCCGCCTGCACCGCGCCGAAGCGCGCGAGGTAGCGCGTCGCAGCCTGGTGCTGCTGAAGAACCAGAATGAAACCCTGCCACTGAAGAAAACCGCGAAAGTCGCGCTGGTCGGCCCGTTGGCCAAGGCGCCGATCGACATGATGGGCAGTTGGGCGGCCGCCGGGCGTCCGGCGCAATCGGTCACTTTGTTTGACGGCATGAGTTCAGTGATCGGCAACAAGGCCAACCTGATCTACGCCCGTGGCGCCAACATCACTGGCGACAAGAAGGTCCTCGACTACCTGAACTTCCTCAACTTCGATGCGCCGGAAGTCGTCGATGACCCGCGCCCGGCCAGCGTGCTGATCGACGAAGCAGTGAAAGCCGCGAAAGACGCTGACGTGATCGTGGCTGCCGTTGGCGAGTCCCGTGGCATGTCCCACGAATCATCCAGCCGTACCGACTTGAACATCCCGGAAACCCAGCGCGAGTTGATCCGCGCGCTGAAAGCCACCGGCAAGCCGCTGGTGCTGGTGTTGATGAACGGCCGCCCGCTGACCATTCTTGAAGAGAACCAGTCCGCCGACGCCATTCTGGAAACCTGGTTCAGCGGCACCGAGGGCGGCAACGCCATTGCCGACGTGCTGTTCGGTGACTACAACCCGTCGGGCAAACTGCCGGTGACCTTCCCGCGCTCCGTGGGCCAGATTCCGACTTACTACAATCACCTGAGCATTGGCCGGCCGTTCACCCCGGGCAAGCCGGGCAACTACACCTCACAGTATTTCGATGACACGACCGGCCCGCTGTTTCCGTTCGGTTATGGCCTGAGCTACACCACCTTCGCCCTGAGCGACATGGCGCTGTCGTCGACCACCCTGAACGCCACCGGCAAGCTCGACGCCAGCGTCATGGTCAAGAACACCGGCAAGCGTGATGGCGAAACCGTGGTGCAGTTGTACATTCAGGACGTCACCGGCTCGATGATCCGCCCGGTCAAGGAACTGAAGAACTTCCAGAAAATCATGCTCAAGGCCGGCGAACAGAAAGTCGTGCACTTCACCATCACCGAGGATGACTTGAAGTTCTATAACGCCCAGCTCAAGTACGCGGCCGAGCCTGGCAAGTTCAACGTGCAGATCGGCCTGGATTCGCAGGCGGTGACGCAGCAGAGTTTTGAACTGCTGTAATCCGGGGAACAGCACAAAACCATGTCGGAGGGGGCTTGCTCCCGAAGGCGGTGCATCAGCTAAATCCATGCTGAATGACACTCCGCCTTCGGGAGCAAGCCCCCTCCCACATTGGACTTCGGTGTCTTTGAATTAACGGCTACCCGCGGCGGTCGAGGATGTTGACCACCAGCCGATCCACCCATCCCCACACCCGCTGCTTGACCCGCCGCCACAACGGCCGGCGCCGCCACTCTTCCAGACTCACCTGCTGACTGAGGGCGAAATCCTTGACGAAGCTCGCCTCGACCGCCGCCGTCAGGGGCGGATCCAGCGCCTCCAGATTTGCCTCCAGATTGAAGCGCAGGTTCCAGTGATCGAAGTTGCAGGAACCGATGCTCACCCAATCGTCCACCAGCACCATTTTCAAGTGCAGAAAGCACGGCTGGTATTCAAAGATCTGCACCCCGGCCTTGAGCAGGCGCGGGTAATAACGATGGCCGGCGTAACGCACCGACGGATGATCGGTGCGCGGCCCGGTCAGCAGCAAACGCACGTCGACGCCGCGGGCAGCGGCCTTGCGCAGGGAGCGGCGGACGTTCCAGGTCGGCAGGAAATACGGCGTGGCCATCCAGATGCGCTGCTGGCCGCTGTTCAAGGCACGCGACAGCGATTGCAGAATGTCACGGTGCTGGCGGGCGTCGGCGTAGGCAACACGGCCCATGCCCTCGCCCTTTTCCGGCACGCGCGGCAGACGCGGCAAACCGAAATGCGCGGCCGGGCGCCAGGCGCGGCGATAACGGTTGGCGATCCATTGCCGATCAAACAGCAATTGCCAATCGATCACCAACGGGCCGCGGATCTCGACCATCACTTCGTGCCACTCGCTGACATCAAAGCCCGGCGTCCAGAACTCATCGGTAACGCCAGTGCCGCCGACCACCGCCAGGCACTGATCGACCAGGAGCAATTTGCGGTGATCCCGATAGAAATTGCCGACCCAGCGCCGCCAGCTCAAGCGATTGTAGAAACGCAGCTCCACCCCTGCTTGCATCAGGCGCTGACGCAATGTGAGGGTGAATGCGAGGCTGCCGTAATCATCGAACAGGCAACGCACGCGCACACCGCGCTCAGCCGCCAGCACCAGCGCCTGGACGATGGTGTCGGCACAGGCGCCGGCCTCGACCAGGTACAGCTCCAGTTCGATCTGCTCTTTGGCGCCCGCGATGTGCTCGAGCATTCGCGGAAAAAACTGCGGGCCGTCGATCAGCAATTCGAAACGGTTGCCGTCGCGCCAAGGGAACACTGCACCGCGCACGTCAGCGCGCCGTGAAGATCAGCACCGCACCCACCGGTACCGACAGACTGATGGCCGACAGCCCGGCCAGTTTACGCAGACTCTCCAGACCTGGCGCGAGGTCGAAATCCTCGGCATTGATCACCAGCGGCTCCAGTGTCACCACTTGAAAGCGCCGGTCATCCAGGCGCGTAGCCAGCAACTCGGCCGGGTATTCGTGCTGTTTGCCGTGCAGATTGACGGTCAGCGGCAGGCGCAGCTCCAGCTGCGCACCGGGGGCCAGATCGTTGATCGGACGCAGGTCGATCTGGGTGGTGATGGTTGCGTCGGGGAATTGCTCGATCTGAAACAGCTCCTTGCGCATGCGCTCATCGCGCAGCGGGATGCCGCTGTTGATCGAGTCCAGCTCGACTTCGACTTCGGCGCGACCGTTGGGGTCGACTTTGCCGTGCAGCACCAGAAAGCGCTGCACTTCGGACACGTTGGCGTTTTTCGTGCTGACGAACGACAGCCGTGAAGACTCGCCGTCCAGATACCAATTGGCGTGTGCCGGCAAGGCAGCGGCGGCCAGCAGCAGACTGGCGCAAATCTTATCGAGGGAGCGGTTGAACATTGAAGACTCGTGGGGGTGATAAACCTGCACGAACCTTAACCGCCCATGGGGTTATTGCAAACATCCAGAGCAAAAGATCACAGCCTGTAACAGCGGCGGCAGGGGAATGCATTGCAACTGTGGGAGCGGGCTTGCTCGCGAAAGCGGTGTATCAGGTAATAACTGTTCAGGCTGACATGACGCCTTCGCGAGCAAGCTGAACTGGTCAAGTAATACCAGACACCGGTTACGGCGTTTTATGCCGCTTTTTGCTCCATCGCTATTGGCGACAG
>NZ_JABWQQ010000129.1:0-260 GCF_014268555.1 Pseudomonas sp. SWRI111 | reverse complement strand
ACATTGATGAATTCGCAATTAAAATGATTGCCAATTATAAAGAAAAAGAATTTAAGTCTGTATCAAGCGGTGATTTAGGTCTTAACCAAGAGGAAGAAAAAGCGGAAAAAGAAGCAACAGAGGAAAACAAAGCGTTATTTGATTATATGAAGGACATCCTTTCCGAAAAAGTGAAAGGCGTAAAAGTATCCACTCGTTTAAAATCACATCCTGTTTGCTTAACTGCTGAAGGAGAAGTTTCAATCGAAATGGAAAAAGTC
>NZ_JABWQQ010000128.1:0-261 GCF_014268555.1 Pseudomonas sp. SWRI111 | reverse complement strand
ATTCCATTGATCCTAATTTAGAAAAGGCTTCTAGATCCCTTGGAGCAAGTGAATGGGTGACATTCAGAAGAGTATTTTATCCACTTATTCGCGGTGGAGTACTAAGAGTGTTTGCTTTAAATATTATTATGCAGATTGGCGTATATACTTCTGCAGTTATTGTGGGTAACCCTGCATCAGCAACACGAACATTTGCGGTAGTAGCATTCGAAGAGGCAATGCGAAACTTTAATTATAGTATGGCAAATACCGTTGCAGTAG
>NZ_JABWQQ010000127.1:0-261 GCF_014268555.1 Pseudomonas sp. SWRI111 | reverse complement strand
CAGTTGAATATCAAAAACGGTCAGATAGTTTAAATGAAGAATTATTGCACCATATGTCACCTCTAGGTTGGGAACATATTAATTTATTAGGAGAATACCATTTTAATTCCGATAAAAAAGTTTCGTTAGATTCTTTAAGACCATTGAAACTTTCTTAACGTTGTTAAAAATAGAGAATTCGTCAGGAAAATAGGCTTATCGTTGTAAATCCGCATTTTCCTGACGCTACCCCAAAGAGCGGGAATCTTTCTAACACAGTCC
>NZ_JABWQQ010000126.1:0-262 GCF_014268555.1 Pseudomonas sp. SWRI111 | reverse complement strand
CACTGGTATTAGGCATAGTCATATCTATAAAAATAACTTTTTCATTACAAATAAAAAATTCCTGTAATATTAGGTTTCAAAACTGGGAATTTGTTTATAATGTGAAAGAGGAGGTGGAAGTATTGTTAAAACGCATTGTTCAAGTTTGTTTTTTAATTATTGGAGGAACAATAGGATTTTTATTTATTCCTGAATTATTCTCAGTAATGTCTATCGATCATGATCTTATTAATAACGCATATGTGTCAGCAATACTTGGTGC
>NZ_JABWQQ010000125.1:0-262 GCF_014268555.1 Pseudomonas sp. SWRI111 | reverse complement strand
GGATATGAAAGTTACTAACAACATCTGCTATAATAGATATAAAAGAAGGTACGCTAGTAAATAGGAAGTGTTAGGATGAAAATACTTGTAATCGAAGATAATGAAAGTGTTTGCTCTATGTTAGAAATGTTTTTCCTTAAGGAAGGGTATGAAGGGAAATTCATTCATAATGGAAAAGAAGCATTAGAATTCTTTTTGGAAAATCAGAACTGGGATACTATCATCATTGATTGGATGTTACCTGGAATGGAAGGTGTGACGA
>NZ_JABWQQ010000124.1:0-262 GCF_014268555.1 Pseudomonas sp. SWRI111 | reverse complement strand
ATACAGAGCCAGCCTCGATCACTTCTCCATTTTCCATTACAGCCACTCGATCACATATTTCCTGAATAACATGCATCTCATGCGTGATTAATAGAATCGTAATACCTAGATCCTTATTGACCTTTTTTAATAGACGCAGTATTTCACCAGTTGTATTAGGATCTAGTGCAGATGTTGCCTCATCACATATTAATATATCTGGGGAAGTAGCAAGGGCACGTGCAATACCGACTCGTTGTTTTTGTCCCCCGGATAATTGTTC
>NZ_JABWQQ010000123.1:0-262 GCF_014268555.1 Pseudomonas sp. SWRI111 | reverse complement strand
GGCAAACATGATTTCTGCTTCACAAGCAATTTCGCCATCAACTGTAGCAACGCATTTTCCCTTTCCAAAGTTTCCACGAACTCTTGTCATTTCTACTTCTAGACGAAGTTGATCTCCTGGATAAACTTGCTTTTTAAAGCGACAGCTATCTACCCCAGCGAAGAATGCAAGTCTCCCTTTATTTTCTTCCTTAATCAACATAGCAACTGCTCCAACCTGAGCTAATGCTTCTACAATCAGTACACCTGGCATTACAGGATAC
>NZ_JABWQQ010000122.1:0-262 GCF_014268555.1 Pseudomonas sp. SWRI111 | reverse complement strand
ATTCTATCTATATAGGTGTATCTCTGCAAATATTCCTTGCTGTCATAGTTCCTGTTCTTTTGATGGTATATTTACAAAGAAAAAAGATGATGTCATGGAGATCCTTACTTGTTGGTATTCTTATCTTTATTGTTTTTTCACAAATTTTAGAAAAAATCGTCCATTTCCTCGTTCTTGCTCCAACTGGGACTGAATTGAGATGGAGCACCAACCCGTATATCTTTGCTCTGTATGGAGGTCTTGCAGCTGGGGTATTTGAAGA
>NZ_JABWQQ010000121.1:0-263 GCF_014268555.1 Pseudomonas sp. SWRI111 | reverse complement strand
ATATATTCGTTTATTTACGTTAATATGCCTGTCT
Organism: Pseudomonas sp. SWRI111; assembly: GCF_014268555.1. Lineage (NCBI taxonomy): Bacteria > Pseudomonadati > Pseudomonadota > Gammaproteobacteria > Pseudomonadales > Pseudomonadaceae > Pseudomonas > Pseudomonas sp. SWRI111. Next base: position 229 of record NZ_JABWQQ010000121.1, on the reverse strand, counting down.
AAATTTCTTTCAAGGCTGTTTTCTAAGAAGCATGTTGTTGTTTTTTAGGTAAAATGTATATAAATTACTTAGCTGCTGAATATACTTAGTGCCGAGGGGATTAGTGAGACAGGTAAGGCCCCTGAGGTTTAATGCTCTTTAGGACGCTAAAAAAGCATTCCAAGGAAAGAGCCTGTATATAGACTGCTGATTAATAGCAACAAGCTTTAGGAAAAAGCCTCTTTTATAG
>NZ_JABWQQ010000120.1:0-263 GCF_014268555.1 Pseudomonas sp. SWRI111 | reverse complement strand
AGTCATCATAATAATAGGCAGGAATACGGTTAATAATAATGTTCGTCTATCACGAAATGAATCCTTTAGTTCCTTCAGATATAATTTAAATAACATATTGGTCTCCTCCTCTAACTAGTTTGCTCATAAAGATATAGTTTAGGTCCTTGCTTCCTTCTGCTTTATATAAATCGTCAAGCTTTCCATGATGGACAAGCTCTCCTTTATGAAACATTGCAACACTATCGCATAGCATGGAAACCTCTTCCATAATGTGACTGGAA
>NZ_JABWQQ010000012.1:0-184056 GCF_014268555.1 Pseudomonas sp. SWRI111 | reverse complement strand
TTCCCCATGTGAGAGTAGGTCATCGTCAAGATTAAATTCCGAAACCCCAATTGCGAAAGCAGTTGGGGTTTTGTTTTGCCTGCGAGAAAGTTTTGCTATCCCGGCGAAACGCTACCTTCGCAAGCGCTGCCGTCGGGAAAATCCTTCTGAAGTCACCGCGCAGTTTTTGGTATGGTGCAGCTCGTTTTTTAACGGACTGATGCCATGCCCATGGATCGGCACTCAATTATGTCAAAGAGTTGCTGTAGAAATGCCTGAACCTATCCCGATCAAGGATCATGAAAAAGAAACGCGCCTGGTCAACAAACGGTTGATCGCCTGCGCCCTGTTTGTCTTCGCCGTCAGCTGTGCCTTGGTGGTACGGTTGTACATCCTGCAAGTGGTGGAATTCGACTACCACTCGACGATCTCTGAAAACAACCGCGTGCACGTCTTGCCGATCCCGCCGACACGGGGCCTGATCTACGACCGCAACGGTGTCCTGCTCGCCGATAACCGTCCCAGCTTCAACCTGACCATCACCCGCGAGCGCGCCACTGATGTCAATCGGGAGTTGGACGAGGTCATCAGCCTTCTTCATCTGCCTGCCGAAGACCGTACGGTGTTCGATAAAGCCATGAAGCAGTCCCGTCACCCGTTTACGCCAGTGACACTGTTTTATGAACTGACGGAAGAGCAGATCGCCGTTCTCGCGGTCAATGAGTTCCGCTTGCCGGGCTTGGATGTCGAGCCGCAGTTCGTTCGTCATTATCCTCTCGGTGCGCATTTCGCCCATTCGATCGGCTACGTCGGCCGTATCAATGAAAAAGAGTCCAAGGTGCTCGATCCGGTTGAATATCGCGGTACTCAATCTATCGGCAAAACCGGGATCGAGCGCTTCTACGAGGCGCAACTGCACGGTCACGTCGGTTACGAAGAAGTCGAAACCAATGCTCAGGGCCGGGTGCTGCGTGTGCTTAAACACACCGATCCGATACCGGGCAAAAACATCGTGTTGAGCCTCGACGTCAAGTTGCAGCAGGCCGCAGAAGCCGCGCTGGGGGATCGTCGAGGCTCGGTGGTTGCGCTTGATCCAGCGACCGGCGAAGTGCTGGCGATGGTCAGCAACCCGAGTTTCGACCCGAACCTGTTTGTCACCGGCATCAGTTCCAAGGAATATTCGGCGCTACGAGATTCCATTGACCGGCCGCTGTTCAACCGTGTGCTGCGTGGACTTTACGCCCCGGGTTCGACCATCAAGCCGGAAGTCGCAATCGCCGGTCTCGATGCCGGCGTCGTCACGCCGCAGACCCGTGTTTTCGACCCAGGTTATTACCAACTGCCGGACTTCGATCACAAGTACCGCAACTGGAACCACAGCGGTGACGGCTGGGTAGATATGGACGCGGCGATCATGCGCTCCAATGACACCTACTTTTACGATTTGGCGCACAAGCTGGGCATTGATCGTCTGCACGACTACATGGCGATGTTCGGCCTGGGCGAGAAAGTCTCGCTGGACATGTTTGAGGAATCCCCGGGCCTGATGCCATCTCAAGCCTGGAAGCGCGCCACGCGCCGTCAGGCGTGGTATCCCGGCGAAACCGTGATCCTCGGCATTGGTCAGGGCTATATGCAGGTCACGCCGCTGCAATTGGCGCAAGCCACGGCATTGATCGCCAACAAAGGCGTGTGGAACCGACCGCATCTGGCCAAAACCGTCGATGGCGTCGCACCGGTCGACGAACACCCTATGCCGAATATCCTGCTCAAGGATCCGCGCGACTGGGAGCAGGTCAATCATGGCATGCAGATGGTCATGCACGACGCCCGGGGCATCGCCCGTGCGGCCGCGGTCGGTGCGCAATACCGCATCGCCGGCAAGAGTGGTACGGCGCAAGTGGTGGCAATCAAGCAGGGCGAGCGCTACAACCGCGAGAAAACTCTCGAGCGCCACCGTGACAACGCCTTGTTCGTCGGCTTCGCACCGGCGGAGCATCCGAAGATCGCGATTTCGGTGATGATCGAAAACGGCGAGGCCGGTGGTCGGGTGGCGGGCCCGGTGGTGCGGCAGATCATGGACGCCTGGTTACTCGACCAGGACGGCCATCTCAAGCCGCAATACGCCGCGCCAAGCAAAGCGCCGGGTGACCCGCACGTTTGATCGTGACGGCTTCACAGCACTGGGTCACGCAAGCTGAGCGGGTGCCGTGAAGCGCTCGATAAATAGGCGATCGCGATCAGGCTCCTGGCACCGGGCAGCTCAGGTCGCCTTCCTCGCACTGCAAATACGGCTTCAGCGCCTCTACCCGTGCCTTGGTCACGGCGGTGAGGCATTGGCTGTAAACCAATGGATAAACGCTACCGCCCGCCACGCCGGACGCCGAAAACCGGCATTCGGCATCACGGAAGCCGATCCAGGCCCTTTGCGCGGTAACCAGCATTTTTTTGCTGTCCGGATTGTTCTTCAAGCGCCCGGTGATCTGTTGATACAGCGTGTTCAGCTCTTTATCCGCTGCTTTGTACGCCTGACCGGCACACTGATTCATCGTTGCCTGATCGCTGGCGTTGGCGCAGTCGACGGCAGACTGGGCGAACGGTACGAACAGGAAGGGCGACAGGGCCAAGAGTAAACGGGGGGACATGGGCAATTCTCGCTGTTTCGGAGGTAAGTGCCGAACAGTGTAGCGATTGCGTCGCGCTTACTCAGTCGACGCAGTCGAGACGCTGGTATCTATCGGGTGTCCGAGTAGTAAAACCACACCACCGGCGACAGCCCTATCAGCCAATCGTAGCCAGTTGTCGGGGTGGCAAATGCGCCTTATTTTTCCTGACTGATACGGTGGCTGCACGGGTTTGATACAACTTCAGATTGGACATGTGGTCATACAAGCCTAGTGTTCAGAACAGGAGGTGACGTATGAAACCAGTACCTAACAGTTTCGAACGCAAAATCACGCTCAAGGCGCCGCGCTCGTACGTCTGGCGGGCTTTGGTCGATGCCGAGGCGTTCGGCCAGTGGTTTGGCGTGGCGCTGGAGGGCAGGCGGTTTATTGCCGGGGAATGGACGCAGGGGCAGGTCACCTACCCAGGTTATGAACACGTCCTGTGGAATGTGCTGATCGAGCGGGTCGAGCCGCAGCAGTTGTTCTCGTTTCGTTGGCATCCGTATGCGGTGAATCCCAAGATCGATTATTCCCAGGAACCGACCACGCTGGTCAGATTCGAATTGCAAGATTACGAAAACGGCACCCTGCTCAAGGTCTCCGAGTCCGGTTTTGCCCATATTCCCGATATTCGCCAGAAAGAAGCGTATTACATGGACAGTCGGGGCTGGGAGGAGCAACTGAGCCGACTTGAGCAGTTTCTTGCCGAGGCGGCGAAGACGCGCCAAAGCGGCAGTGCCTGACAGGTCTAAGGTTTTTCGGAAGTCGTCTTATGGCGAATGTCTTACACGCGCTGGTAGCTTTTACGACTATTGCTGATTGGATCCACTGCGTAATCTACACACATCAACTGAGACACAGGGAGTGTTTCAGGATCAAGGACGATCGACCATTGCAAGGATCGCTGCCGACAGGGAGTCGATAATGGTCTTGGGAAAAACCCGCTTCGGCGGGTTTTTTTTCGCCTGCAGAAAAACATCTGCAACGGTGGCGTGTGAGATTGTGGTGGGGGATATATTCCCCCACCACGATACAGGATCAATCAGGAGGCAATCAGCTGGCGCAAAACGTAGTGCAAAATCCCGCCCGCCTTGAAGTACTCCACCTCATTTAACGTATCGATCCGGCACAGCACCTCGATCCTGTCCTGACGTCCATCCTCACGAGTGATGACCAGCGGCAGGTTCATCCGCGGCGTCAACTCGACACCACTCAGGCCCTGAATTTCGAAGGTCTCCTTGCCGGTCAGACTGAGGCTTTTGCGGTTCTGATCGAGCTTGAACTGTAGCGGCAGTACGCCCATGCCCACGAGATTGGAACGGTGAATCCGTTCGAAGCTCTCGGCGATGACCGCTTTGACACCGAGCAGATTGGTGCCCTTGGCCGCCCAGTCCCGGCTCGAACCGGTGCCATATTCCTGCCCGGCAATCACCACCAGTGGCGTGCCCGAAGCCTGATATTTCATGGCCGCGTCATAGATCGCCATTTTTTCCCCGGTGGGCATGTAGATCGTGTTGCCACCTTCCTCGCCACCGAGCATTTCATTGCGGATACGGATGTTGGCGAAGGTGCCGCGCATCATCACTTCGTGGTTGCCACGACGTGAACCGTAGGAATTGAAGTCCCGTGGCTCGACGCCTTTTTCCCGCAAGTACCGGCCGGCGGGGCTGTCGGCCTTGATATTGCCGGCGGGGGAGATGTGGTCGGTGGTCACCGAGTCACCGAGCAGGGCCAACACGCGAGCACCTTTGACGTCTTCGATCTGTGGCAGCGGGCCGGAAATGTCGTCAAAGAACGGCGGATGCTGGATATAAGTCGAGTCGTCCTGCCAGACATAAGTCGCCGCTTGCGGCACCGCGATGGCTTGCCACTGTTCGTCCCCGGCGAAGACTTCGGCGTATTCCTTATGGAACATCGCCGTGTTGACCTGATTTACCGCGTCGGCGATCTCTTGGCTGCTCGGCCAGATATCGCGCAGATACACTGGATTGCCTTGCGGGTCATGGCCCAACGGCTCGCTGCTGATGTCGCTGCGTACGCTGCCGGCCAAGGCATAGGCAACCACCAGTGGCGGCGAGGCCAGCCAGTTGGTTTTTACCAGCGGATGCACCCGTCCTTCAAAGTTGCGGTTGCCGGACAGCACCGACGCCACGGTAAGATCGGCTTTCTGGATGGCTTTTTCGATCGGTTCCGGCAGTGGCCCGGAGTTGCCGATGCACGTGGTGCAGCCATAACCGACCAGCGAGAAGCCCAACTGGTCAAGATACTGTGTCAGCCCGGCAGCCTTGTAGTAATCCGTAACGACTTTCGACCCCGGTGCCAGCGAACTCTTTACCCAGGGTTTGCGGGTCAGGCCTTTTTCCACCGCTTTTTTCGCCAGCAGCCCGGCAGCCATCATCACGCTGGGGTTGGACGTGTTAGTGCAGGAGGTGATTGCTGCGATCACCACCGCGCCGTTTTTCAAGCGATAGGTGCGGCCTTCGTATTCATATTCGGCTTCGCCGACCAGATCAGCATTGCCCACTGCGACGCCACCACCGCCTTCGCTTTCCAGGCGTCCTTCTTCCTTGCTGGTGGGCTTGAATTGCAGGTCGAGAAAATCGCTGAACGCCTGGGCGACATTCGGCAGCGAGACGCGGTCCTGCGGGCGTTTCGGTCCGGCCAGGCTGGCTTCGACGCTGCCCATGTCCAGCGCCAGGCTGTCAGTGAATACCGGTTCCTGGCCCGGCAGGCGCCACAGGCCCTGAGCCTTGGTGTATGCCTCGACCAGTTTCACCACTTCGGCCGGACGGCCGGACAGGCGCAGGTAGTCCAGTGTCACATCATCAACCGGGAAGAAACCGCAGGTCGCACCATATTCCGGGGCCATGTTGGCGATGGTCGCGCGATCGGCCAGCGGTAAGTCAGCGAGGCCGTCGCCATAAAACTCGACGAATTTGCCGACCACGCCTTTCTTGCGCAGCATCTGCGTCACCGTCAACACCAGGTCGGTGGCGGTGATGCCTTCCTTGAGTTTGCCGGTCAGTTTGAAGCCGATCACTTCCGGAATCAGCATCGACACGGGTTGCCCGAGCATTGCCGCTTCCGCCTCGATCCCGCCGACGCCCCAGCCGAGTACGCCGAGGCCGTTGATCATGGTGGTGTGCGAGTCGGTGCCGACCAGTGTGTCGGGGAAGGCGTAGGTGCGGTCGTCTTCATCTTTGGTCCATACCGTGCGGCCGAGGTATTCGAGGTTGACCTGGTGGCAGATGCCGGTGCCCGGCGGTACCACGCTGAAGTTATCGAACGCGCTCTGGCCCCAGCGCAAAAAGGCGTAACGCTCGCCGTTACGCTGCATTTCGATGTCGACGTTCTGTTCGAAGGCGCTGGCGCTGGCAAATTTATCGACCATTACCGAGTGGTCGATCACCAGATCCACCGGCGACAACGGATTGATCCGCTGCGGGTCGCCGCCGGCCTTGGCCATCGCCGCCCGCATCGCGGCGAGGTCGACCACGGCGGGGACGCCGGTAAAATCCTGCATCAATACGCGGGCCGGGCGGTACTGGATTTCCCGGTCGGAGCGGCGCTCCTTGAGCCAGGCGGCCAGTGCCCTGAGGTCGGCGCCGGTGACGGTTTTTTCATCTTCCCAGCGCAGCAGGTTTTCCAGCAGGACTTTCAGCGACATCGGCAGCTTGTCGAGGTCGCCCAAGGTCTTGGCGGCGTCCGGCAGGCTGAAATAGTGGTAGGTCTTGTCATCGACTTTCAAGGTTTTGAGAGCATTCAGGCTATCGAGGGACGGCATTACGATCACTCCTTTGAATCCGCACGGCTACGGATTGAGGGGACGGACAGAGCCTTAAACCTAGCCCTGTTTTGAGTAGCTGGCTAATAACTGGACTCTATGGGCGCAACCATGGTTCCGACTTCAGCTATCATGCGCCGGTTTTCGTGACAGGCGTTGCGGCAACGCAAGGCTTGAGCATCGCGCAGGGGCCGAATCATCGTCCGCTGCCCAGGAGTAAGAATGAACACCCTATTCATGCATTGCCGGCCCGGCTTCGAGGGCGAAGTCTGCTCGGAGATTTCCGACCTCGCCGCCCGGCTCAACGTGGCCGGCTACGCCAAGGCCAAAACGGCCGCCGCGTGCGCCGAGTTTGTCTGCACCGAAGCAGACGGCGCCGAACGTCTGATGCGCGGCCAGCGTTTTGCCGAGCTGATCTTCCCGCGCCAGTGGGCGCGCGGCTTCTTCATTGATTTGCCGGAAAACGATCGCATCAGCGTGATCCTCGCGCACATGGCCGACTTCCCGGTGTTTGGCAGCCTGTGGCTGGAAGTTGTCGACACCAACGACGGCAAGGAACTGTCGAACTTCTGCAAGAAATTCGAAGGTCCGCTACGCAAGGCGTTGACCGCCGCCGGCAAGCTGATCGAGGACGCCAGCAAGCCGCGTCTGTTGCTGACTTTCAAAAGCGGTCGCGAAGTGTTTCTCGGCATGGCCGATGCGGGCAACTCGGCGATGTGGCCGATGGGCATTCCGCGCCTGAAGTTTCCCCGTGAGGCTCCGAGCCGTTCGACGTTGAAGCTGGAAGAGGCCTGGCATCACTTCATTCCGCGCGATCAATGGGACGATCGCCTGCATAGCGACATGACCGGTGTCGACCTCGGCGCCGCACCGGGCGGCTGGACCTGGCAACTGGTCAACCGCGGCATGCTGGTCACCGCCATCGACAACGGTCCGATGGCCGAAAGCCTGATGGACACCGGGCTGGTGCAGCATTTGATGGCCGACGGTTTTACCTTCAAGCCCAAACAACCGGTGGACTGGATGGTCTGCGACATCGTCGAGAAACCGGCGCGTAACGCCGCGATGCTCGAAGAGTGGATCGGCGAGGGGCATTGCCGCGAGGCAGTGGTGAACCTGAAATTGCCGATGAAGCAGCGGTACGCTGAAGTGAAGCGTCTGCTTGAACGCATCGCCGATGGTTTCAAGGCGCGTGGGATCAAAGTCGATATCGGCTGCAAGCAGCTGTATCACGACCGCGAGGAAGTGACCTGCCATTTGCGTCGGCACGACAGTAAAAAGCCCAAGTCCCGCTGAAACAGCGCAAACCCTTGTAGGAGCGAGCCTGCTCGCGAAGGCGTCTTATCAGCCGACATCAATGCTGGATGAAACACCGCATTCGCGAGCAGGCTCGCTCCCACAGGGGTTAGACGACTCCCCCGGCAATGCGCGACAATGCCGGCCAGTTTCTGGAGTAAATCATGAGTGAAATGATCGATACCCCGGTCGACGGCACCCTCGACGCCACCGGCCTCAACTGCCCGGAGCCGGTGATGATGCTGCACCAGCACATCCGCGATCTGGTGCCCGGTGGCCTGCTCAAAGTGATCGCCACCGACCCTTCGACCAAGCGCGATATTCCCAAGTTTTGCGTGTTCCTCGACCATGAACTGGTCAGCCAACATGAAGAGTCCGGTACCTATCTGTACTGGATCCGCAAGAAGCTCGCCTGAATCAAGGCTGGCATAAAACCAAATGTGGGAGCGAGCTTGCTCGCGAATGCGGTCTGTCAGTCACTGTGATGGCGACTGATCCATTGCATTCGCGAGCAAGCCCGCTCCCACATTTTTTCGTTCTGAGTAGAGTCTTCAACCCGCCGAACGACTGATCCGGATCCGCTTGCGCGCACTGCGCGTCAGGCGGATCGACAGCATCAGGGCCGCGCAACTCAAGCCGACGATCAGGCCCTGCCACAAACCGCTCGGGCCGCGTGGCTCGCCGAGCCAGTCGGTCAGGCCCAGTGCGTAACCCACCGGCAAGCCAATGCCCCAATAAGCGAACAAGGTCAGGATCATGGTGACTCGCGTGTCCTGATACCCGCGCAGGGCGCCGGCTGCGGTGACCTGGATGGCGTCGGAAAACTGAAACAGTGCCGAATACACAATCAGCATCGCCGCGATGTGAATCACCGTCGGGTCAGCCGTATAGATCGCCGCAATCGGCTCGCGCAGCAACAGCATCAGGCTGGCCGACAGGCAGGCGTAGGCCAGTGCCGTGCCCATGCCGACGCCGGCGGCAAAACGCGCCTCGCGCGGTTCTTCACGGCCCAACGCCTGGCCGACGCGCACGGTAACGGCCATGCCCAGCGAGTAAGGGATCATGAACACCAGCGAACTGACGTTCAGCGCAATCTGATGCCCGGCCACTACCGTGGCACCGAGGCTGCCGATCAACAGCGCGATCACGGCGAAGATACTTGACTCGGCAAACACCGCGATACCGATCGGCAAGCCAATCGACAGCAGACGCTTGATCACCGCCCACTGCGGCCAGTCGAAGCGGCTGAACAGCTCGCTTGAACGATAAGCCGGCGCCCAACGCTCGTAACCGGCCAGGCCCAGCGCCATCACCCACATCACGATCGCCGTGGCCCAGCCGCAGCCGACACCGCCCATCGCCGGTACGCCGAAGTGGCCGTAGATGAAGATGTAGTTCAGCGGGATGTTCAACGCCAGACCGCATAGGCCCAGCACCATAGCCGGGCGGGTCCGGCCGATGCCGTCGCTGGTGCAGCGCAGCACATGGTAGAACGCCACCGCCGGTAGCCCACTGGCGATCCCGTGCAGGTACTGCATGCACGGGCCGATCAACTCGGGGTCTACTTTCATCACATGCAAAATCGGTTCGGCGGTAACCAGCATCGCGGTAGCGATCAATCCCACGACCAGTGCCAGCCACAACGCCTGCCGCACGATCGGACCAATCTCGCTGTGCTTGCCAGCGCCGAAACGCTGGGCGACTTTTGGCGTCGTCGCCAGCAACGTCCCGGTCATCAACAGAAAGACCGGCACCCAGATCGAATTGCCCAGCGCCACGGCCGCCAGGTCCTTGGGCCCGACGCGTCCGGCCATCACCGCATCGACAAAGCCCATGGCCGTGGTCGCCAGTTGCGCGATGATGATCGGCACCGCCAGGGCGAGCAGGTTCTTGAACTCCAGGCGAACCCGCGCAGGGCGGGTCAGGGAAACGGCGGCGGGTTGGTCAGGTACGGAATTCACAGGCAAAGCGTCCACAGAGGTTGATGCGCAAGGCGCCGCATTCTACGCCGCTGACGCCTTGGTCAGGAAAAATCCTCTGTTGCGGATTTGTAAGCGTAAACCCTGCTGGCTGATCGACGCGTCTGCACCTAAACTGCCGATCCGCCCAAGGAGCCCGCCATGCTGATTGTTGCCGACGAAAATATTCCGCTGCTCGATGATTTTTTTGCCGGTTTCGGCGAAATCCGCCGCGTGCCGGGCCGTTCCATTGATCGCGCGACGGTGGAGCAGGCCGATGTATTGCTGGTGCGTTCGGTGACCAACGTCAGCCGTACGCTGCTCGAGGGCAGCAAGGTGCGCTTTGTCGGCACCTGCACCATCGGCACCGATCACCTGGATCTTGATTACTTCAATGAAGCCGGTATTGCCTGGTCGAGCGCGCCGGGCTGCAATGCCCGTGGCGTCGTCGATTACGTACTGGGCAGTCTTATGACGCTGGCCGAGATCGAAGGTGCCGATCTCGCCAGGCGCACTTACGGCGTCGTCGGCGCCGGTGAGGTCGGCGGTCGTCTCGTCGCGGTCCTGAAGGCCCTTGGCTGGAACGTCAAGGTCTGCGATCCACCGCGTCAGGCCGTCGAGGGCGGCGATTACGTCAGTATCGAGCAGATCATCGAACAGTGCGACGTGATCAGCCTGCATACGCCACTGACGCGCACCGGCTTCGATGCGACCTGGCATCTGTTCGATCAGTCGCGGTTACAGCAACTCAAGCAAGGCGCCTGGCTGATCAATGCCGCGCGCGGCCCTGTTGTCGATAATGCCGCGCTGCGTGAGGTGCTGCTGGAGCGTGAAGACCTGCAAGCGGTGCTCGACGTCTGGGAAAAAGAGCCCGAAGTCGATGCTGCGCTGGCCGAGCTCTGTGTATTGGCGACGCCGCACATTGCCGGATACAGCCTCGACGGCAAGCAACGCGGGACCGCGCAGATCTATCAGGCCTACTGCGCGTTCATTGGCCAGGCTGCGGCGATTCAGCTCAGTGATCTGCTGCCAGCACCATGGTTGTCGGAGGTTTCCCTGCACGGTGACAGCGATCCGGCATGGGCGCTGGCGATGTTGTGTCGGGGCGTGTACGACCCGCGCCGTGATGACGCTGATTTTCGTCGCAGCCTTGTAGGCGATGTTGCTGAGCAGCGCACTGCGTTTGATGTGTTGCGTAAACAGTATCCGGTGCGACGCGAAATCGAAGGGCTGAAGGTGCGGATTGAAGGGGCTTCGCCGGCGTTGCGGCAGATCGTGGCGGCGCTGGGGGCGGTGGCCGTCTAGAAACCGAGGTGACCGATTCGCGAGCAGGCTCGCTCCGACAAAGACCTTCTGTTCGCGAAAGCCCCCCTGTGGGAGCGAGCCTGCTCGCGAAAGCCATACCACCGATCCTGAATTACAGGCAGAAAAAACCCGGCCAACCAGGGCCGGGTCAGGAAGACGGTGGCTATATCACTCTTGTTCGGCAGGCTTGACCAATCGCTTCTCCAGTTCGCGACAAGCGTCCTGAATCATGTTTTCGGTGATCGGTACTTCGCGGCCCTGCTCATCGATAATCGAGCAACCCAGAGACTGGTCGGGCTGGGTGCGGATCACTTGAATCTTGTCTTCGCTGCTGTGTTGCAAGGACATGGCCTGTCTCCTCATCAGGTTGCGTGCCTAGGGTAAAACCGCCGCGTGACCAGGCGATGACAACTCCCTGCGGTCTGTCGGGCGGCGGCATCTCTACTCAAACAGAAATGTCGGCCGGCCTCAACCGGAGCCTTAGACCAATCGTTTCTAGCATCCGGACATCACGGGCATATTTAACCTGACTCATTGTGATTTACAGAGTTCCACCCCATTTGAGTCATCAGGCTGGCCCTATTCATCAGCGCAGACGTGAATTCCATGATCTCAATGCTTTCTTCCCGACACCGGCGCGCCCTGCGCCTGACCAGTCATTTTCTCCTGCCGTATCGCTGGCAGGCCTTTGGCGCGCTGCTGGCACTGATCGCCACTGCCGGCATTACCTTGTCGATGGGGCAGGGCATCAAGCTATTGGTCGATCAGGGCTTCATGACCCAATCGCCGGACCTGCTCAATCAGTCCATCGGGATTTTCATGTTGCTGGTGTTTGCACTGGCGGTGGGCACTTTCGCCCGTTTCTATCTGGTGTCCTGGATCGGCGAGCGCGTAGTCGCCGACATCCGCCGCCAAGTGTTCAATCATCTGGTGTATTTGCATCCGGGGTTCTATGAGGACAACCGCAGCTCGGAGATCCAGTCGCGACTGACCGCGGACACGACGCTGTTGCAATCGGTGATCGGCTCGTCGCTGTCATTGTTTCTGCGCAACCTGTTGATGGTCATCGGCGGCGTGGTGCTGCTGTTCATCACCAATCCGAAACTCACCAGCATCGTCGTGATTGCGTTGCCGCTGGTGATTGCGCCCATCCTGATCTTTGGCCGACGCGTGCGTAATCTGTCGCGGCAAAGCCAGGACCGCATCGCCGACATAGGCAGCTACGTGTCCGAAACCCTCGGCCAGATCAAAACCGTGCAGGCCTATAACCATCAGGTGCAGGACGAGCAGCGTTTCGCTTCGACCGTCGAGCAGGCGTTCGAGACGGCGCGCAAACGCATCTTCCAGCGGGCATGGCTGATCACGCTGGTGATTGTGCTGGTGCTCGGCGCTGTGGCCGTGATGTTGTGGGTCGGCGGCATGGATGTGATGGCCGGGCGGATCTCGGCCGGTGAGCTGGCGGCGTTCGTTTTCTACAGCCTGATCGTTGGCAGCGCGTTCGGCACCTTGAGCGAAGTCATCGGCGAACTGCAACGCGCCGCGGGCGCGGCTGAGCGTATCGCCGAACTGCTGCGCTCGGAAAACATCATCCAGCCGCCAACGACCGGTCTGGTGACGTTGCCGCCACGGGTCAGAGGCGAACTTGAGCTTCGCGACGTGCGTTTTTCCTACCCGTCGCGCCCAGAAAGCTATGCGGTCGATGGCTTGGATCTGACGGTGAAGGCGGGCGAAACCCTCGCTTTGGTCGGGCCGTCCGGCGCGGGCAAGTCCACGGTTTACGATTTGTTGTTGCGCTTTTACGATCCGCGCGAGGGCCAGATTCTGCTCGATGGCGTGCCGCTGACCCGTCTCGATCCACTGGATCTGCGCCGCTGTTTTGCCCTGGTCTCGCAAACGCCTGCGCTGTTTTTCGGCAGTGTGGAGGAAAACATTCGCTACGGTTGCCCGACGGCCACGCTCGCGCAGGTCAAGGAAGCCGCACGAATCGCCCACGCCCACGACTTCATTGAACAAATGCCCGACGGTTACCAGACCCATCTGGGCGACGGTGGCCTCGGCCTGTCCGGCGGCCAGCGCCAGCGCCTGGCCATCGCCCGCGCGCTGCTGGTGGACGCGCCGATTCTGCTGCTCGACGAAGCCACCAGTGCTCTCGACGCGCAAAGCGAGCATTTGATCCAGCAGGCGCTGCCAACGCTGATGCAAAATCGCACCACGCTGGTGATTGCCCACCGCTTGGCCACGGTGAAAAACGCCGATCGGATCGCGGTGATGGACCAGGGCAGGCTGGTGGCCGTCGGGACACATCAGGAATTGATCGCGAGCAATCCGCTGTATGCGCGGCTGGCGGCGTTGCAATTCAATGATGGCAATTGAGACGACTAAACAGGACTGATGCCTTGCGCCCACATCGGGCATCATGGCGAACTAATACATGCTCCACGCGTTGAGCCTTGCACTGCGCGAGGCGGTCGAAAGTGAGCAAGCGACCGACCCAGTAACCGACCCAGTAAAGAAGCTGTTGCAAGCATTGGAAAACCGGGCGCTGAGAACCAGCGAGCTAATGGGTGAGTTGGGCCTTACACATAAAGCGACATTCAGATCCAACTACCTTAAACCCGCGCTGGCGGCGGGATTTGTACAAATGACGGACCCCCAGAGTCCGAACAGTCCCGTTCAGAAATACCTGCTCACCGAAGCCGGCAAGCTCAAGATGATGCAGGCACTACGATAGATTTACAGCGCTCAAAAAAATGCCCGCATCCAGATGCGGGCATTTTCCATGTAGCAAAAACGTTCGATCGCGTCCTGAGCCTTCGGCCGCTTCTGCGTAACCAGTATTACCGATTACTGATCATCAAAATACCGCTCATGCCAATCCACCAGTGGCTGTGGCGAGTTGAGCTTCTGGCCGTAGATCACCGAGTACGACAGCACGTTCTGCACGTACTGGCGGGTTTCGTCGAACGGGATGCTTTCCACCCACACGTCGAAGCTCAAATGATCGGCGCCGCGCAGCCACTGACGTACGCGGCCCGGGCCCGCGTTATAGGCGGCGGAGGCAAGAACGCGGTTACCGTTGAACTGGCTGTGCACCTGGCTCAGGTAGGCGGCGCCCAGTTGAATATTCTTGTCCGGATCGAGCACTTGCTGCGGTGAGGCCAGCGGGATGCTGAACTTGCGTGCGGTTTCCTTGGCGGTGGCGGGCATCAATTGCATCAGGCCGCTGGCGCCAACGCCGGAGCGCGCGTCGTCCATGAACGCGCTTTCCTGCCGCGTGATGGCGAATACCCAGCTCGAATGCAGGCCGCGGACCTTGGCTTCACGCACCAGGGTGTCGCGGTGGGCCATCGGGAAACGGATATCCAGATCGTCCCAATATTGCGCCTGGCTGATGGTGCGGATCGCCGGGAAATACCACTTCAGGTCATAGGCCAGTTTGGCCTGGGCAACCATTTCGTCACGGTTGAAATGGCGGCTGACGTGATACCACTCGCGACGGCCATCGACGATCTGCCCGCGGGCGTGGAATTCGAGGGCGCGGCGTACGCCCGGTGTGTTGCGGACTTTGTTGATCAGCGCCTGGCTGAGCACCAGCGGCTTATTGTTCAGCGAGTACGGCGATTGCGAGCGGTCGGCCGCGAGGAAACCGTAGAAGTCACGTTCCCGCGCAAGGTTCTTGTACAGGCTCTGGACTTGCGGGTTCTGCGGCTGTGCCAGTTCCAGGCTGCGCGCCTGCCAGTAGCGCCAGCGGTTGGTGGTGGCCAGATCTTGTGGAAGGCGTTTGGTCAGTTCATACGCGTCGTCCCAGCGAGCCAGGCGCAGCAACAGACGCAAGCGCCATTCCGACACGGTGTTGTCACGCAGTTCCGGGTCGTATTTGGTCATCACGTCCAGCGCGCGGCTGTCGAAACGCCGGGCCAGAGTCAGACCGATTTCCCGGGCGATCGCGACTTTTTCATCGCGGGAAAAATGCATGCTGCTGGCGTAGCCGTCGAGCAAGGCCATGGCCTTGTCCGGGTCCTGACGGGCGAGGCGGCGCAGGCCGAGGCTGACCACGTCGGACATCGGCTCATCAGCCGGGGTGAAACGCGAGGGTTGGTTGAGTAGCTCGGGTTTCTGCGCGACGTCAACCAGTAAACGACCGCGCGGGGCGAGGGTGGTCAGGCCGTTGATCAGGCTGTTGGCCAGCGGATAGTTGCGCGCCTGGGCTGCGAGTTTGGTGCGTTCCCAGCGTTTCTGTTCGGTGAGCTGGCCGTCGGCAGCCCAGATACCGAACAAGGCGTCACAGGCGGCCGGTTGCGATTTACCGGTCAGCCAGAGTTTTTCAGCGTTGGCGTAACCCTCGGCCTTCTGGTTATGGCTGATCTGGTACTGCGCGTTGAGGCAGTCGAGTTCGGTGAAATTGAGCTTCGGGTCGTAATACTTGACGAAGGTTGCCCAGTCGCCACGGTCGGCCAGCCAGCGCAACCAGCGCAGTTTCATCCAGTTGGCCTGGGGCAGGTCGCCATGTTCGGCGAGGAACTTCTCGATTTCCGCATTGCTCGCGGTTTTCAGGCGCGCGGTCAGTTCGTCGTAGGCCAGGTACGGCTCCAGCGGATAATCGGCCAGCGCCTGGCTATAGCGAAAATACGGGCCGGTATCGCCCTTGGCCAAGGCGCGCTTGGCTTCATCGTAATACTGGCGTTGGGTGGACAGGTCCACCGCCTGGGCGGATTGAGCGGCAGCGGCGGTAAGTAGCAAACACGACAAAACACTGAAAAGGCGACTGCGCATGAGACATCCGGGCAGAGAAATCATGACAAGTGCCGACCTCGATCAGCACTGAATTGTCTGTAGCTTAGCCTTTTGCCAGCAAGCGGCGAAAGCTTTGCAAGCCTCGTTGCACAAGTTCGCAACAAATGTTGTGCATAGTGCTTCGACAGACAAATTGCCGGCCTGTTGAAGCCCTAAGTCAGGTAGAATGCGCGCCCGGTTTTTGGAGAAGCTCATGACCCTGCTCAAATTCAGCGATGTGTCCCTTGCGTTCGGCGCTATGCCGTTGTTGGACAAGGTGTCCTGGCAGATCGCCCGTGGTGAGCGGGTGTGCATCATCGGTCGCAACGGCACTGGCAAGTCCAGCATGATGAAACTGGTCAAGGGCGACCAGAAGCCCGATGACGGCTCGGTGTGGCGTGCCCCCGGTCTGAAAATCGGCGAATTGCCGCAAGAGTTGCCGGTGGCCGACGAGCGGACGGTATTCGACGTGGTCGCCGAGGGCCTCGATGGCGTGGGCGCCTTGCTTGCCGAATATCATCACCTGAGCCAGAACATCGTCACCGATGCCGATCTGGACAAGCTGATGCACGTCCAGCACGACCTCGAAGCCCGTGACGGCTGGCGCTTGCAAACGCTGGTCGACAGCACTCTGAGCCGCCTGCAATTGCCGGCCGACAAAACCCTCGCCGAACTGTCCGGCGGCTGGCGTCGCCGTGTCCTGCTGGCGCAGGCGCTGGTCTCCGAGCCGGATCTGCTGCTGCTCGACGAGCCCACCAACCACCTGGACATCGGTGCGATTGCCTGGCTCGAAGAAGCGCTGAAAGATTTCCAGGGCGCCGTGCTGTTCATCACGCACGACCGTTCCTTTCTGCAAAACCTCGCCACGCGCATTCTCGAACTGGACCGCGGCGGTCTGATCGACTGGAACGGCGACTACGCCAGTTTCCTCGTCCACAAGGAGGCGGCGCTGGCCGCGGAAGAAACCGCCAACGCGCTGTTCGACAAAAAACTGGCCCAGGAAGAAGTCTGGATCCGTCAGGGCATCAAGGCGCGCCGGACCCGTAACGAAGGCCGCGTCCGCGCTTTGAAAGCCTTGCGCGTCGAGCGTAGCGAACGTCGTGAGCGCACTGGCAAGGCTAACATTCAGTTGGATACTGCCGACAAGTCCGGCAAGCAAGTGATGGTGCTCGAGAACGTCAGCTTCGCGCACCCGGGTGGCCCGTTCCTGATCAAGGATTTCTCGATGGTGCTGACGCGCGGCGACCGTATCGGTCTGCTCGGCGCCAACGGTACCGGCAAAACCACACTGTTGAAGCTGATGCTCAGCGGTCTGCAACCCACCAGCGGCAAGGTCGAAGAGGGCACCCGGATCGACGTCGCCTACTTCGACCAGTTGCGCCACCAACTGGATCTGGAAAAAACCGTGATCGATAACGTCGCCGAAGGTCGCGACTTTATCGACATCGATGGCCAGAGTCGTCACGTACTCAGCTACCTCGGTGACTTCCTGTTCAGTCCGCAGCGTGCCCGCACGCCAGTCAAGGCGCTGTCGGGTGGTGAGCGTGCGCGGCTGTTGCTGGCCAAGCTGTTCAGCAAGCCGGCCAACCTGCTGGTGCTCGACGAACCGACCAACGACCTCGATGTGGAAACCCTCGAGTTGCTTGAGGAAGTCCTGTTGACCTTCAACGGCACCGTGCTGATGGTCAGCCACGACCGGGCATTCCTCGATAACGTGGTGACCAGTACGTTGGTCTTCGAAGGTGAAGGCAAGGTCCGTGAGTACGTTGGCGGCTATCAGGACTGGATCCGTCAGGGCGGTTCGCCGCGTCTGTTGGGCGTGACCGAGAGCAAGTCGGGCAAGGCTGACCTGAACTCGGCTGTGGTGACCGCTGAGCCGGCTCCGGTGGCTGCGCCTGCCGCAACTGCGCCGGCGGCGAAGAAGAAATTGAGCTACAAGCTGCAGCGTGAGCTGGAAGCCCTGCCGGGCGACATCGACGCCAAGGAACAGCAGATCGCAGCGGTTGAAGCCGAAATGGCTGAAGCCGGTTTCTATCAGCGTCCGCCGGCGGAGACGGCCAAGGTGATTGCCTCGCTGGAGCAATTGCAGGCTGAGCTGGATGCGCTGGTGGAACGTTGGGCCGAGCTGGATGCCTGATTGATGCGCACGTGAAAAAGCCCGGCGCTCAGTGATGAGCGCCGGGCTTTTCATATGTCAGCGCTGAACCTCTGTAGGAGTGAGCCTGCTCGCGATAGCGTCCTGATATTCGACACTTTCGTCGCCTGAAAAAACGCCATCGCGAGCAGGCTCACTCCTACATTGATCGGTGTTTCAGCGTTTGACCAGGTGCACCGCCAATACATCGCAAGGCGCACCGTGCAGCACGTCATTCGCGGTCGAGCCAAGCAGCAATGCCAGACCATGGCGGCCATGGCTGCCGACCACGATCAGATCGCAGGTTTGTTCCTTGGCGAAATGGTGGATTTCCTGGCGTGGCTGACCATAGGTCAGGTGACAGTTGGCGCCTTCGAGTTCGGTGTATTTGAGCTTCAGGCGTTCAAGACGCTCCTTGGCCTGATCGAACTGCTGTTGTTGCAGTTGTGACAGGTCCATTGGCACGTCGCCGCCGAACGCCATGGCCATCGGTTCAACGATATGCACCAGTGACAGCTTGGCGCCATTACTCACCGACAACTCGCGGGCGCGGTGGATTACAGGGTCGCACTCTTCAGTCAGATCTACAGCGACCAGGATGTGGTGGTAGGGCATGAGGTGCTCCTCCGAAGGTTCAATATTGGTAAGTATGGCTGGTTTCAAGCGCATTGGTTGCGAAGTGACGCAATGGGCTCATCAAAAATCGGGAGTAGAGATATGACGGTCTGGATAGTGGTGTCAATCCTGCTGGTGGTTTTAAGTCCGCTGGCCTGGTTGCGCCCCTCGCGCGCGCAAAGCGGTCGCATCGCCCTGCGCATGGAGGCTCGCCGCATCGGCCTGGCCATGCAACTGGCGCCGCAGGAATGGCCGCACTGGCTTTCCCAGGAGCCGCCCAACCCTTGCGCGCAGTACCACCGGCCCCGGCGCGGCAGTCAACCTGCATGTTGGACTTATTGGCAGAAGACGCCTGGTGTCTGGGTCAATCAATGGCAGGAAGTGTGCGAAGACCGGTTGCTGCTCAATCATTTCGAAAAGTTGCCAGGCAACGTTTTCAAAATCGAGGCCGACAAGCAGATGATCGCTTTGTACTGGGGCGAAAAGGGCGATGCCTCGATTTTGCAGACCTTCGACGCAACACTGAAAGCGCTGGCGTGATGCTCGGACTTTTCGCACTGCAACGGTGCGAAGCGTCCGGCAGACGAGCAATAAAAAGCCCGACATGATTCATCGGGCGGGATTGGCCAGGCAGGCCGGTCATTCTTTCGGGCCGATCACGCTCGGCACATCTCAAGGTAGTCCCGCCAGCGTAGCCTGTTAAACAAGGCCGTGAAGGTATTAGGGCGAATTTTCTAATTATTGATTCTATGAATGGCTGTGCATGCAGGTGCGTGTTGCTTCTCCTTGTCTTACGGAAATGACCGCAAAGTCGCGTTTCAACCGGCATTTTGGGCGATTGACAATTGTCAGAAATTCCGTGAAGGTGACGTACCCGAATCAAACGGGCGTATGAATTGAGCGTTTGTCTTACTGACCGCTCCTACAGAATCCCGACTATCGCGTTGGCGGGTGTGCCGGGTGGATTGGCGTTAGCATCGACGAAAAAGCGTCCTGCCGAGCCATTCGCCTGCGTCCGACGTGTACTGTTCAGCTTCCATATCGTGGAGATCAGTTGATGATTTACGAAGGTAAAGCCATCACGGTTAAAGCTCTTGAAAGTGGCATCGTCGAATTGAAATTCGACCTCAAGGGTGAGTCCGTCAACAAGTTCAACCGTCTAACCCTGAACGAGCTGCGTCAGGCCGTTGACACCATCAAGGCAGATGCTTCGATCAAGGGCGTGATCGTCAGCAGTGGCAAGGACGTGTTCATCGTCGGCGCCGACATCACCGAATTTGTCGAGAACTTCAAGCTGCCGGATGCCGAGCTGGTTGCTGGCAATCTCGAAGCCAACAAGATCTTCAGCGATTTCGAAGACCTCAACGTACCGACCGTAGCCGCCATCAATGGCATCGCGCTGGGCGGCGGTCTGGAAATGTGCCTGGCGGCTGATTACCGCGTCATGTCCACCAAGGCCAAGATCGGCCTGCCGGAAGTCAAGTTGGGTATCTACCCGGGCTTCGGCGGTACCGTACGCCTGCCGCGCCTGATCGGCGTCGACAACGCCATCGAGTGGATTGCCGCCGGCAAGGAAAACCGTCCCGAAGACGCGTTGAAAGTCAGCGCCGTCGACGCCGTGGTTGCGCCTGAGAAACTGCAGGAAGCTGCCCTTGAACTGATCAAGCGCGCCATCTCCGGTGAGTTCGATTTCAAGGCCAAGCGTCAGCCGAAACTTGAAAAACTCAAGTTGAACGCCATTGAACAGATGATGGCTTTCGAAACCGCCAAAGGTTTCGTCGCCGGTCAGGCTGGCCCGAACTACCCGGCGCCGGTTGAAGCGATCAAGACCATTCAGAAAGCCGCCAACTTCGGTCGCGACAAGGCGCTGGAAGTCGAAGCCGCCGGTTTCGTCAAACTGGCCAAGACCTCTGCCGCGCAGAGCCTGATCGGTCTGTTCCTGAACGATCAGGAACTGAAGAAAAAGGCCAAGGCCTACGATGAAATCGCCAAAGACGTGAAGCAGGCCGCCGTACTCGGCGCTGGCATCATGGGGGGCGGTATCGCTTATCAGTCGGCTTCCAAAGGTACGCCGATCCTGATGAAGGACATCAACGAACACGGCATCGAGCAGGGCCTGGCAGAAGCCGCCAAGCTGCTGGTCGGTCGCGTTGATAAAGGCCGCATGACCGCCGCGAAAATGGCTGAAGTGCTCAACGGTATTCGTCCGACCCTGTCCTACGGTGATTTCGGTCACGTGGATCTGGTTGTCGAAGCCGTGGTCGAGAATCCGAAGGTCAAGCAAGCTGTACTGGCCGAAGTCGAAGACAAGGTCAAAGAGGACACGATCCTCGCGTCCAACACCTCGACCATTTCCATCAGCCTGCTGGCCAAGGCCCTCAAGCGTCCGGAAAACTTCGTTGGCATGCACTTCTTCAACCCGGTGCACATGATGCCGCTGGTGGAAGTGATTCGTGGCGAGAAGTCCAGCGAGCTGGCCGTTGCCACCACCGTTGCCTACGCCAAGAAAATGGGCAAGAACCCGATCGTCGTCAACGACTGCCCGGGCTTCCTGGTCAACCGCGTGCTGTTCCCGTACTTCGGCGGTTTCGCCAAGCTGGTCAGCGCCGGTGTCGACTTCGTCCGCATCGACAAGGTCATGGAAAAGTTCGGCTGGCCGATGGGCCCGGCGTACCTGATGGACGTGGTCGGCATCGACACCGGTCACCACGGTCGTGACGTGATGGCTGAGGGTTTCCCGGACCGCATGAAAGATGACCGTCGTTCGGCTATCGATGTGCTTTACGAGGCCAAGCGCCTGGGCCAGAAGAACGGCAAGGGCTTCTACGCCTACGAGGCCGACAAGAAAGGCAAGCAGAAGAAAGTTGCCGATCCATCGGTACTGGAAGTGCTCAAGCCGATCGTTTACGAGCAGCGCGAAGTCACCGACGAAGACATCATCAACTGGATGATGATCCCGCTGTGCCTGGAAACCGTGCGTTGCCTGGAAGACGGCATCGTTGAAACGGCTGCCGAGGCCGACATGGGTCTGGTCTACGGCATCGGTTTCCCTCCATTCCGTGGCGGTGCGCTGCGCTACATCGATTCGATCGGTGTGGCCGAGTTCGTTGCCCTGGCTGACCAGTACGCTGATTTGGGCGCGCTGTACCACCCGACCGCGAAGCTGCGCGAAATGGCCAAGAACGGCCAAAGCTTCTTCGGTTAAGCGCCCCCAACTAGAGTGAGAGTGAACTTATGAGCTTGAATCCTAGAGACGTCGTGATTGTCGACTTCGGTCGTACTCCGATGGGCCGCTCCAAGGGCGGCATGCACCGCAACACCCGTGCCGAAGACATGTCGGCGCACCTGATCAGCAAATTGCTGGAGCGCAATGCCAAGGTCGACCCGGCGGAAGTCGAGGACGTGATTTGGGGCTGCGTCAACCAGACCCTGGAGCAGGGCTGGAACATCGCGCGCATGGCGTCGCTGATGACCCAGATTCCGCACACTTCGGCCGGCCAGACAGTCAGCCGTCTGTGTGGTTCGTCGATGAGCGCGCTGCACACCGCTGCGCAAGCGATCATGACCGGTAACGGCGACGTGTTCGTGGTCGGCGGCGTCGAGCACATGGGCCACGTGAGCATGATGCACGGTGTCGATCCGAACCCGCACATGTCTCTGTACGCGGCGAAAGCCTCGGGCATGATGGGCCTGACCGCGGAAATGCTCGGCAAGATGCACGGCATCACCCGTGAGCAGCAGGACGCATTCGGCGTGCGTTCCCACCAGTTGGCCCACAAGGCAACTGTGGAAGGCAAGTTCAAAGACGAAATCATCCCGATGCAGGGCTACGACGAGAACGGTTTCCTGAAACTGTTCGACTACGATGAAACCATTCGTCCGGAAACCACCCTGGAAAGTCTGGCGGCGCTCAAGCCGGCATTCAATCCAAAGGGCGGCACCGTGACGGCCGGTACTTCGTCGCAGATCACTGATGGTGCTTCGTGCATGATCGTGATGTCGGCCCAGCGTGCGCAGGACCTTGGCATCCAGCCGATGGCGGTGATCCGTTCGATGGCAGTGGCTGGTGTGGATCCGGCAATCATGGGCTATGGTCCAGTGCCGGCAACCCAAAAAGCCCTGAAACGCGCGGGCCTTGGCATCAGCGATATCGACTTCTTCGAGCTCAACGAAGCTTTCGCCGCACAGGCCCTGCCAGTGCTGAAAGATTTGAAAGTTCTCGACAAGATGAACGAGAAGGTTAACCTGCACGGCGGCGCGATCGCCCTGGGTCACCCGTTCGGTTGCTCCGGTGCGCGTATTTCCGGCACCCTGCTCAATGTGATGAAGCAGAATAGCGGCACCTTCGGGGTAGCCACTATGTGCATTGGTCTCGGCCAAGGCATCTCCACCGTCTTCGAACGCGTTTAAGCGTCTCGTCGATGGAAGCCGGGGCCCAGTGCCCCGGTTTTTGTTTTTTGGGTTTTTTATTTTATTTTGAAAAAATTTCAGTGAGGGCCGAAGCATGCCGATACAACCTGGGCTCTACCAACATTACAAAGGTCCGCGGTACCGCGTATTCAGTGTTGCGCGGCACTCCGAGACCGAAGAAGAGGTGGTCTTCTACCAAGCCCTGTATGGCGATTACGGCTTTTGGGTGCGCCCGTTGAGCATGTTCGTCGAGTCCGTCGAAGTTGACGGCGAGCAGGTACCACGCTTTGCTTTGGTGCAAGCCGAACCGAGCCTTTTTGACAGGGTTTGAGGCGAGTGCGCACAGAACCCTGTGCTTGACCTCACCTTGTATCAACTATATATAGCGGTGCCGCGTCAGGCGCCAACCGCCTTTCACTTCTAGAATTCAGGAATTTTCTGATCCATGGGCAAATCGCTGGTCATTGTGGAATCCCCGGCTAAGGCCAAGACCATCAACAAGTATCTGGGTAACCAATACGTGGTGAAGTCGAGTATCGGCCATATCCGAGACCTGCCCACCAGCGGTTCGGCTAGCGCCAGCAAAGAGCCTGCTGCCAAGCGCGGCAAGGCTGCTGCAGGCGAAGGTCCGGTGCTCTCGCCGAAAGAGAAAGCGCGCAAGCAGCTGGTCTCGCGTATGGGCGTCGATCCCGAGCACGGCTGGAAAGCCCAGTACGAGATCCTTCCTGGCAAGGAAAAGGTCATCGAGGAGCTGCGCCGGCTCGCCAAGGATGCTGACACCATCTATCTCGCAACCGACTTGGATCGCGAGGGGGAAGCCATTGCCTGGCACCTGCGCGAAGCCATCGGTGGTGATGACAGCCGCTACAAGCGCGTGGTGTTCAACGAAATCACCAAGAAGGCGATTCAGGAGGCATTCTCCGAGCCGGGCGAGCTGGACATCGATCGTGTCAACGCGCAGCAGGCGCGGCGCTTCCTCGATCGCGTGGTCGGCTACATGGTTTCGCCGCTGCTGTGGGCCAAGATCGCCCGCGGTCTGTCTGCTGGTCGCGTGCAATCGGTTGCCGTGAAGCTGGTGGTCGAACGCGAGCGCGAGATTCGTGCCTTCAATCCGGAAGAGTACTGGGAAGTGCATGCCGATCTCGGCACCGCCAAAGGCTCGACTGTGCGTTTCGAAGTGGCACGCGAGAAAGGCGAAGCCTTCAAGCCGCTGAACGAAGCCCAGGCCATGGCCGCGCTGGAGAAGCTCAAGGCCTCCAGCTACAGCATCGTCAAGCGCGAAGACAAACCGACCAGCAGCAAGCCGTCGGCGCCGTTCATCACCTCGACCCTGCAGCAAGCCGCGAGCAACCGCCTGGGCTTCGGCGTGAAGAAAACCATGATGATGGCCCAGCGTCTGTATGAAGCTGGCTACATCACCTATATGCGTACCGACTCGACCAACCTCTCGGCTGACGCCGTGGCGATGGCGCGTACCTACATCGAAGACGAGTTCGGCAAGAAGTACCTGCCAGAGACGCCGAACGTCTACAGCAGCAAAGAAGGCGCACAAGAGGCTCACGAAGCGATTCGTCCTTCCGACGCCAACACCACGCCGAGCAAGCTTGCGGGCATGGAGCGTGACGCTGAGCGTCTCTATGAGCTGATCTGGCGTCAGTTCCTCGCTTGCCAGATGTTGCCGGCGCAATACCTGTCGACCACAGTCAGCGTCGGCGCTGGCGACTTCGAGCTGCGCGCCAAGGGCCGTATCCTCAAGTTCGACGGTTACACTCGCGTTATGCCGCAGATTGCCAAGCCGGGCGATGATGACGTTCTGCCGGACATGGCGCAGGGCGATGTGATGAAGCTGATCAAGCTTGATCCTTCCCAGCACTTTACCAAGCCGCCGGCCCGTTACTCGGAAGCCAGCCTGGTGAAGGAAATGGAAAAGCGCGGCATTGGCCGTCCTTCGACGTACGCAGCGATCATCTCGACCATTCAGGATCGCGGTTACGTGACCCTGCATAACCGTCGTTTCTATTCGGAAAAGATGGGTGACATCGTCACTGAGCGTTTGTCCGAGAGCTTCTCGAACCTGATGGACTACGGCTTCACCGCCGGTATGGAAGAGAATCTCGATGACGTGGCGCAGGGCGAGCGCGACTGGAAAAGCGTACTGGACGAGTTCTACGGCGACTTCAAAAAGAAACTCGAAGTCGCGGAAAATCCGGACAATGGCATGCGTGCCAACCAGCCGGTGATGACCGATATCCCGTGCACAACGTGTGGTCGTCCGATGCAGATTCGTACGGCTTCCACCGGCGTGTTCCTCGGTTGCTCGGGTTACAGCCTGCCGCCGAAAGAGCGTTGCAAGGCCACCGTCAACCTGGTGCCGGGCGACGAAATCGCTGCGGACGATGAAGGTGAATCGGAATCTCTGGTATTGCGTGGCAAGCATCGCTGCCCGATCTGCAGCACGGCAATGGACGCTTATCTGCTGGATGAGAAGCGCAAGCTGCACATCTGCGGTAACAACCCGGATTGCGCCGGTTATGAGATTGAAGAAGGCAGCTATCGCATCAAGGGCTATGAAGGCCCGAGCCTGGAATGCGACAAGTGTGGCAGTGAGATGCAGCTCAAGACCGGCCGTTTCGGCAAGTTCTTCGGCTGCACCAATCCGACCTGCAAGAACACCCGCAAGCTGCTCAAGAGCGGCGACGCGGCACCGCCCAAGATGGATCCGGTGAAGATGCCTGAGCTGAAATGCGAAAAGGTCAACGACACTTACATCCTGCGTGACGGTGCGTCCGGTCTGTTCCTGGCGGCCAGCCAGTTCCCGAAAAACCGCGAGACTCGCGCTCCGCTGGTGATCGAGATCCTGCCGCACAAAGATGAAATCGATCCGAAGTATCACTTCCTGTGCGAGGCACCACAGAAAGATCCTGACGGTCTGCCGGCGGTCATTCGCTACAGCCGCAAGACCAAGGAGCAATACGTGCAGACCGAAGTCGACGGCAAGCCTACGGGCTGGAAGGCGTACTACGACGGTGGCAAGTGGACGGTCGAAGACAAGCGCAGTGCCAAGGCGAAGGCTGAGTAAGCCTTAGTCTGCCTACTGAAAAGGCCGCATGAGAACCTCCCGGTTTTCAGGCGGCCTTTTTGTTTTGTGCTTGCGGTGGGATCGGCTGATCCACGACACTGTCCGGCCTGTGTGAAGCAAATATTTCGTTGTGGAGACTGCCCTCATGGCCTACGAACTCTATACCCGTACCAATCAGAAGATCTATTTCGCCGGTCTGTCGCTGGAAGCCCTGGCTCGCGCTGAAGAGGGGCGGGCGATGAATGCTCTGGCGTTGATTCAGGCTGGGCGTGAGTCAGCGTTGTTTCATCTTTATGGCGCGCTGTTGGGGCTATGTCATGAAATCGCCGGCTTCTATCGTTTGCCTCAGGCGAATGCCGCGCGGGCTGAGCTGTTGCTGACGCCTGAAATACTGGAGTCGATGGCGATTCCCGAACTGGCAGAAATGGTCGAGCTGGCGGGGAACCCGGAAACCTGGCTGGCGAAATTGCTGGCGGCGCATTCAGCGCTGTTCCAGCCACCGCGCGTACCGCACAAGCCCAAGGGCGACGTGACGCAGCCGTTGATTCAAGCTGTTAATCTGGATGAAGAGCAGACGCCAGCGGAGCTGAGTCGTGAGGAGCTGGAGAGCTGGAGGCAGAACCTCAAGAGTCTGGCCATCCGTTTTCGTGAAGGCTTGAACGAGTGCTGACAGTGATTGACGCGGTGGCAATCTGAAACATGCTGCTGGTCAAGATCCCAAGCGAAGCCCGAATGATGTCTATATAATCGCTGCCTTTCGTGGAGAACAGACTTATATGCCAACGTCCTTTCTAGAAATTGTCGAGTTACCAGACGGCCGAATCGAACTGCGCAGGGCTGAGGACGAAGGTTCTCTGGTGACGCTGGATTTCTCCGAGGATGCCAAGGCGTTCCTGCAAGGCCAGCATGTGGAAATCGCTAAAGCGATGTTGAGCGTCGGCGTGCAGATGGCGGGTCGTATGGTCGAAGGCGAGTTCGACAAGGAAGAGGGAACGCGGGTTCTTCACTGATCTGCGCTCGTTTTTTCTTTAGCCGTAACTGCTACAGATCGGCTTCTCTGTCCCTTGAGAAGCCCTGCGCTTCACACAGCGCTCGTTATTCGCCAATCAACCCAATCGAATGTTCAGGCTCTGAGCATCGCCCGTGCGCGCGGCGCTGATCAACTGTTGCCGTGAGCTGCTGTTCAGCGGGTTGAGCCAAGTGATCACCGTGTGGCTGCGACCCAGGCGCAATGCTTCGCACGCCAATTGCTGGGCGCTTTGAGTGCCCCGGGGCTGCAACAGCAGAATGCGTTCGCGGTTCAGGCCGGCATCCCGCAGCCAGGTTTGAGTCAGGCTGGCTGGTGGTGCAATCAGTGTCAGCCAGCGGGCGTCCTGGTCTTCGCTCAGTTCGCGAAGGATCGGGGCAAGCAGGTTCAGGCAATTCTCTGCCGCACCGCGCAGTGACAGCTCACTGAATACTTCGGGTTCGGCATGCCATTCGCGCGCGACCACGTCTTTCAGGATCGGCGCCATGGGTTGTGCCAGAAACGCTTCGAATAAAGGCAGTTGTGTTTGCTGAGGTATGTGTGGGAACTGCATAAAGCCTCCTTTAGCGGCGGATGACGCCGACACTCAAGCCTTCGATCACCAGTTCCTGATCTTTCAGGTCAACTTCGATAGGGGCGAACTCAGGGTTTTCGGCAATCAGCCAGACTTTGCTGCCTTCACGTTTGAAACGTTTTACCGTCACTTCGTCACCGATGCGGGCAACCACGACCTGGCCGTTGCGCGCTTCGCGAGTGGTGTGAACCGCCAGCAGGTCGCCGTCGAAAATGCCGATGTCCTTCATGCTCATGCCATGGACGCGCAACAGATAGTCGGCGCGAGGATGGAAGAACGCTGGATTAATGTTGCAGGACTCTTCGATGTGCTGCTGGGCGAGGATCGGCGCACCGGCTGCTACCCGGCCAATGATCGGCAGGGTGGATTCATCGGGCTTGGCTTCAAAGCCGGGAATTCGAATGCCGCGGGAGGCACCAGGCGTCATTTCGATGGCGCCCTTGCGAGCCAGGGCCTTGAGATGCTCTTCGGCGGCATTGGGTGACTTGAAGCCCAGTTCCTGAGCGATTTCTGCGCGGGTAGGCGGATAGCCGTTGTCTTCAAGGCATCGTTTGATGAAGGCCAGAATCTCGGCTTGGCGTGGCGTCAGCTTTAGCATATTGATCGCTCTGTCTTTTTATACAGTGACTGGGATTATATACAGTGAAGCGGTCTTGGCAATGGCCGTTTTTGCGCATGCCGCCGGACGGTCGACAGACACGTTTATTAATGCGCCAGCCTTGTGTGGTTAAATAGCTGACCGACCATTCCCAAAACGAACCGCCAGGCTTGACAAGGCACAGGCTGAAACGTATGTTTCAAACAAGTGTTTGTCAGGCGCGGAGTAGCCATGGCCCAGTCGGAAACCGTTGAACGCATTCTTGATGCTGCCGAGCAGTTGTTCGCGGAGAAAGGTTTCGCTGAAACCTCATTGCGTTTGATTACCAGCAAGGCTGGCGTCAACCTGGCAGCAGTGAACTATCACTTCGGGTCGAAAAAGGCGCTGATTCAAGCGGTGTTTTCGCGTTTCCTTGGACCGTTTTGCGTCAGTCTCGATAAAGAGCTGGAGCGGCGCCAGGCCAAGCCGGACAACAAACCGACCCTTGAAGAACTGCTCGAAATCCTCGTCGAGCAAGCGCTCGTGGTCCAGCCGCGCAGCGGTAATGACCTGTCGATCTTCATGCGCTTGCTCGGCCTCGCGTTCAGTCAGAGCCAAGGTCACCTGCGGCGTTACCTGGAGGACATGTACGGCAAGGTGTTCCGCCGCTACATGCTGCTGGTCAACGAAGCGGCGCCACGCATTCCGCCGATTGAGCTGTTCTGGCGTGTGCACTTCATGCTCGGCGCCGCCGCGTTCAGCATGTCCGGGATCAAAGCGTTGCGCGCGATTGCCGAGACCGACTTCGGCGTCAACACGTCCATAGAACAAGTCATGCGCCTGATGGTGCCGTTTCTCGCCGCCGGCATGCGCGCCGAGACCGGCGTCACCGACACGGCCATGGCCACCGCGCAATTGCGCCCGCGCACCAAGTCAGCCCCGGTAGCCGCCAAGGTTTAACCGCGCACGGGTGGGCGCGGCAGCTGGTATCCGCTAAGCTAGCCGCCCATGCCGACTCTCGTTCTGAACCCGATCCGCATGGATTCTGCTGACCGTCCGGGCGCCGCCCGCGGTAGCGGACGTGTGCCGATCGGGTTTTTCGTTTTCAAGGAATTTTTATGACTGCTGGCCTGCAAGGCTCGTTGATGGTGGACGTCGCCGGTACCTGGCTGACGGCCGAAGATCGCCAATTGTTGCGTCAGCCCGAAGTGGGCGGTCTGATCATTTTTGCCCGCAACATCGAACATCCACGCCAGGTGCGCGAGCTCAGCGCCGCCATTCGCGCGATTCGCCCAGATCTGCTGCTGGCGGTGGATCAAGAGGGCGGGCGCGTACAGCGCCTGCGTCAGGGTTTTGTACGTCTGCCGGCCATGCGCGCGATTGCTGACAATCACAATGCCGAATACCTCGCCGAGCAATGCGGCTGGATCATGGCGACGGAAGTCCTCGCCGTCGGCCTCGACCTCAGCTTTGCCCCGGTGCTGGATCTGGATTATCAGCGCAGCGCTGTTGTCGGTACCCGTTCTTTTGAAGGTGATCCGCAGCGCGCTGCGTTGCTCGCCGGGGCATTCATCCGGGGCATGAACAGCGCGGGCATGGCCGCCACTGGCAAGCACTTTCCCGGCCACGGCTGGGCAGAAGCGGACTCTCACGTCGCCATCCCGAACGACGAGCGCAGCCTCGACGAGATCCGCGCCAACGACCTCGTGCCCTTCGCCCGTTTGAGCAAGCAACTGGCCGCGGTCATGCCCGCTCACGTCATCTATCCGCAAGTCGACTCACAGCCTGCCGGTTTCTCCCGGCGCTGGCTGCAGGACATTCTGCGCGGCGAATTGCAATTTGACGGCGTGATCTTCAGTGACGACCTGTCGATGGCGGGCGCCCATGTGGTTGGCGACGCCGCCAGCCGCATCGAAGCCGCGCTTACGGCCGGTTGCGACATGGGCCTGGTGTGCAACGACCGCGCCGCAGCCGAGTTGGCGCTGAGTGCTGCGCAACGCATGAAAGTCAAGCCGTCCGCGCGCATCGCCAAGATGCGCGGCCAGGCCTTCGCCAGCACTGATTATCGTCAGGACCCGCGTTGGCTTACCGCCCTCGGCGCGCTCAAAGACGCTCAACTGATCGATTAAGGATTTTCCGTTATGACCGTTTACGCAATCATCGGTGGCACCGGCCTGACTCAGCTCGAAGGCTTGAGCATTCGCCAGTCGCTGGCAGTCGATACCCCTTACGGCGCGCCTTCGGCCGAGGTGCAGATTGGCGAATACGCCGGCAAGGAAGTGTTGTTCCTCGCCCGTCACGGTCATCCGCACCGCTTTCCTCCGCACAAGGTCAACTACCGCGCCAACCTGTGGGCGTTGAAGCAGGCAGGCGCGC
Organism: Pseudomonas sp. SWRI111; assembly: GCF_014268555.1. Taxonomy (NCBI): domain Bacteria; kingdom Pseudomonadati; phylum Pseudomonadota; class Gammaproteobacteria; order Pseudomonadales; family Pseudomonadaceae; genus Pseudomonas; species Pseudomonas sp. SWRI111. The sequence continues at coordinate 153,503 of NZ_JABWQQ010000012.1, read as the reverse complement.
AAGCAATCATCGCGGTGAATGCGGTCGGCGGGATTCACCCGGCCATGGGCACCGGGCATTTTTGCGTGCCGCATCAGATCGTCGATTACACCAGCGGGCGCGAGCACACCTATTTCGCCGATGATCTGGAGCACGTCACTCACATCGATTTCAGCTTTCCCTACAGCGAGCCGTTGCGCCAGCAATTGATTGCCGCCGTCGCCGCCGAAGGCTGCGAATACAGCGATCAGGGCGTATACGCCTGCACGCAGGGCCCGCGGCTGGAAACGGTCGCCGAGATCGTCCGGCTGGAACGTGACGGCTGCGACATCGTCGGCATGACCGGCATGCCGGAAGCGGCACTGGCTCGTGAGCTGGACCTGGATTACGCCTGTCTGGCGCTGGTGGTGAACCCTGCAGCGGGCAAGACCACCGACGTCATCACCATGGCCGAAATCGAGCAGGCGCTGCACGATGGCATGGGCAAGGTCAAGTCGACACTGGCGCGGGTGCTGGCCGGCTAAGGATCGCCCATGAGCATTTTCATCGAACGGCTTAAAGGACTGGCATGGACCCAGGCATTCAACAGTAAAACGCTGGCCAAGGCCCGCGCTTATGCCGACGATGATCGGGTAGAGATCATCGAGATCGATGCCAGAAAGATCGAGGCATTCTGCGTCGGTTCCGAAAGTCAGGCGTATGAACAAATCATTTACCTGTCCGAAGATCGCTTGGGATCGGTTAATTTGCGTTGCATATGCACCTGCCCCGTCGCGATCGACTGCAAGCATTGCGCGGCGGTGCTCTATTCTTTGCAGGGCAGTGACCCTGATGTACCGGAAAGTGCCGCGCAGGTCCCGTTGGGTCGGGCATTGGAGCACTGGCTTTCGACAATCCCGGTCCCGGCCAAACCCACCGAAGAAAGCGCGCAACCCGCAGGTACACGCCTGTTTTACAAGCTCAAACCCACGTCTGCGAGCGGCAAATGGCTGCTCGATATTTTCAAGGTCTACCAGCTCAAGAGCGGCGAGTTACGCGAAGCCAAACCGATGTATTCGCTGGCGGAAATGCTCATGCGCCAGCCCGGCTACCTGTCCGAGCTGGATTTGCGCGTCGCCAGGCTGCTGGTTGCCATGCATTCACATCACGCCTATTACAGCGGTTATCCGCTGGAGGGCAGCAGTGGCGCCGAACTGCTGGAAATGCTCCTGCGCACCTCGCGGCTGTTCCTCGATTTCGAAGACCTGCGACCGCTGACGCCGGGGGCAAAACGCGTGGGTCAGTTCGCCTGGGCCGAACAGGCTGATGGTGGGTTCCGCGCGCAGTGGAGCAGTGCCGAAGCGGCGCAGGAAACCGTGCTGGCGCTGGAGCCGCTGTATTACCTCGATCGTGAACAGCGGCAGGTTGGCCCTCTGTTCAATGAGCTGGAAGAAAAACTGGCCTGCCATTTGGCCCTCGCACCGGACATTCCGGCGCGTCAGGCCATGCAGTTCAGCCATCGAATGAGCGCGGCGACAAAAATCCCGCCGCCACACAAACTCACCGAACGCATCATTGATGACGTACTGCCGCAGCCGCAACTGATCCTTGCCAGCGGTCGAGAGCACTCCCGCTGGGAGTATGTGCTGGAGCACCGCGCCGCTCTGGTGTTCACCTACAACGGTCATCCGGCGCTGGATCGCAACCCGGAGGTGATGATCCTCGACGGTACCGAAACCCAGCGTATTCAACGCCAGCCCGCGGTGGAAAAGGAACTGCGCCAGAGCCTGCAAAGGCACGGCTTCAAGAAAGCCACGCGCAAGAGTTCGCTGGATCGTCCCGGAGAAATGTTTACGTTACCGGACGATTCCGCCTGGCTCGCATTCATGCACGAAGGGCTTGCCACGCTGCGCGCCGCGAATTGGCAGATCGACATCAGCCCCGGTTTTCATTTCAACGTGCAACCGGTTGAGCAGTGGTACGCCGAGGTCGAGGAGGAGGCCGGGCATCAATGGTTTGATCTGCAATTGGGCATCGTCGTCAACGGCGAGCGCTACAGCCTGTTGCCGATCCTTTTGCATCTGTTGCGCACCCAGCCGCGCTTGCTCGACCCGGTCAATCTGGCGGAACGCAGCGATGATGAAAAACTGCTGATCGAACTCAAGCCCAGCGGTTTCGGCGGCGATGCGGGCGCCAAGGTGGCGTTGCCGCTGAGTCGGGTCAAACCGCTGATGGCCACGTTAGGCGAGTTGTATCTGGGCGGTCATCACGGCGATGCGCTGCGCTTGACTGCGCCGGATGCTGCGCGCCTGAGTCTGCTCGACGGCGTGCCGCTGGATTGGCAGGGCGGCGAGCGGCTGCGCAACTTTGCCAAGCGCCTGCAAAATTCCAGTCACACCCAAGTCGCTGCGCCGGTTGGACTTAACGCGCAACTGCGTCCGTATCAGCTCGAAGGCCTGAACTGGATGCAAACCCTGCGCGAGCTTGAGGTCGGTGGCATTCTTGGCGATGACATGGGCCTGGGCAAAACCCTGCAGACCCTGGCGCATCTGCTTGCGGAGAAAAACGCCGGCCGGCTGGATTGCCCGGCGCTGGCAGTCATGCCGACCAGTCTGATTCCCAACTGGCTCGACGAGGCCGAGCGTTTTACTCCGCAGTTAAAAGTATTGGCGCTGCACGGGACTGGGCGGCAAAAAGATTTCGCCAATCTCGCCGAATACGACTTGGTGCTGACCACTTACGCGTTGCTGCCGAGGGATCTTGAGATTTTGCAGCCACAATCGTGGAGCGTATTGATTCTCGACGAAGCGCAGAACATCAAGAACCCGCTCAGCAAAGCCGCCCAGGCCGCGCGTGACCTGCAGGCCCGTCAGCGCCTTTGCCTGAGTGGCACGCCGTTGGAAAACCACCTCGGCGAACTGTGGTCGCAGTTTCACTTCCTGATGCCGGGTTGGCTGGGCGACAGTAAATCCTTCAATCGCGATTACCGCACGCCGATCGAGAAGCACGGCAACGTGCAGCGCATGCAGCACCTGACCGCGCGCATCAAGCCGTTTTTGTTGCGACGCAAAAAAGATCAGGTCGCCACGGAGTTGCCGCCGAAAACCGAGATCATCCACTGGGTCGAACTCAGCGATGGGCAGCGCGATGTGTATGAAACGGTGCGTGTAGCGATGGACAAAAAGGTCCGCGACGAAATCGCCCGCAGTGGCGTGGCGCGCAGTCAGATCATTATTCTCGATGCGCTGCTAAAGCTGCGTCAGGTCTGTTGCGACTTGCGCCTGATCAACATGCCGCTCTCGGCGAAGGCCCTGCGCTCGGGTAGCGGCAAGCTGATCAGCTTGATGGAGATGCTCGAGGAATTGCTCGGCGAGGGGCGCAGGATTCTGCTGTTCTCCCAGTTCACGTCGATGCTGGCGCTGATCGAGCAGGAGTTGCAGCAACGAGGGTTAAGTTACTCGTTGCTGACCGGCGATACCACGGACCGACGCACGCCGGTCAAGGATTTCCAGGGCGGAAAAGTGCCGTTGTTCCTCATCAGCCTCAAGGCCGGCGGAACGGGTTTGAACCTGACGGCGGCGGACACGGTGATCCACTTTGACCCTTGGTGGAATCCTGCGGTGGAGAATCAGGCCACTGACCGGGCGTATCGCATTGGCCAGAACAATCCGGTGTTCGTTTACAAGTTGATTGCCAAAGGCACGGTTGAGGAAAAAATCCAGGCGCTGCAGCAGGAGAAGGCTGCGCTGGCCGGGGCAGTGCTGGAAGGGGGCACGACGGGTGGTTTCAAACTGGAGCAGGGCGATATCGAGGCGCTGTTTGCGCCGTTGCCTGTTTCCAGGGATTGAGCTTCGGTTTCAATCGTTAGACCGAGGTGATGCCTTTCGCGAGCAGGCTCACTCCTACAGTTTGAAATGCGTTCCCCTGTAGGAGTGAGCCTGCTCGCGATAACAATCTAACCGGCGACGCCGATCTCAACGCTTGTCGATCTTGTCCGGCAACGGCGCAAACAACGCTTCAATATCATCACTCTGCAACTTCCAGTCCCCGGCCTTGCGCCCATCCAGTACGCCTGCCGCCAGATCAGATTTCTCCTTCTGCAGGTGCTGAATCTTCTCTTCCACCGTGCCGCGGGCAATCAGCTTGTAAACGAATACGGGTTTTTCCTGACCGATGCGATACGCCCGATCAGTTGCCTGATTCTCGGTCGCCGGGTTCCACCACGGATCGTAGTGAATCACCGTATCGGCTTCGGTCAGGTTCAAACCGACACCGCCAGCCTTCAGGCTGATCAGAAAGATCTGACGCTTGCCGCTCTGGAATTCCTTCACGGGCGTGCGCCGGTCGCGGGTTTGCCCGGTCAGTAGCGCATAGGCGACGTTACGTTTTTTCAGCTCATCCTCAATCAATGTCAGCATCGAGGTGAACTGCGAAAACAGCAGAACCCGCCGACCTTCCTCGAACAGCTCTTCAAGCATTTCCATCAAGCTGTCGAGCTTGCCCGAGGTGCTGGCACGAGCGGGCAGGGCCGTGTCGCTGACCAGACGCAGATCGCAACAGACCTGACGCAACTTCAGCAGTGCCTCAAGAATAATGATCTGACTGCGCGCCACGCCTTTGCGCGTGATCTCGTCGCGGACCTTTTTGTCCATGGCCAGACGCATGGTTTCATAGACATCGCGCTGCGCTTCGTTGAGTTCGACCCAATGGATGATTTCGGTTTTCGGCGGCAGTTCGGTGGCGACCTGTTCTTTGGTGCGGCGCAGCAGAAACGGCTTTATCCGACCGTTGAGGTGCTGAAGTCTGACTTCACTGCCGCGCTTTTCGATCGGCACGCGGTAATCGGCATTGAAACTTTTCACATCGCCGAGCCAGCCCGGCAGCAAAAAGTGAAACAGCGACCACAGCTCGCCCAAGTGGTTTTCCAGTGGGGTGCCGCTCAAGCACAAGCGCTGGCGCGCATTCAGCTCGCGCGCGGCCTGGGCCGCTTTGCTGTTGGGGTTCTTGATGTACTGCGCTTCGTCCAGCACCAGCACGTGCAGCGGCTGTTTCGCCAGGCGTTCGACGTCCTTGGGCAGCAGCGCATAGGTGGTAAGAATCAGGTCGAAGTCGGCGAGGTTGTCGAAGTGCTTTTTGCGCGTGGCCCCGTACAACGCCACCACCCTCAATTGCGGCGTGAAGTGCGCGGCTTCATCGAGCCAGTTGGGGATCAGGCTGGTCGGCATCACCACCATGCACGGGCGATCCAGGCGCCCGGCGTTCTTCTCGCTGAGGATATGCGCCAGGGTCTGTAGGGTTTTACCCAGACCCATGTCGTCCGCGAGAATCCCGCCTACCTCCAGTTGCCGTAGCGACTGCATCCAGCTCAAGCCTTCGAGCTGATAGGGACGCAACGTCGCGTTCAGGCCTTGCGGCGCTTCGGCGCTGTAATCGCGGATGTCGCGCAGGCGTTGGGCGAGTGTGCGCATCTGTTCGCCGCCCTCCCACAACAGTGGAATGCCGTCCAGCGCATTGAGGCGCGTCGCATCGGCCTTGCTCAGGCGCAAGGTGGTTTCGCCGGGCTCTTGCAGGTAAAACTCGCCGAGGGTGGTCAGTACCGGTTTCAGGCGGCCGAGCGGCAGCGCGACCTGCAGCGGACCGTGTTCGCTGGTCCGTTGTGGAATATTGACCAGAATCAGCTCGTCATCGCGGCGGCGCGCCAGGCGTTCCGGGTTGAGGATTTCGGCGTGTGAGCGCATCAGATTGAGCAAAATCGGCAGCAGGCTCAGGCGTTCGCCATTGACGATGATGCCCAGTTCCAGATCAAACCAGTCGCGTTCCGGGACCTGTTCAACCGTGGCGTACCAGTCGTCGACGGCAGTCAGGTCGAAGCCGAACTCCTCGTCGATCTGTAATTCCCAGCCCAGGCTGCGCAGCTTTGGCAGGTCGTTAAGGGTGAAGGTCAGCCAGGCGCTGTCGTTGACCATTTCGTACAGCTCGCCCGCGCTCTCCGGCAAGGCTTTGCTCTGCCGCGTGGCGATACGGAAGCCGAGTATGCGCAGTTGTTCCCGGTAGGACTGTTCGACGTCGGGGTGGCGCTTGACGCGCAGGGTCTGGGTCTCTTGGCGAATCAGGATATCGCTGTTCTTCTGCCCGCTGACGTACTCGTCCAGATAGCTGAACGAGAGTGCCGCGCGGTGCTGGATATAGCGCTGCATCTTGCCGTTACGCGGCTCGAACGCGCTGAACTCGGCGCTCGCCAGCCACAGGCGTGGCAGCGGTTGCACGTTGTCCACCAGCACCTGCGGCGGCGCTTTCGGGCTGCGGTTTTCCAGGACAGCCTGGAGCTTTTCCAGCAGCTCGGCATCTTTCGCGGCGGCGGGGTAATCGAGGGTTTCCTGGACTTTCAGCAGCACCGCTGCACAGTGCTTGCAGTTGCTGCGGACCGGGCAGGTGCAAGTGGCGTCGACCAGCAGCAGCGTGCCTTTGGCCGACTCGCGCAAGTGAATCGTCTGGCGATAAACGCTGCCACCGGAGCCTTCGCAACTGGCCGTGATGGTCGCATCGCCGACCTGTGCGATGCGTACCCGGTTTTCCAGGGCGTAGCGACGGCCACGCTCCAGGCTCTGTTCCTTGAATCGGCTGACCCAGGAGGGCGCCAACGGTTTGCTGAGGGGCGGGGGCATAAGGACTTCGATCAGTCCGGAATCGCTTCAGGTGCTTCCCGTGGCGCCGGCGCGGTCAGGGAAGTGATCTTGATCAGCAAAGCCAGGTGGCCGTTGTCGAGGTAGTTGAGTTGGCCGTTTTTGGTGTGGCTGTCCTGGCGCAGCCGTTCACTGGCGGTGACCAGACCGTTGGCGTCGATCTGGTTGACCCAGAAGTCGGCCGTTACGTCGGTGAAGCGACCGAGTTTCATCTCCAGCGTGCCTTCGATCGGGAATTGCCCAAATTGCTCCTGGCCGTCACTGACTGCGACTTTCACCGGCGTTTCGCCGAGGCTTTGCTGCCAGGCTTTGTGCATCAGCACGGTGTACTCGCCGCTGGCGGTGAGTTTGCTTACGACATCATTCAGCGCAGGCGTGCGCAGGCTGTCGTTGCCCAGGCGTTGGGCGCCGGCGGCCCAGTCTTCCGGCGCGGCGCGGCTGACGATGGCCGGCACGGCATTCTGGCGCACCAGAATCATTTCGACCTGATACGTGTCATCGGCAAACGCCATCGGTGCCAGCACTGTTATGGACAGCGAGGTGAGCAGCAAAGTCAGAGAGCGGAACAGGCGCATTGGGCGTCCTTCAAGCGGATTTCGGGATGAGACGCTCAAACAGCGCCTCTACAGTATTAAAACGTTCTTCCGGGCGCTCCATCGGCACCTGAAATTTAAACATCGTCGCGCCTTCGAATTTGTAGCGTTTGGGCTGGGTCTGGATCAGCTTGATCAGCGTCATCGGGTCGACTGGCGTCTGCGCTTCGAACTCGATACGCCCGCCCTGCGGCCCGCCATCGACTTTTTTGATGCCGAGCTTTTCCGCCTGCAGTTTCAACGCGGTGATCCGCACCAGGTTCTTGGTCGGCTCCGGCAGCAGGCCGAAACGGTCGATCATCTCGACCTGCAGATCCTTCAGACCTTCTTCGTCGGTCGCCGAGGCGATGCGTTTATACAGAATCAGGCGCGCATGCACATCCGGCAGATAGTCTTCCGGAATCAGCGCCGGCACCCGCAGATTGACTTCCGGGCCACCGCCTAGCGGTTGATCGAGGTTCGGCTGCTCGCCTTTGCGAATCGATTTCACCGCGCGCTCGAGCATTTCCATGTACAGCGTGAAGCCCACCGCCTGAATCTGCCCGCTCTGACCGTCGCCGAGCAGTTCGCCAGCGCCGCGGATTTCCAGGTCGTTGGTCGCCAGCACGAAGCCGGCGCCGAGGTCCTGGGTGTTGGCGATCGCTTCCAGACGCTTTTCCGCGTCCGAAGTGATTTGCTGGCGCGGCGGCGTCAGCAGGTAGGCGTAAGCCTGGTGGTGACTGCGGCCGACGCGGCCACGCAACTGGTGCAGCTGTGCCAGACCGAACTTGTCGGCACGTTCGATGATGATGGTGTTGGCGCTCGGCACGTCGATGCCGGTCTCGATGATGGTCGAGGCGATCAGCACGTTGAAACGCTTGTGGTAGAAGTCGCTCATCACCTGTTCGAGTTCGCGCTCGCGCATCTGTCCGTGGCCAATACCAATGCGCGCTTCCGGCACCAGTTCGGCGAGGTCGGCGGCGCATTTTTCGATGGTCTTCACATCGTTGTGCAAGTAATAGACCTGGCCGCCACGCAGCAGCTCGCGCAGCAGGGCTTCTTTGACCGTGCTCTTGTTCTGCTCCATGACGAAGGTGCGCACCGACAGGCGTCGCGCTGGCGGCGTGGCGATGATCGACAGATCGCGCATGCCCGACACCGCCATGTTCAGCGTGCGCGGAATCGGTGTGGCGGTCAGGGTGAGAATGTCGACTTCGCTGCGCAGCGCCTTGAGCTGTTCTTTCTGACGCACGCCAAAGCGGTGTTCTTCGTCGATGATCACCAGGCCGAGGTTTTTGATTTTCACGTCGTCGGACAGCAGCTTGTGCGTGCCGATGACAATGTCGATCTTGCCTTCCGCCAGATCGGCAATCGCCGCGTTGACTTCCTTGGCGGACTTGAAGCGGCTCATCACCTCTACGGTCACCGGCCAGTCGGCGAAGCGGTCGCGGAAACTGTTGTAGTGCTGCTGGGCGAGCAGGGTGGTCGGTACCAGAATCGCCACCTGACGACCGCCGTGCACCGCGATGAACGCGGCGCGCATGGCCACCTCGGTCTTGCCGAAGCCGACGTCGCCGCAGACCAGGCGATCCATCGGTTTCGGCGCGAGCATGTCTTCGCGCACGGCTTCGATGGTCGCTTGCTGGTCCGGGGTTTCTTCGAACGGGAAACCAGCGCTGAACGTGGCGTAATCGGCTTTCGGGTCGGCGAACGCGTAACCTTCGCGGGCGGCGCGACGGGCATAAATGTCGAGCAGTTCGGCGGCGACGTCGCGCACCTGTTCGGCGGCTTTGCGCTTGGCTTTCTGCCAGGTTTCCGAGCCGAGACGATGCAGCGGCGCCAGCGAGTCGTCGCTGCCGGTGTAACGGGCGATCAGGTGCAGGTTAGCGACCGGCACGTAGAGCTTGGCGTTCTCGGCGTATTCGAGGGTGAGGAATTCGGCGGCCTGGTTGTCGATTTCCAGAATCGTCAGGCCCAGATAGCGACCGACACCGTGGTCAATGTGCACCACCGGGGCGCCTTCGCGCAGCTCGGTGAGGTTCTTGATCACCGCATCGTTGCTGACGTCGCTGCGCTTCTCGCGGCGACGGCGCTGCATCACCCGTTGGCCGAACAGCGGACTTTCCGCGACCAGCGCCAGTGCCGGGTCGTCGAGCACCAGACCTTCGTCGAGCGGGGCGATGGTGATCGCCAGACGATCCTTGCTGGCGACGAAGTCCGGCCAGCTGTCGACGGTTTTTGGTCGTAGCTTCAGGCGTTCGAGCAGTTCCAGCAGCACTTCGCGACGGCCCGCCGATTCGGCGGTGAACAGCACGCGTCCGGGGAATTGTTCGAGGAAGCCGGCCAGCGCCGCCAGCGGTTGGGTGGCTTTGGCTTCGATCGCCAGATCCGGCAATGCATGCGCCGGGAAGCGTTCACGGCCGACACCGCTCTCAACGTCTTGCTGACTCGCCACTACCCGTGGCCAGTTCTTCAGCCGTGCAAAGCAGTCTTCCACCGGCAGGAACAGTTCGGCCGGTGGCAATAAAGGGCGCGAAGGGTCGACGCGGCGCTCTTCATAACGATTGCGCACGTCGTTCCAGAAATTTTCCGCCGCCTGCTCGATACCCGGCAGCGAGAACACCTGGGTGTCCTGCGGCAGGTAGTCGAACAGCGTCGAGGTTTCGTCGAAGAACAGCGGCAGGTAGTACTCGATACCGGCCGGTGTGATGCCACTGCTCAGGTCCTGAAAGATCGGGCAGCGGCGGAAGTCGACGTCGAAGCGCTCACGGAAGCGCGCCTTGAAGCGGGTGACTGCGTCTTTCTGCAACGGAAACTCGCGGGCCGGCAGTAGCTTGACCGACTCGACCTTGTCGATCGAACGCTGGGTTTCCGGATCGAAGGTGCGCAGGGTTTCGATTTCGTCATCGAACAGGTCGATGCGATAGGGCAGTTTGCTGCCCATCGGGAACAGGTCGATCAGCGCGCCACGTACGGTGAATTCGCCGTGCTCATAAACTGTGTCGACATAGCGATAGCCGCTGGCCTCAAGCCGCGCGCGCATCTGCTCGACATCGAGCTTCTGGCCGATGTCCAGCACCAGGCTGCTGCCGAGCAGGAATTTGGTCGGCGCCAGTCGGTGCAGGGCCGTGGTAATCGGCACCACCAGTACGCCATGCGCCAATTCCGGCAGCCTGTATAAGCTGGCGATGCGCTGGGAAATGATGTCCTGGTGCGGCGAGAACAAATCGTACGGCAGGGTTTCCCAGTCGGGAAAATGCAGCACGGGCAAATCCGGGGCGAAGAAACTCAGCTCCTGTTCCAGCCGTTCGGCGCTTTGGCTGTCGGCGGTCAGCAGCAGGGTGAAGCGCTTGGCAGCGCTGGCAGCCTCGGCAATCGCCAGGCTGAGGGCAGCACCGGGCAGATTGCCCCAATGCTGTTTACCTGCCTCGGCAGGGAGTAGCGGTAGACGCAGAACAGGCACGGAAGGTTGAGCTCCAGGCGTTGCGACAAAGTCGGTAATTGTAGCGGTCTGCGGTGCCACCTGTCAGTTGCAGACTACGTCTATCTTGGCGGTTTGGACGAAATGTAGTGGTAACCATAAAAACGAGCACTTTTTAAGTGGTTATGTAGTGCCGAAACCGGGTCGTGTTTCGGAGGGTTACAGACATCGTCTAACAGTCGTCGAAAAATTGACTGCGCTGAAAGCCGCGGTTTTACTGGGCTGGAGAGCGGCGTAATTTTTTTGAACAGGATTTTGTTAACGGATTGGCGACAAGCGCGCATTGCTGAAAGAGGTTGTCGGCGGCATAATGTAGCCCCTTTTTTCTGCCCCTACATGTGGAAGGTTACCGTGACTCAGAAGCCCGACCAGTGTCTTGGTGAATGGATCGACCGTGAAGCACTCGCAGAAGCGATGATCCCGCTTATCGGTCAGCTCTACCGCAATAACAACGTGGTGAGCTCGATCTATGGCCGCAGCCTGATCAACCAGTCTGTCATCGCGATTCTCAAAGCTCACCGCTTTGCTCGCCACCGTTCCTCCGACGACAGCGAACTCTCCGTCCACGAAACATTCCCACTGCTCAAGGCCATGAGCGAGCTCAAGCTCGGCGCGGCTTCGGTAGACCTGGGCAAGTTGGCGTTCAAATTCCGTAACGAAGGCAATGGCCGCAGCGCCGAGCAGTTCGTGCGTGAAGAAATGGCTGACGTGGTGGGTCAGCAAAACGCTTCGCCCCGCAAAGGCACCGACGTTGTGCTGTACGGCTTCGGTCGTATCGGCCGCCTGCTGGCGCGCATCCTGATCGAAAAAACCGGTGGTGGCGACGGCCTGCGTCTGCGCGCCATCGTCGTGCGCAAAGGCGCCGAGAACGACCTGACCAAACGCGCCAGCCTGCTGCGTCGCGATTCGGTGCACGGTTCGTTCAACGGCACCATTACCATCGACGAAGAAAACAACACCATCACCGCCAACGGTAACCTGATCCAGGTGATCTACGCGAAGAACCCGACCGAGGTGGATTACACCCAGTACGGCATCAAAGACGCGCTGCTGGTGGACAACACCGGTGTATGGCGTGACGCCGATGGCCTGGGGCAGCACCTGGCCTGCCCGGGTATCGACCGCGTTGTTCTGACCGCACCTGGCAAGGGCAAGCTGAAGAACATCGTTCACGGCATCAACCACGGTGAAATCACCGCTGACGACAAGATCGTGTCGGCTGCTTCCTGCACCACCAACGCCATCGTGCCGGTGCTCAAAGCGGTCAACGACAAGTTCGGCATCATCAACGGTCACGTCGAAACCGTTCACTCGTACACCAACGACCAGAACCTGATCGACAACTTCCACAAGGGCGATCGCCGTGGCCGTAGCGCCGCGCTGAACATGGTGATCACCGAGACCGGTGCTGCCACCGCTGCTGCCAAGGCCCTGCCTGAGCTGGCCGGCAAGCTGACCGGCAACGCGATTCGCGTGCCGACGCCGAACGTGTCGATGGCCATTCTCAATCTCAACCTTGAGAAAGCCGCCACCCGTGAAGAGATGAACGAGTACCTGCGCTACATGGCGCTGCACTCCGAACTGCACAAGCAGATCGATTTCGTCAATTCGCAGGAAGTAGTTTCGACTGACTTCGTCGGTTCGCGCCACGCCGGTGTGGTCGATGCTGAAGCGACCATCGTTCAGGACAACCGCGTTGTGCTGTACGTCTGGTACGACAACGAGTTCGGCTATAGCTGCCAGGTGGTTCGCGTGATGGAAGACATGGCTGATGTAAATCCGCCAGCGTTCCCGCGCTAAGCCTCAGGCTTGAATGAAAACGCCCCGGCATTTTGTCGGGGCGTTTTTGTTTGTGGAGTGATCGTTCCCACGCTCTGCGTGGGAATGCCTCAAGGGACGCTCCGCGTTCCAATGGGACGCAGAGCGTCCCGGGCTGCATTCCCACGCAGAGCGTGGGAACGATCGCGTCTCCTGTGGGAGCGAGCCTGCTCGCGAAAGCATTCTGTCAGGCGCCGCTGGCAACCGACGCTTGCGCCGTGCGCAGTTCATGCCGATTGCCGCGAAACAACACCAAGGTCGCAATCAACCCCAACACCGCCGCGCCACTGAGCCAGATCCCCGGCGCTGCCTTGTTGTCCAGCACATGAATCAGATAAGTACATGCCGCCGGGGTAAATCCGCCAAACGTCGCCGTCGCCAAGCTGTACGCCAGAGAGAAACCGGTCGTGCGCACTTCCACCGGCATGATCTCGGTCAGCGCTACAACCATCGCGCCGTTGTACGAGCCGTACAGGAAGGACAGCCATAACTCGACAATCAGCAAGTGGCTGAAGCTTGGATTGGCGACCAGCCACGACAGGGCAGGATAGGCGGTAAGAATCGCCAGAATCGTCGCCGCCAGCAGTAAGGGTTTTCGCCCGATTTTATCGGACACCGCACCCATCACCGGCAACCAGAAGAAGTTCGACAGGCCGATACACACCGTCACCAGCAACGCATCGAGATCTGACAGGTGCAACTCGGCCTTGCCGAATGTCGGCGTGTACGCGGTGATCAGGTAGAACGACACCGTGGTCATCACCACCAGCGCCATGCCGGCGATGACGATGCCAACGTTCTGGCCGATCGAACGGACGACTTCGCCGAGGGTAGGGCGGTGGGTGCGCGCCTGGAATTCCGGGGTTTCCTCCAGCGAGCGGCGGATGAAGAAAATCACCGGCACGATCAGGCAGCCAATCAGAAACGGCACGCGCCAGCCCCATTCGCCCATTTGCTCCGGGCTCAGCCAATGGTTGAGGCCGACCCCAAGCAGGCCGGCGAAGACCACCGCAGCCTGTTGGCTGGCAGACTGCCAACTGACGAAAAAGCCTTTGCGCCCCGGTGTGGAGATTTCTGCCAGATAGACCGAGACGCCGCCCAGCTCCACGCCGGCCGAGAAACCTTGCAGCAGTCGTCCGAATAACACCAGCAGCGGTGCCGCGACCCCGAGCGTCGCATAGCCCGGCACGCAGGCAATCAGCACGGTGCCGGCCGCCATCATCGCGAGCGTAATGATCAGGCCTTTGCGCCGGCCGTGGCGGTCGATGTAGGCGCCGAGGAAAATCGCCCCCAGCGGGCGCATCAGGAATCCGGCACCGAAGGTCGCCAGCGACAGCATCAGCGAAGCGAAGGCGCTGTCGGTGGGGAAGAAGGTTTTGGCGATGGCCGTGGCATAGAAGCCGTAGACCATGAAATCGAACATTTCGAGGAAGTTGCCGCTGACAACGCGGAAAATCGCTTTGCCTTTGCCCGGGGTGGAGGACATGGTCGGTTACTCACTGTTTCAATTTTGTAGAAAGGCATTGCAGCCGTGCGGGAGCGAGCGGGCGCTGTAGTCCATAATGGCCGCCGCGGTTTTGCGGGGAGATGAAGAATTGTTAACTGGACGCTGGGTGGGGCTTGTGGTGCTGGCGATGCTGTGCGCCGGCTGTGGCAACGGCGATTCCATGGAGCGCATTGGCGGCCCGACGATGGGCAGTACCTGGTCGGTCAAGTACGTGCGCCATGCCGGCCTCGCCGATCCTGCGCAAGTGCGCGGCGAAGTGGCGCGCATCCTCGCTGAAGTCGATCTCCAGATGTCGACCTATCGGAGCGATTCGGCTATCGAGCGCTTCAACGCCTTGCCCGCCGATAACTGTCTGGCCATGCCCGCCTCGGTATTGGAACTGGTCCGTGTCGGCGAACACCTGTCGGCGCAAAGCGCGGGTGTTTACGACCTGACCGTCGAACCGCTGATCAACCTTTGGGGCTTTGGTCCGCAAGGGCGCACGGAAAAGATCCCCGACCCGGCGGCGGTAAGCGAGGTCATGCAGCGTGTCGGCTATCAGCACTTGCACATCGACGGCAACCGCTTGTGCAAGGACGCCGCTGTCGAAGTCGACCTGAACAGCATCGCAGCCGGCTACGCCGTGGACAGCATTGCCGCGAGGCTGGAGGCCATGGGCATCCACGCTTACCTCGTCGAAGCCACGGGCGAATTAAAGGCCAAGGGAAAAAAACTTGATGGCTCGCCCTGGCGCATCGCATTGGAAGAGCCTCGCGACGACCAGCAAGTGGCCGAGCGCATTATTAATGTCGACGGCTACGGCGTGTCCACGTCCGGCGATTACCGTAACTATTTTCTGCAGGATGGCCGGCGCTATTCCCACACCGTCGATGCGCGCAGCGGTGCCCCGGTCCTACACGACCTGGCGTCCGTCACGGTGATTCATCCTTCAGCGCTGATGGCCGATGGACTATCGACGCTGTTGCTGATTCTCGGCCCGGAAAGGGCGCGGGACTATGCCCAAAAACATGCCATTGCTGCATTCTTTGTCTTGCGTGCCGATACAGGTTTTATCATCCGCACCAGTCCGGCATTCGATCAGCTCGCGGGTGCAAAAAATTGATTGAAGACAAGACGAAAGCTGGCGTTGTAGTGCAGGCAAAAGTAGCCTACGACGCGACCAAGGGTTAATGTGCGCGGCGTTGACGCTTCTATAGACTGTGTCCGGGTTCTCTACTGGCCCCCAATTGTTCCTTCGCGCCGTTGTTCGGCGTGATTTAGCCGCCGGTGCTGCTGGCACCGCGGCCTGTTCTGAGGAGTACGCATGGCTGTCTACAACTACGACGTGGTGGTGCTGGGTTCCGGCCCGGCGGGAGAAGGCGCGGCAATGAACGCCGCCAAAGCAGGGCGCAAGGTCGCGATGGTCGACAGCCGTCGTCAGGTCGGCGGCAACTGCACCCACCTCGGCACCATTCCGTCCAAGGCACTGCGTCACTCGGTGCGGCAGATCATGCAGTTCAACACCAACCCGATGTTCCGGGCGATCGGCGAGCCGCGCTGGTTCTCCTTCCCGGACGTGTTGAAAAGCGCCGAAAAAGTCATTTCCAAACAAGTCGCATCGCGCACCGGCTACTACGCCCGTAATCGCGTCGACGTATTCTTCGGCACCGGCAGCTTCGCCGACGAGCAAACCATCGAAGTGGTCTGCGGCAACGGCGTGGTCGAGAAACTGGTCGCCAAGCACATCATCATTGCCACCGGTTCGCGCCCGTATCGTCCGGCGGACATCGATTTCCATCACCCGCGTATCTACGATAGCGACACCATCCTCAGCCTCGGCCACACTCCGCGCAAACTGATCGTTTACGGCGCCGGTGTGATCGGCTGTGAATACGCCTCGATCTTCAGTGGCCTGGGTGTGCTGGTCGAGCTGGTCGACAACCGTGGCCAGTTGCTGAGCTTCCTCGACTCGGAAATCTCCCAGGCGTTGAGCTATCACTTCAGCAACAACAACATCACCGTGCGCCACAACGAAGACTACGACCGCGTCGAAGGCGTGGACAACGGCGTGATCCTGCACCTCAAGTCGGGCAAGAAGATCAAGGCCGACGCCTTGCTCTGGTGCAACGGCCGTACCGGCAACACCGATACGCTGGGTCTGGAAAACATTGGCGTCAAGGTCAACAGCCGTGGCCAGATCGAAGTCGACCAGAACTACCGCACCTGCGTGGAAAATATCTACGGTGCCGGTGACGTGATCGGCTGGCCGAGCCTGGCCAGTGCCGCTCACGACCAGGGCCGTTCGGCCGCTGGCAGCATCGTCGATAATGGCAGCTGGCGTTTCGTCAATGACGTGCCGACCGGCATCTACACGATTCCGGAGATCAGCTCGATCGGCAAGAACGAGCAGGAACTGACTCAGGCCAAAGTGCCTTACGAAGTCGGCAAGGCGTTCTTCAAGAGCATGGCGCGGGCGCAGATTGCCGGCGAGCCGCAAGGCATGCTGAAGATCCTGTTCCACCGCGAAACCCTGGAAGTGCTCGGTGTGCACTGCTTCGGTTATCAGGCGTCGGAGATCGTCCACATCGGTCAGGCGATCATGAACCAGCCGGGCGAACTGAATACGCTGAAGTATTTCGTCAACACCACGTTCAACTACCCGACCATGGCCGAAGCCTATCGGGTAGCTGCATACGACGGCCTCAACCGGCTTTTTTGACGGGCTCCGGCCGGTGGCCTGAGCCGGCCGGGGAGACCGATTTCAGCAATTCTCAAGGGTGGCAGTGGCCAAACCGGGAAAGTCTGTAATCAGGCTGTCAACGCCGAAGTCGGCGAGTCTGCGCATCAGCGCGGGCTCGTTGACGGTCCACACCGACACATGCAGACCTTGGCGCTGCGCCTTCTGCAGGCGTTCCGGCGTACACAGTGTCCAGTTCAGCGCGAGAATCTCACAGCCATAGCTGGCCGCGACTTTCAGCGGATCGAGCCAGGCGTATTCGGCCACCAGGCCACGAGATACGTCCGGGACCAGGTCCATTGCCGCTTTCAACACTTCCCGCGAACTCGAGGTGATCGTGACCTTGTCGAGCAAGCCATGGCGCTGAGCCATTTCCCGAATCGCCAGCACGGTGGTTGCGGCGCGTGTGCGTGAAGCGCTTTTGACTTCCAGCTGCCAGTGCTCGAAATCACATTGTTCGAACAACGCTTCCAGCGTGGGAATCGGGCAGGGCTTGATCCAGCCCGGGCCACCCTTGCGCGCGTCGTAGGTCACCAGCTCGGCGGCGGTGTGCTCGACAACTTTGCCGCGACGGTCGGTGGTGCGCTTGAGCGTAGGGTCATGGATGACCATCAGCTCGCCGTCCTTGGACAGGTGCAGATCCAGTTCGCAACGGCGCACGCCGTGCTTGAGACATTCCTGAAAACTGCTCAGGGTATTTTCCGGTGCTTCGCCCTTGGCGCCGCGGTGGCCGTAAATGAGGGTCACGGTGCTTCCTTAAATTAAATGCCGGATTCGTTCTGTTCGCGGGCCAGGCGTCGTTCCTGGGCCTGCTTTTGCAAAATATAACGGGCGAGCAATTGACGCTGGGCATCGGTCAGGTGTTCGAACTCGGTGCCGACGTCATAGCCATCGCCCTTGCGGTCGCAATGGGTGACGCGGGCGCGCAGCAGCAGGCCCAGTGCCTGCGGCATCAACACCAGCTTGACCGACAGGTGTGCGCCGGTGGCAATCGCTGTCGGGTACTGAAAGTCGATCCCGCCTTCGGAGATGATCACCGGTTGTGGCTCGCCGATCTGGCCGAGCACGGTCAGGGCGACCACCTGGCTGAGCAGGTCGATGCGTTTGTTCTGGGATTTTAGGAACGCGGCGATTGCCCGGTCGCGCTCGCTGATCTGGCGCAACAGGTGCTGCGACTCGAATTCGCTCAGGTGCAGTTCGCTGAGCAGGTTGAAGAGTGGGGAAGCATCCTGCAACACTTCCTCGCCTGCGGCTTCGGGAGCGGACAGGGGCCGAATTTCCAGTGCGATCGTGTCCTCGATACGGTAGTATTCGCGGCGATCTTCTTCATCTAATGTCGACATGGCGAACCCATGGTAGCGGCGGTGGTCTGAGTGTAAAGCTGGTTATCGACCCCCGCCACAAGGACGTTCCTTTTCCCTCCGAACAAGCCCCGACATGTTCAGACCTCTCTTCGTATTTATCGGCACGCGTTATACCCGTGCAAAGCGTCGCAATCATTTTGTGTCATTCATTTCCCTGACTTCGATGATCGGGCTCGCCCTTGGCGTGGTCGTGATGATTGTCGTGCTGTCGGTGATGAACGGCTTCGATCATGAGATGCGCACCCGCGTGCTGGGCATGGTGCCCCACGCCACTCTTGAGACTGGCGAGCCGCTCAATGATTGGCAGAGCCTCGCCGCCAAGGTCAAGCAGAACCGGCAGGTGACGGCGGTGGCGCCGTTCACCCAGATGCAGGGCCTGCTGACCAACAACGGTCAGGTCTCCAAGGTGTTGCTCAATGCCATCGACCCTGCGCTGGAGCGCAATGTGTCGATCATCGACAACTTCATGAAGCAGGGCAAACTCGACGACCTGACGCCGGGCAGCTTCGGCATCGTCATCGGCGACAAG
Organism: Pseudomonas sp. SWRI111; assembly: GCF_014268555.1. Classification (NCBI taxonomy): domain Bacteria; kingdom Pseudomonadati; phylum Pseudomonadota; class Gammaproteobacteria; order Pseudomonadales; family Pseudomonadaceae; genus Pseudomonas; species Pseudomonas sp. SWRI111. Next base: position 134,875 of record NZ_JABWQQ010000012.1, on the reverse strand, counting down.
GCGGCGACCAAGCTGGGCGTCGGCATCGGTGACAAGGTCACTTTCGTCGCGCCGGAGGTCAGCGTGACCCCGGCCGGGATGTTCCCGCGCATGAAGCGCTTTACCGTGGTCGGCATTTTCCATGTCGGCGCCGGTGAGCTCGACGGCTATCTCGGTGTGACCAACCTGCAGGATCTGGCGAAGATGCACCGCTGGAAGCCGGATCAGGTGCAGGGCCTGCGCCTGAAGTTCGACGACCTGTTCCAGGCCCCACGCGAGGCGTGGAATATTGCCCAGCAGCTCGGCGAAGACCGCTACTACGCCCGCGACTGGACCCGCACCCACGGCAATCTCTATCAGGCGATCCGCATGGAAAAAGCCATGATCGGCCTGCTGTTGCTGCTGATCGTTGCGGTGGCGGCGTTCAATATCATCTCCACCCTGGTAATGGTGGTGAACGACAAGAAGGGCGACATCGCCATTCTGCGCACACTGGGCGCGACGCCGGGCACGATCATGCGTACGTTCATGGTGCAAGGCACGGTGATCGGTGTGGTCGGCACAGCCATTGGCGCGGTGGTCGGCATTTTCGCCGCGCTTAACGTCAGCGCGGCCATCTCGGCGCTGGAAGGGCTGATCGGCCACAAATTCCTTAATGCTGACGTGTATTTCATTGATTATCTTCCGTCGCAGGTGCAGAGCCAGGATGTCGTCATGGTTTGCGCCGCCGCGTTGGTCCTGAGTTTCCTCGCCACCCTGTATCCCGCCTGGCGTGCCGCGCGCACCCAGCCGGCGGAGGCGTTACGTTATGAGTGAGTCGGGCATGAGTGAACAAGCAATTCTGAGCTGCCGCAACCTGGGCAAATCCTACGAGGAAGGCCCGGAGTCGGTAGAAGTGCTGGCCGGTCTGCAACTGGAGTTGCACCCGGGCGAGCGTGTGGCGATCGTCGGCAAGTCGGGTTCGGGCAAAAGTACCTTGCTCAACCTGCTTGGCGGCCTCGATACGCCGAGCAAGGGCAGCGTCTGGCTCGACGGTGAAGAGCTGTCGGCGCTGAGCGAGAAGAAGCGTGGCCTGCTGCGCAATCGTGCCTTGGGCTTCGTCTATCAGTTTCACCACTTGCTGCCGGAATTCACCGCGCTGGAAAACGTCTGCATGCCGTTGCTGATCGGCAAAACGGCAATTCCCGAAGCACGTCGGCGTGCCACGGCATTGCTGGAGCGTGTCGGTCTCGGCCATCGCCTCGAACACAAACCTTCGGAGCTGTCCGGCGGCGAACGCCAGCGTGTGGCCATCGCCCGCGCGCTGGTGAACAATCCGGGCCTGGTGATGCTCGACGAGCCGACCGGCAACCTCGACCTGCACACCGCTGAAGGCATCCAGGATTTGATGCTGGAGTTGAGCACCTCAATGCGCACGGCGTTCCTGGTGGTCACGCACGACATGAACCTGGCTCGCCAGATGGACCGCGTCCTGCAATTGCAGGAAGGTTGCCTGACCCCCATCTGACTGGCTGAAACCCGGCGCCCGTAATGGCGCCGGGTCTTTTATTTTTCTACGGTGCCCCAGCGAATGTTCAGACCGTTATCGATCTTTATCGGCACGCGCTATACCCGCGCCAAGCGCCGCAATCGCTTTGTTTCGTTCATTTCGATGACCTCGATGATCGGCCTCGCCCTCGGCGTGCTGGCGATGATCGTGGTGTTGTCGGTGATGAACGGCTTTCAGCGCGAAATGAGCTCGCGCATCCTCGGCATGGTGCCGCACGCGACCATCGTCGGCGTCAAGCCGATCGATGACTGGCAGCCGGTGGCCGCCGCCGCGATGAAAAATCCGGAAGTCACCGCCGCTGTGCCGTTCACCGAAATGGAAGGCATGCTTTCCTATAAGGGCGCGATGCAGCCGATCCAGATCAGCGGTGTCGATCCGGCGCAGGAAGGCAAGGTCTCGATCGTTGCTCAGCACATCGTCCAGGGCCGTCTCGATGCTCTCAAACCGGGTGAGTTTGGCGTGGTGATCGGTGAAATCACCGCGCGGCGTTTTCGTCTGAATGTCGGCGACAAGATCACTCTTATTGTCCCGGAAGTCAGCACCGCGCCGGGCGGTATCACCCCGCGCATGCAGCGGCTGAATGTGGTGGGTGTGTTCAAGGTCGGCGCCGAACTGGACGGTTCGATGGGCCTGATCCACGTGGCCGATGCCGCGACCATGCAGCATTGGCAACCGAATCAGGTGCAGAGCGTGCGGCTGGCGGTCAAGGATCTGTACGCGGCACCCAAGGTGTCGTCCGACATTGCCAGTGGCCTCGGTGCCGACTTCAAGGCTGACGACTGGACCCACACCCAGGGCAGCCTGTTCAGTGCGATGAAGATGGAAAAGACCATGATCGGCCTGCTGTTGCTGATGATCGTTGCGGTGGCGGCGTTCAACATCATCGCGACGCTGATCATGGTGGTGAACGACAAAGGCGCGGACATCGCGATCCTGCGCACCATCGGCGCCACGCCACGGCAGATCATGGCGATCTTCATGGTGCAAGGCACGGTGATCGGCATTGTCGGCACGATCATTGGCGGTGTGTTGGGCGTGGTTGCCGCGCTCAATGTCAGTGAATTGGTCGGCTGGGTCGAGCGCGTGACCGGGCAGCATATCTTCAGTTCGGACGTGTATTTCGTCAGCAATCTGCCGTCGGAACTGCAAGGCGGCGATGTGCTGTTGATTTGCTCGGCAGGCTTTATTCTCAGCTTTCTGGCAACGGTGTACCCGGCGTGGCGGGCGGCGAAGATTGAGCCGGCGCATGCGCTGAGATATTCGTAAACTTCAAAACCGCTATCGCGAGCAGGCTCACTCCTACAATTGGAATGCGTTCCCCCTGTAGGAGCGAGCCTGCTCGCGAAGGGGCCGGACCTGCTGGCCTCAGGTTCGGGGTAGTTGAATTACAAACCGCGTCACCCCCACCTCCGATTCGCAATGAATCGTCCCGCCATGCGCCCGCACGATCGACTGAGTAATCGCCAGCCCCAGCCCCGCATGCTCACTGCTGCCTTCCTGTCGAGCCGGATCGGCCCGATAGAATCGATCAAACAAGCGTGGCAACAACTGCGCTGAAATGCCCTCACCACTGTTCTCGACGCAAACGCGCACGGCGTTCGTTTCATCGACAATATTCAAGCGTACGTAACCCTCGGCCGGGGTAAACCGCAACGCGTTATCCAGCAGGTTCGACAGGGCCCGGCGCAACATGCCGCGATCACCTTCGATTCGCGCCTTACCTTCACGACTCAAACGCACGCCGGCGTCTTCCGCCAATGGCGCAAAAAACTCCAGCAACATGTCGGCCTCATCTGCCAGCTCCAGCGCTTCGCGCTTGGGCATCAGCAAGCCGTGGTCAGCCTTGGCCAGATACAACATGTCATTGACCAACTGCGCCATCCATTGCAGTTCTTCAAGATTGCTGTGCAGCGCTTCGCGGTAGTCCTCAAGCGTCCTGGGGCGGGTGAGGGTGACTTGAGTGTGGGTCAGCAGGTTTGACAGAGGCGTGCGCAGCTCATGGGCGATGTCGGCGGAAAACGCCGAGAGCCGCTGAAACGACTCGTCGAGTCGGGCGAGCATGGCATTGAAGCTGTGGGCCATTTGCGCAAGCTCCGGCGGCATGTGTGCTTGCGGCAATCGCGCATTCAGCGATTGTGCGGAAATACCCCCGGCCACCGCACTCATGCGCCTTAGCGGGCGTAAACCGCTGCGCGCGGCCCAGGCCCCAAGCAGCGCGGTGGCCAGTGCCGAGAGGCCGACCGTCAGCCAGATCAGATGCTGCATGCGCTGCAAAAAATGCTGGTGATGGGTGATGTCGAGCAGCAGTGTCAATTGCGGTGAGTCAGGTTGGCCCGGATAGAGCGGGGCATTGAGCAGGCGGTAATCGGTGCCATCGTGGCTGATGGTCGACAGGCCCGCGGCTTGCGGCAACTGCTCGGGGATCTTCGGCGAACTGGCGTACCAGTGCTGGCCGTCGCTGCCGGTAATGCGCAGGGACAGATCGGCCTGACGGCTCAGTTCATCGGCCAGGCGCGTTTCCCGTTGATCGGCTTGCACGCCCTGCAAGGCACGGCGCAGACCGAGCAAGCGGGCATCGAGTTGTTGCTGGTCGAGTTCGATGAAGTGCGCCTCGCTGGCGCGATCGAACAGCACTCCGGCGAACAGCGAAACCACGGCGGTGCAGGCGGCAAACAGCAAGGCCAGACGGGTACTCAAGGACAACCGGCGCATCAGACGCCGCGCTCTTCCAGCACGTAACCCATGCCGCGCACCGTGTGGATCAGTTTTTGCGGGTATTCGTCGTCAATCTTCAGACGCAAACGCCGAATGGCGACCTCGATGACGTTGGTGTCACTGTCGAAATTCATGTCCCAGACTTGTGAGGCGATCAACGATTTTGGCAGCACTTCGCCCTGACGGCGCAACAGCATCTCCAGCAGGGCGAACTCCTTGGCCGTCAGGTCGATGCGCTGCCCGCTGCGTTCGACGCGACGGCGAATCAGGTCCAGGCGCAGGTCGGCCAGTTGCAGGCTGGTTTCCTGTGTGCTGGCGCTGCCGCGGCGTAACAGGCTGCGCACCCGGGCCAGCAGTTCGGAGAAGGCGAAGGGCTTGACCAGATAATCGTCGGCGCCGAGTTCGAGGCCGTGAACCCTGTCTTCCACCGCGTCTTTGGCCGTCAGAAAAAGCACCGGCGTCTCCAGCCCGGCGCTGCGCACCGCTTGCAGGATTTGCCAGCCGTTACGCCCGGGCAGCATCACGTCGAGGATCAGCAGCGCGTAATCGCCGCTCAGCGCCAGTTGCTGGCCACTGATGCCGTCGGCCACCAATTCGGTGTTGAAGCCGGCTTCGGTGAGGCCCTGGCGCAGGTATTGGCCGGTTTTCGCTTGGTCTTCGACGATCAACAGTTTCATGGGCGACTCGGGTGGGTTCGGGTGTCAATACGCAGGCTTTATATCGTGAGAACGCTCCCCCGGCATGAACCTGACAAAGTTGTAATCTGCTTGTCAGGTCGATGCCAGCGCGGGGCGCTTAGAGTTTCCCACAGGCTGAACCTTTTCTTGTTGGAGTACGACCATGTTTTTGCGCAAAACCCTGACGCTGGCTGCCTGCTGGCTGGCAATCAGTTCGCCGGTGTGGGCCGCGCCCGCCCACACCTATGACTTCGGCCAACCGGCGTCTGCCAGCCAGGCTTCGCGAAGCATCGAGATCGTCATGGGGGACATGACGTTCGAGCCCAAGACCCTTGAGCTCAAGGCCGGTGAGACGGTTCGCTTTGTGCTGGTGAATAAAGGCCAGTTGCTGCACGAATTCAACCTCGGTGATGCGGCGATGCATGCCAGTCACCAGCAGGAAATGCTGAAAATGCAGCAGAGCGGCATGCTCACGCCGACAGGCATGAAAGAAATGTCCCACGGCATGGCGGGCATGGATCATGCGGCGATGGGCCACGGGATGAAGCATGACGACCCCAATAGCGTGCTGGTCGAACCGGGCAAGCGCGCCGAGTTGACCTGGACATTCAGCAAGGCAACGAACCTGGAGTTCGCCTGCAATATCCCCGGGCATTATCAGGCAGGCATGGTCGGCAAACTGACTGTCAGTCAGTAAGCACTCAAAGGCGGACGCAAAGGCTGGTAGAATCCGCTGATTCTTCAGTCAGGTTTCCGCCATGCATCCCGCAGCCGAACACTCGCCGCTGGGCAAATCCAGCGAATACATCGCCACGTACACACCGTCCCTGCTGTTCCCGATTCCGCGCACGGCGAAATGGGCCGAGCTGGGACTGACCGCCGAAACCCTGCCGTACAAAGGCTTGGATTTCTGGAACTGCTTCGAGCTGTCGTGGCTGTTGCCGTCGGGCAAGCCGGTGGTGGCGATCGGCGAATTCAGCATCCCGGCGGATTCGCCGAATATCATCGAGTCGAAGTCGTTCAAGCTGTACCTGAATTCGCTGAACCAGACGCCGTTCGCCGACGTTGCCACGCTGGAAGCGACGCTGGTCAAAGACCTTTCCGCTGCCGCCGGCAAACCGGTGGGCGTGCGGGTTCGCAGTCTGAAGGACGTGGAAGCGGAAGGCGTCGTGGCGTTGCCGGGCGTGTGCATCGACGATCTGGATATCAGCGTCAGCAACTACGAGCATCCGCGTCCTGAGCTGTTGCGTTGCGATGATTCACGGATCGTTGAAGAGAGCGTGCACAGCCATCTGCTCAAATCCAACTGCCCGGTGACCAGTCAGCCGGACTGGGGCAGCGTGGTGGTGCAATATCGTGGCGCGGCGCTGGATCACGCCAGCCTGCTGGCATACATCGTCAGCTTCCGCCAGCACTCGGATTTCCATGAGCAGTGCGTGGAGCGGATTTTCCTCGATCTGCAGCGGTTGTTGAAGCCCGAGAAACTGACGGTGTTTGCTCGTTACGTTCGCCGTGGTGGACTGGATATCAACCCGTATCGCAGTACAGAAGATATGCAGTTGCCGAACCATCGTCTGGTGCGTCAATAAATGTAGGAGTGAGCCTGCTCGCGATTGCGGTGTAACAGTCAGCATCAATGGTGAATGTAAAGCAGCTATCGCGAGCAGGCTCACTCCTACAGGGGGATTGCGTTTCAAATTGTGGAAATGAAAAAGCCCTGCCATCGCTGGCAGGGCTTTTTTGTGCGGCGGGGCTTCAGATGCCCATGCTGCCCAGAGTGTTCATGATGTTGCGCAGGGTGCCGGCAATTGTCGGATGGTCCACTTCAAAACGCTCCACAGCAAGGTTCACCCCATCCACCAGGTTGTTGTCCTGTAGCTGATTCTCCAATTCAATTTCTGCTTCGATCTGTGCCATCAACTGGTGTAGGTTTTCACGTTCAGACTCAGACAGCGGCGGGTTCTGCTCCAATTGATCACGCAAGGTGTTGAGCTGATCCTGCAGTTCTCGTCGGGCGGGCATGGTGGTTTCCTTTTATCAATAGGCACTGGCATTGACCGCAGCCGCGCGCCAAAGGTCGGTGGCTGACCTTTAGATTAATCCACTCTCGCTTAACCTGCATGATCCTGATCAGGGCTTTTCGCCTTTGAGGCGGCGCAGGCTGATGTCGGCCAGGCAGGTGTCGAGTTCACCCAGATGGTCGATCACCGAATGCACGCCCAGCGCGAATAACTGCACGGTGGCCTTGCCACGCAACTGCTCACGTTCTTTGTGATCCAGGGCCTGCCATTCCTCCGGTGTCAGGCCGCACAGCGAGCCGCAGGAGGCGAGGCCGATGGTCCACAGCCCGGCGTTGAGGCCTGCTTGCAACAGCCGGGGTTCGCCGCTGACCAGTACGCAACCGTCCAGGCTGTCGACCTTCAAATCCATCAAGGCTTGCCAGCACGCGTTCGGGGCGGGCCACGGATTGATTGTTGCCGAATGTTGCGCGGGTTTGATCCAGGCCGGCAGGGCGGCTGACAAGGGTTGTGCGAGGGCAGGGGACAATTCGTCCAGCCAGGCACAGGGAATCTGCTGGCGCTGCAAACTGCGTAAGCTCTCCAGAGCGCCCGGGGTAGGAGCGGCGTGCTCAGGCCGCGCGATGCTCTGGCGTCGCGCGCCACCACCGAAATCCACCAGGCAGCCGCTGAGCCCGAACAGTACGGCGGTCAGACTGGGCGCGGCGACGGGCAAGGTTTCGGCGTGAGTCATGGCAACGTCCCTGAAATAAACCCTAAGGCTAGGGGCGGTCGATGACAGTTGGATGACAATCAGGCGCAGGAGATAGCGCGAATATTCCTACAGTCTGCTGCATCGCCGCACTGCCCAAATCGCCTTTTACGCTTATACTAGCGGCCTTAACGCTTGGGCTCCGAAGCCTTCGCCAGTATCAAATCCAAGGAGTTTTTCTATGCGCTGGAGCCATCCGCTCGCTCAGCTAAGTGTATGTGCCGGCCTGTTGCTGGCGCCGTTTGCCAGTCAGGCGGCAACAGAAGAAGACCCTTGGGAAAGCGTTAACCGGCCGATTTTCCAGTTCAACGATTTCCTTGATACCTACGCGCTGAAGCCGTTGGCGCAGGGCTATCAATACGTCACACCGCAATTTGTCGAAGACGGCATTCACAACATGTTCCGCAACGTCGGTGACGTCACCAACCTGGCGAACAACCTCTTGCAGGCCAAACCGGCTGCTGCTGGCGTTGATACCGCACGACTGATTTTCAACACCACGTTCGGCCTGCTCGGCTTCTTCGACGTCGGTACTCACATGGGCCTCAATCGCAGCGACGAAGATTTCGGCCAGACCCTCGGCTACTGGGGCGTGGGCAGTGGCCCATACGTGATGCTGCCGCTGATGGGCCCGAGTACCCTGCGTGACGCGCCGTCCAAGTACGTCGACGGCTTCACCGGCCCGTACCGTTACATCGACCACGTGCCGACGCGTAACTCGATTTTCGGCCTGAACATCGTCGACACCCGCGCCGGCCTGCTGTCGAGCGAGAAGCTGATCAGCGGCGACAAGTACACATTTATCCGCAACGCCTACTTGCAGAACCGCGAGTTCAAGGTGAAGGACGGCCAGGTCGAAGACGATTTTTGATTTCGGCCGCTGCACAGGAAGGCGACCCTCGGGTCGCCTTTTTTGTCGGTGCCAGCGCATCGCCCAGAGCCTGTGGGACCTTCCATCGGGTTACGCTGCGCGCCGTTCTTATAACTCTCGGTGCTTTGACAAACAAAGTCGCGAAGCGACCATCGGCGTACGCTTGAAACGCCCCGCGGATGGGAGTACCGTCTGCGCCTTAGAAGGGCACCTCTGGTGTAACCGCGTTTGGAGCCGATGCTCGAAACCGCTGTGCCAGAGAGGCTAGAAAGCGAATCCAGTAGTCTGCGCAGGGGCCAATGCTCCGCCAACTACGCCAACCTAATTCTGGCGCCGTTTGCCCACATGCCAAAAACCAGTGCCACGCTGCTGATAATCGATGATGACGAAGTAGTGCGCGCGAGTCTCGCGGCCTATTTGGAAGACAGTGGTTTCAGCGTCCTGCAGGCCGGCAACGGTCAACAGGGCCTTCAGGTATTCGAGCAAGACCAGCCCGATCTGGTCATCTGCGATCTGCGCATGCCGCAGATGGGCGGACTCGAACTCATCCGCCAGGTCACCGAGCTGTCGCCGCAAACGCCGGTGATCGTGGTGTCGGGTGCCGGCGTGATGAACGACGCGGTCGAGGCCCTGCGCCTGGGTGCGGCGGATTACCTGATCAAGCCTCTCGAAGATCTGGCCGTGCTCGAGCATTCCGTGCGCCGGGCCCTGGATCGTGCGCGGCTGTTGCTGGAAAACCAGCGCTACCGCGAGAAGCTGGAAAAGGCCAACCGCGAACTGGAAGCCAGCCTGAACCTGCTCCAGGAAGACCAGAACGCCGGTCGGCAGGTGCAGATGAACATGCTGCCGGAAAGCCCGTGGCGCATTGACGAATTCAGCTTCGCCCACCAGATCATCCCGTCGCTGTACCTGTCGGGGGATTTTGTCGACTATTTCCGCGTCGACGAGCGCCGGGTTGCGTTTTACCTGGCGGATGTCTCGGGCCATGGCGCGTCTTCAGCCTTCGTGACAGTGCTGCTGAAGTTCATGACCACGCGGTTGCTGTTCGAATCCAGGCGCAGCGGTACATTGCCTGAATTCAAGCCGTCGGAAGTGCTCGGTCATATCAACCGGGGGCTGATCAGCTGTAAGCTGGGTAAACACGTCACAATGGTCGGTGGAGTCATCGACGAGGAGACCGGTTTGTTGACCTATAGCATCGGCGGGCATCTGCCGTTGCCAGTGTTGTACACGCCAGACAGTGTTCGTTACCTGGAAGGACGTGGTCTGCCGGTGGGCCTCTTCAATGAAGCCACCTACGAAGATCACGTGCTTGAGCTGCCGCCGTCGTTCAGCCTGACGCTGATGTCGGATGGCATTCTGGATCTTTTGCCAGAAGCTACGCTCAAAGAAAAAGAAGCTGCTTTGCCCGAGCGGGTGAAGTTGGCGGGCGGCAGCCTGGATGGTCTGCGGCAAGTGTTTGGATTGGCCACGCTAGGGGAGATGCCGGATGATATCGCCCTGTTGGTGTTGAGCAGGAATCTTTAATGAGTACCGGTAGAATCCAGTTCGCCGAGCAGGACGGCACCTTCGTCCTGAAGTTCGTCGGTGAAGTTCGCCTGACCCTGTGTTCGGCGTTGGATGCGACTATCGAGAAAATCTTCACGGCGCTGAATTTCAACGCGATCGTGATCGATTTGACCGAAACCCGCAGCATTGACAGCACGACGTTGGGCCTGCTGGCCAAACTGTCGATCCTGTCGCGCCAGAAGGTCGGCCTGTTGCCGACCGTCGTCACCACCCACGAAGACATCACCCGTCTGCTGCAATCGATGGGTTTCGAGCAGGTGTTCAACATCGTCAACCACCCGGTGCCTTGCCCGGAGTGCCTCGATGACCTGCCGGACCAGGACCAGTCGGAAGAAGTGGTGCGGATCAAGGTGCTCGAAGCGCACAAGATCCTCATGGGCCTGAACGACTCCAATCGTGAAGCGTTTCATGATCTGGTGAATGCGCTGGAGCGGCATTGATCCGCTGAATTGATGGTGCATGGGCTGGCCCCATCGCGAGCAGGCTCACTCCTACAGGTTCTTTATCGACACACAATCTCGATCACTCCACAGTTCCCCTGTAGGAGTGAGCCTGCTCGCGATAGCGCCCATAAGAGCACCACATATTCAGCAGACATAAAGAAGGGCGAACCCTCACAGGTTCGCCCTTTTTGCATTTCACACAGTCAAATCACAGCTTGGCCTGCAACAGCGCCTCAAGCTTCTCCTGATCACGCGCGAACTGACGAATGCCCTCAGCCAGTTTCTCGGTGGCCATCGCGTCTTCGTTGGACAACCAGCGGAATTGCGCTTCGTTGAGGCTCAGACGGGCTTCGCCGGCATTGCCCGGCGCCAGTTTGCGCTCCAGCTTGCCGGTATCGGCAGCCAGCTTGTCGATCAGGTCCGGGCTGATGGTCAGGCGGTCGCAGCCGGCCAGTTGCTCGATCTGGTTGAGGTTGCGGAAGCTGGCGCCCATGACCACGGTCTTGTAATCATTGGCCTTGTAGTAGTTGTAGATGCGCGTTACCGACTGTACGCCAGGGTCATCGGCACCGGTGTAGTCGTTGCCGTTGGCCTTCTTGTACCAGTCGTAGATGCGCCCCACGAACGGCGAAATCAGAAACACCCCGGCGTCGGCGCACGCGGCGGCCTGTGCGAAGGAGAACAGCAGGGTCAGGTTGGTCTGGATGCCTTCCTTCTCGAGGATCTCGGCGGCGCGAATGCCTTCCCAGGTCGAGGCGATCTTGATCAGTACGCGATCGCGGCCGATGCCGGCCTTGTCGTACAGTTCGATCAGGCGATGCGCACGCTTGAGGATGGCATCCTGATCGAACGACAGGCGCGCATCCACTTCGGTGGAGATACGGCCCGGAATCACCTTGAGAATTTCCTGACCGACCGCGACGCCAAAACGATCGCTGGCCAGGCCGACATCGCCGCGGCAATCGCTGACGCAAGCGTTCAGCAGCTCGGCATAGCCAGGGATCGCTGCGGCCTTGAGCAGCAGGGAAGGGTTGGTGGTGGCGTCGACCGGCTTGACCCGGGCGATCGCTTCGAAGTCGCCGGTGTCGGCAACGACGGTGGTGAACTGTTTGAGTTGTTCCAGCTTGGAAGTCATGGGCGTGCTCTATCCTATGGGTCTGATGACATTACCCGAGCGCTGACGGCCACTCAAGGGTGTGTACGTGTATCGATGGCCCCTGCGGCAACAACCTGAAAACGATTGTTTGAAAGGCGGGGCGCGGTGCCGATGAATACGATGCCAAAACCGCCCACAGGTTCAAAGCAACCGACCTGTGAACAGGTCGGTCGCCCAAGGCGCTACTCGGCGTTTAACAGCGGCTCGACCGACAGCCGTGCCGGTTTCGCCTGACCGTCGGAGGTCAGCAAGCCAAAATTCTGCTCGCGTTCGTTACTGCCCGTGGCGCTGTTTCTCCATTCGTAGATAGAGGTCAACGGGATATTCAGCCGTTTAACGTCCGTGATAAATGCGTTGATCCTGGTCGCTTGCCCTTCGGGGCCACCGTTGGATGCAAGCGCGGAAACCCCCCACTCACTGATGACGCCCGGCAGATTGAAGTTCTGCTGGATGAACGTCTGTGCGTTGCTGATCTGGGTGGCCGTCATGCCATACGGGTGGTAGGAGACGGCGTTCAGGCATTTAGGGTGTTCGCTGACGATGCGTTTCAGCGCAACGGTCGAGGCCGAGGCGGCGCTCGGTGCCCGGGCAAAGCCGAAACCGACTCGCGGCGCCAGCTGAGGCTGAGCTTCCAGCGCTTTACACATACCCGCCATGAACGGCACGAAGGTGGTGTCGAAGTTGCCCGTTGGCCAGTAGGTTGGCAGGTCTGGTTCGTTCCAGATTTCAATCGCCACCAATTGCGCGCTGTAGGACTTTTCCAGTCCGCTCACGGCGTTGGCAAACTTACCGCCGGCTGCGTCCAGTTCAGTGGGCGTAGTGGCGGGCAGTGCCTTGATTGCGCGCACGGTCAGCAGCACGGGTAACCCGGCCGAGGCGGCGGCGGCGAAAGCATCGCTGACCTGTTTCTGGTAGGTCTGGGCGGTCAGGCTGTCGCTCCATACGCCGAAGCGCACGAAGCTGAAGCCGGCTGCCTTGATTTGGGCGGCATCGGCGGCGGTGAAGCTCTGGATCTTGACCTGAACACCGATGGTTTTTGCTGGAAGGTTAGGGAACAGCTCACTGGCGTGAACCTGGCTGGTTGCACCGAGCGCCATCAGGGCGAGGGCGCCGAGTTTATTCAGATGTGCTGATTTCATGTCTGCTCTCCCGGAGAGAATGACAACTACGAATAATGATCCCGTTACTCAATTTTCGATAAGGGTGATGGCACTTAGTGCGCGAATGTTATTTTTTGTCAGGAAAATCGCAACTGAAAATCACAGTTATTTTTAGTCCGCTAATTGTGGTTGGGGCGGCTTAAAACGCTGTGGTACTTAATGTCCTGTACTAACAGGGCGAAGCTATTTCTGAGTGCAGGAAAGTCGCGAGGGTTCATTAACTTTTGCGGCATGTTGGCTGTTTGATATTACACAGGAAAGCAAGACTTGTTCAAAAAGATCCTCGTTGTCTGCGTGGGCAATATATGCCGAAGTCCGACGGCTGAACTACTGCTGCGCAACGCGCTGGGCCCGTCGGCCATCACGGTGTCCTCCGCCGGCCTCTCCGCCCGCGTGGGCGAGGGCGTTGAGCCTTCGGCGCGGCAGGTACTCGAAGACCACGGGCATTGCGCCGAAGCGTTTAAGGCGCGGCAACTGACTTCGGACATCGTCAATGACTCGGATCTGATTCTGGTCATGGAAAAGAAGCATGTCGATCAAGTGCTGAAGATTGCCTCGCACGCCAGGGGCAAAGTGTTTTTGCTCGGTAAATGGCAGAGCGAGCGCGAAATACACGACCCGTATCGTCAAGGCAAGGCCGCTTTTATTCATGCCCACGCATTGATTGAAGATGCTGTTAGTTCATGGGCAAAGCGTCTCGGGCATTGACCAATATTCTTCAGAACAGTGAATGGTAAGAACAGACTTATGCAGTTACCGTCCGTAATCGGCAACCGTGACAACGATCAAGACAGTATTGATCTGATGGGCATCTTTGGCAGTCTGATTGACCAGAAATGGCTGATCGGCGCGCTCACCGGTGCCTTCATGGTCACCGGCGTCGCCTATGCGGTTCTGGCCACCCCGGTCTACCTGGCGAACGCACTGGTGCAGGTCGAACCGAAAAAGAACGACATGCTCGGTTTTTCCGACCTCAACAGCATGCTCGGTGGGCAATCGCCGTCGGTGACCGAAATCGGCATCATCAAGTCTCGCGCGGTGATCGGTAAAACCGTTGACGATTTGCGCCTGGACATCGACGTCACCCCCAACACGTTCCCGTTGATCGGCGGCTTTCTTTCGCGTCGCTATCGCGGCGACAGTGAGACCAGCGTCGCGCCGCCGCGTTTGGGCCTGAACAGCTACGCCTGGGGCGGTGAGCGCCTGGAGTTCAGCCGGCTCGAACTGCCGAAAGACCTGCTCGGCAAGAAACTCACGCTGATCGCCGGCGAGCAGCAGCGCTTCCAGCTGTTCGATGAAAACGACAACCTGCTCGTTGAAGGCGTGGCGGGTGAAGCGTTTACCAACGACGGTGTAGAAGGGCAGATCGCTCAGTTGGCGGCCAATCCCGGCACACGTTTTCAGGTGGTGCGCAATCCGCGGATCGTGACCATTCAGGGTTATCAGGACGCGCTGGACATTTCCGAGCAAGGCAAGGAATCGGGGATCATTCGTCTGGCGCTGGCCAGCTCGGACGCCGCCGAAGCAGTGAAAATCCTTAACAAGATTGCCGCTCTGTACGTCGAGCAGAACGTGCGTCGCACCTCGGCGGAAGCGGCGCAGAGCCTGGCGTTTCTGCAAAGCCAGCTGCCCCAGGTCAAACGCGATCTGGCCAAGGCCAGCGATGCCTTGAACGCCTACCAGACCCACGGCAAGACCGTGAACATCTCGCTGGAAACGCAATCGGTGCTCGGTCAGTCCGTGGCGCTTGAAACGCGGATTTCCGAGCTGAAAATGCAGCAGGCGGAACTCGATCGCAAGTTCACCAAACAGCACCCGGCCTACCGCGCGTTGATGACGCAGATTGGCGAGTTGACCCAGCAGCAGAAATCCCTTGAAGGCAAGGTTCAGGACCTGCCGGCCACTCAACAGGAATTGCTCAACCTGACCCGCGACGTCGAAGTGGCCTCGCAGATCTACACGCAATTGCTGAACAAATCCCAGGAGCTGGACATCGTCCGCGCCGGTGCCGTCGGTAACGTTCGTCTGGTCGATACCGCCGACGTCGACCTGACCAGCCCGATCAAGCCGAAAAAGCCGCTGATCGTGCTGATTGCCACATTCCTCGGGGCGTTTGTCGGCGTTGCCCTGGTGTTGCTGCGCAAATCCCTCAGCCGTGGCCTGGAAGGCCCCGAGGCCATCGAGCAGTTGGGCTTGCCGGTGTACGCGTCGATCCCGTACAGCGCCTTGCAGGAAGAAGAGGACAGCAAAAAGGGCCGCGCGCGCGATGGTGTGGACAAGCCGGCGTATCTGCTGGCCCTGCGCAACCCGACGGATCTGTCGATCGAATCGATTCGCAGCCTGCGCACCTGCCTGCACTTCGCCGGGCTGGATTCGACCAACAACCGCATCATGATTTCCGGGCCGAGCCCACAGGTCGGCAAGACCTTCGTCTCGTCCAACCTCGCCGCGGTCATGGCCCTCAGTGGTCAGCGCGTGGTGCTGATCGATGCCGACATGCGCAAAGGTCATTTGCACAAGACCCTCGACACGCCGATTGCCAACGGTCTGTCCGACCTGCTGGTCAAGCGCTGCACCCTTGAGCAGGCGATCAATAAGGTCGAAGTCGACAACCTGCACTTCATCAGCCGTGGGCAGGTCCCGCCCAATCCGTCCGAGCTGTTGATGCACGCCAACTTCCGCGAGCTGCTGGCGCAACTCAGCGACCTCTACGACCTGGTGATCATCGACACGCCGCCGCTGCTGGCGGTGACCGACGCCGCCATCGTCGGCCGCGAAGCCGGCATCAGCCTGATCGTCACCCGTTTCGGCGTGAACCCGGCCAAAGAGATCGAGCTGACCATTCGCCGCTTCGCGCAAAACGGCATCGAGTTGAAAGGCGCGGTGTTCAACGGCGTCGAGAAGCGTGCGGCCAGCTATTACGGCGGCAACGGCTATTACAACTACGAATACGCGTCCGACAAGGCCTGACTGTCAGCGATTGTTTTTTTTCCTGTTTGAAGTGGGTGAGTTGTGAAAAAAATATTGCATGTGGCAGAGACGATCAAAGGTGGTGTCGCGACGGTCATCCGCACCATTTCGGCCTCGCCGGAAGGTGACGCGGCGAAGTATGAAATGGTTTATCTGGTGCCTGATGACCAGGCCAGGGAGCTGCACGGTATCGCGCCGCAACAGATTCGCACTTTTCCACGCAGTGGCCGCAATGTGCCGTCGCTGCTGCGTTTTGCCTGGCGCCTGACCCAGGTGATGCTCAAGGAAAAGCCCGATGTGGTGCATTTGCACAGCACGTTTTCCGGGGTGATCGGCCGTTGCGTGTGCGTGCTGTTACGGCCCTGGCGCAAACCGAAAATCGTCTACTGCCCGCACGCGTTTTCATTTCTGATGGAAAGCTCGCCGATCAAGCAGAAAGCGTATGCGTGGATCGAGCGGGTGCTGCAAAAAGTCACCGACGTGATCATCTGCGTCAGCCAGTACGAGCTGGATAAAGCCGCACGGTTCGGCATCGAGCGCAAGCGCATGAAGCTGATCTACAACGGCATTCATCACAAGGACGACGCGCCGAAAGCCACCGGCAGCGAGCCGATTCATCTGCTGTTCGTCGGCCGCCTCGACTACCAGAAAGGTTTCGACGTGCTGCTCAAGGCCTACGCCAAGGTCAACCGCAACGACCTGAAATTGACGGTGGTCGGCAGTGCGGTCAACGAGGATTCGGTCGAATGTCCGCCCATGGACTCGGTTGAATACTTGCCGTGGGTCACGCCGAGCGAAGTGCAGGCGCTGTATCAAAAAGCCGACGCGCTGATCGTGCCCAGTCGCTGGGAAGGCTTTGCCATGGTCCCGCTCGAAGGCATGGCCATGGGCTTGCCGGTGATTGCCAGCAACTGCACCTCGCTGCCTGAACTGGTCACCAACGAAGTGTCCGGCTATGTCTTTCCGTCCGGTGACCACCAGGCGCTGGCCGATGTGCTGACGATCATCCAGAAGCCACGCCTGCTCGACCTCGGCAACGAAGGCCGCAGCATCGTGCGCGAGCGCTTCAGTGCCGCGCTGATGATCCGCCAGACCTACGACTTGTATCGCGCTCCCACTTATTAAGTAGAACTCAAGCTTATGAACGTAACGATTTTGCATGGCTACAGTGCGTCCAACTCTGGTGACGGCTTGCTCGTCGATCTGGCGATTGCCCTGGTGCAGCGCAATTTTGGTGAGGACACTTCGATCAATGTCGTGGCCTCCGATCCGGACTCCTTCAGCTACTTGCCGCACCCGCGCTTCGACGCGCCAGTGATGGCGGCCAAGGGACTGGGCCGGGTCAAGCAAGCGGTGTTCCTCAATCAGTCCTATGCCGGGCTCGCCGAACTGCTGAAAAAAACCGACCTGATCGTGGGTGTCGGCGGCGGCTACATGCGCTCCAAAAGCGCTTTCGAACACATCAAGTTAAAGCTCGGTCACGCCAAGCAACTGGAGACGGCGATTCTCAGCAAAGTGCCGTCGGTGTATTTGCCGCAAAGCATCGGTCCGTTCCACGGCGAGAGCAGCAAGATCGTTGAACACTACGCCGGTGCCGACGCGGTGTTTGTGCGCGACAACCGTTCTTCGGCGATCTTCGATGCCTGTGAAAATGTCTATCGCGCGCCGGATCTGGCGGTGCAGTCGCTGGCGAGCAAGATCCTCGCGCAACCGAAATTCACCCGCTGCGCCGCCTCGCCGGCCACGGTCTGCGTGGTGCTGCGCAAGCCACCGGAGTGGAGCAAGGAAAAGAAGCTCGCCTATGTCGCCAATCTCAAGCTGTTACTGCAGCGCCTGAAGAACAAAAGCGAAGTGGTCTGCGCCGTGCAGAGTGCTGTGCGCGGCAACGATGACGGGGCGTTCTATCGCGAGTTGGGTATTACCGAAGACCTGCTGTCACTGAAGGCGACCATCGCCAAATACCAACCGGATCTGGTGATTTCCGTGCGCTTGCACGGTGCGATCGAATCGCTGCTCTCCGGCGTGCCGGCGTATCACATCAGCTACGAGCGCAAGGGCTTTGGCGCGTATCAGGACATGGGCGTGGAAGACTGGGTGATCAATGGCGGCGACATCGATGTCGACACCATCATCAACACGGTCTACAAGCCCAACGCATTGTCTGATTTCGGCCAGCGCCTGACCGACACCTGCCGTGAAATCGAGGCGAAGACCGTGGCCATGGACGAGATCATCAAGGGTGTCATTCGATGATATTTCGGCTGTTGCTTCGCGGCGGAGCCTTGGGCGCGAAGTTCTTGCTGGTGCTGGCGATCACTCATTACCTCGGTTATGAGGCGCTGGGTTTTTACGGCGTGGTGGTCGCGGCGTCGCTGATCGCTTCGAAGTTTTACAGTGTGGGTTTCAGTTCCGAGATCAACCGGCTGATCAGCGTGGGTGGCAGTTCCCGTCGTGTGGTCGACAAAGTCCTGCTGCTGTACCTGGCGGTGGGGCTGCTGCTGTCGGTGGCGACGGTGCTGGTGTATTCGCTGTTCCAGCAGGTGGAAGCGGCGGCGCTGCTGATCCTTTGCGTGACCCTGGTGTTGCTCACCGAGCACCTGTCATTCGAGATCAATTCCTTTGTGTTTTCCGCGCAGAAAGCCACTGCGGGCGCGTTGCTGTTCTTCATCAAGACTGGCCTGTGGGCGCTGTTGGCGGTGGGAGGGATGATGCTCGGCTGGATCGCGGGCATCGCCAGTGTGTTGTGGTTGTGGGTGGTCGCCAACGTGTTGGTGATCGCGGTCGGTTACCTGCTTGTGGTGAAGGTACACAAGGGCCGCGAAGCGGTGGCGCTGGACACCGCGACCGTGTGGAAAGCCGGTTTGCCGTTCTATCTCGGCACCGGGCTGATTGCCCTGAGTCAGTACGCCGAGCGCTTTCTGATCATCGATCTGGAGCCCTACGCCAGCCTCGGCAAATACGTCTATGCGTGGTCGGCAGCGAACACTTTGCAGGCATTGTCGTATGCGGTGGTGGCGGTGGTCGGCATTCCGGTGTTGGCCAAGCGTTTCCAGGCTGATCAGCAGGCGTTCACGGTCAAGCAACTCTTTATCAACAAGTGGGTGATGCGCTCGCTGGTCGTCTCGGCTGCGGTGGCGGTGGCGATTTATCTGTTCTTCAACGTGGTGCTCGATTATGTCGCCACCAGCGTCCCGCGTCCGGACAACGCAATCCTCGGCGTGCTGATCTTTTCCTTCGCCTTGCGCGCAATTGGCGACATCGTCTGGGGCGGCTTGATCGCTTCGAAAAACAGCCGGGTGTCGCTGGCCAGCGCGGCCCTCTGCCTGATGATTTCGGTGCCGGTCAGCTACCTGCTGATCAAGCATTACTCGATCTACGGCGCGGCGTGGGGCAATGTCTTTGCGATCGTCGTGCAACTGGCCGTGATTGCCCTGTTGACTCGCGTCACCGGCGCGAAGAAGGCCGCGCTGTCATGGGCCTGAAGCTGCCGTGCATCGAGTTTCGTGGGCGCAGACTCGATTCGTCCATTTCGTTCCTGATCCTGTTCACCGGGCTGTTTCTGTCGGTGGCAATGCCGCTGCTGGTACCCCGCGATCCGGGCCCGGACGCGATGACGTTGTGGTCGTCCTACGCGCGCGCCGACAACTGCAATTTCTGGAACCCATTCTCGCCGGATCGCTCGTCCTACGAGTGTTCGGCGTTCCTGCTGCGGCCGACCGGAATCAACCTGACCAATGCCTGGGCCTACGGCATGTTCTGCAATTTTTTCCTCACGGCGATTCCGGTGATTGTCTTTCGGCGCATGCCGCTGACGATCTTCGGCACCCTGTGCCTGTGGGGCGTTGTGCGTTCCTTTTTCCTCGAGAACCTGACCAAGGAAATTATCGTTTCGGTGGCGGTGCTGAGCATTTTGCTCAGCTCGTTGACACGCAAATATCGCGGCGGCTTTTTCCTCTCAGCGGTCATTTACGGCGTGTTGATCCGCCCTTACTGGATTTTGTTTTCGCTGTCGTGGGTCGGCGTCTGCGTGATGAAAAAGTACGTGTCGCGCTTCACCTTCTTTCTGATGTTGTTCCTGTTTTACCTGGCGGTGGCGATGGCGATTCAGGTGGCGCTGGGCTTTCCGGTGTCGTCGATTCGCGCCAGCAACAACGAGCTGCGCACGGCGGGCGAGGAGGGCTCCAAGTCGCTGATCGTCTCGTGGCTCAGCGGCAGCGACTTCGTCTCGCAAGCGCTGGACTCGATGATCATTTTCTTTCGCCTGTCGTTCCCGGTGGAGCTGATTCTGCTGTCCGGGCCGGGGCAGGTGATCTTCGTTGCGCTGATGATCATGACCGCGCTGCTGCTGTTCAAAGTCATCACTTCGACCGATTACAAGGGCGCGCCGATCCAGACCAAACCCAAGGAACTGATCGCGATTCCGTTGGCGTTTCTGCTGGTGCAGGGCTTGTTCGAGCCAGACTTCGGCTCCTTCGCCCGGCACTTTTCGATGGTGGTGCCGGTGTTGTTCGTTGGTCTGGGATTGATGCTGCGGGCGAACAAACCGGCGCAGGTCGAATCACGAATTCTCACTTAAGGCAGGTGCTCTATGTCGAGCAAGAACAAGTCCCTGGAAATCGAAACCCTGCGCGGCCTGGCGTGCCTGCTGCTGGTGCTCTATCACGTCATCGGACCGCTGGGCGGCGGCTTGAAGATCGACATCGGCTCGCCGTTTCGGGTGATCGCCGATTCGATGGTGTATGTGCGCATGCCGCTGTTCACGTTCATTTCCGGGTACATCTATTCGATCTACAAGATTCGCGGCAATGATTTTTCGGCGTTTTTCAGCGGCAAGGTGCGGCGCTTGATCGTGCCGCTGATTTGCGTCGGTGTGCCGTTTTCGGTATTGCAAGCGGTGGGGCCGGGGGTGAACAAAGACGTCGGCGTGATCGATGCGCTGTTGTCGTTCTGGGTGCCGATCAACCACTTCTGGTTTTTGCAGGCGGTGTTCATCATTTTCATGTTCGTCGGCCTGCTGGAGTGGCGCGGCCTGCTGCGTTCGGCGACGCGGCTGTATGGGCTGTTTGCATTTGCAGCTGTGTTGTTTTTGCTGCCGCCGTTGCCGCTGGATGCGTTCGGCATCAATGGCGCGATTTACCTGCTGCCATTTTTTGTCGCGGGGATGATCGGCCAGGAAAACGTCGAGCGCTTGAAAAGCACGTTCAAAGTCAGCGGGCCACTGCTGTTTGTGGTGATCTCGCTGACGCTGCTGTACGTGGCGGCGATGGATCGCGAGTTGATTGTCGACCGTCGCAGTGTGGTCGGGCTGATTGTGGGTTGTGTGTCGTGCATCGCCTTGTTGTCCAGTGACATGCGCTCGAAGGTGCTCACCTGGCTGGGCGGTTATTCTTATGCGATTTTTCTATTTCACGTGCTGTTCGCCGCGACGTCGCGGTTTGTGCTCGGGCGCCTGGGCGTGAAGGATGAAAGCCTGTTGGTGCTGGGCGGCTGGAGTTGTGGCTTGCTCGGGCCGGTGGTGTTGGCGATGGCGTTCAGTCGGTTCAATTTCACCTCCGTGTTGTTCCTCGGAGAGCGCGCGGCGAAGCAGAAACCGCCAACAATCGTGACACCTGTTGTGCAGACGCAAAACAGCTGAACACTGTTCCATGCTGTACACAGACCCCCTGTAGGAGTGAGCCTGCTCGCGATAGCGGTGGATCAGTCAATAAATTTTTATCTGACAGACCGCTATCGCGAGCAGGCTCACTCCTACAGTTGATTTGTGTACGACAGTCCCGACAGAGGCCACCCCAGACAAAGGAAATATCGAATGTTGCCAGTAGACGCCCCTCAACCAGTCGCTGCCTCGGTCATCGAGGTGGGCGATGCCCGCGAGCGGTTTGCGCAGTGGCGCGAGGGCAATGCCGGCAAGGTCTTGTCGGTCTCGGTGATCGGCGACAGCTACACCGCCGGGCAGGATTTCTACCTGAACAAACTGGTGCAGCGAGTGGCCGGCGAAGTGGGGTTCGCGGGCCCCGGTTATGTCGGTTTCAACCACGGCGCAGCGCTGGGCGGCACGCACTTCAAATACACCCGCAGCAGCGACAAATACTTCGGTGGTGGCTGGAAAGTTTCCGACCTCGGCCAGGCCAGTCCTGACAGTCGCACGGTGACGGGTAAGCCCGGTGCATGGCTGCAGATTGATGCCAGTCCGACCCCCGCCATCGATACCTCAGTCACCCAGGCGAAATTGCTCTATCTGGGCAACGGCCAAAGCAACGAAGTCTGTTATCGCTGGACGCCCGCGCAAGATTGGCGGCCGCTGAAGCTCGAAGGTTCGGGCGTTCAGGAAGTCGCGCTGCCCGACGCACCGTCGGCGGCAGACTGGTCGTTCAAAATGGAAGTGGTGCAGGGCGCACCGACGTTGTTCGGCCTGTGGATGAGTAACGATCAGCAGGGTGTACGGGTGTCGAAACTGGCAGCGTCCGGGGCGGCGTCAGCTGACTTCTATCATCAGGATCCAGCGTGGCAAGCGCAGTGGAAATCCGTCGTGTCGAAGATCCCGGCCGACGTCTATCTGATCATGCTTGGCGGCAATGACCAGGGTTTTGGCGTCAAGCCAGCGCAGTATCTGCAGAACGTTCAGGGGCTGGTCGCGATGCTGCGCGAGATCCAGCCGGCGGCGAGCATTAACCTGATCATGCGTCAGGACACCACGCGCTCCAGCGCCTATCCAATGTCGGCGTATGCGCAGGTACTCGAACCCTGGGCGCGCGAGCAGCATCTGGGTTACGCCAACCTGCAATGTGCGTTTGGTCCCGACGTCAAACGCTACGCAGCCGCGATGATCGGCCCGGACAAGATTCATCCGCTGCCGGCCACGGGCGGCAAGGTGATTGCCGATTATTTTTATGGCTGGATCATGGGTCACGATCCTGAGTGCGGTGCTGCCGTGAAGATCTGAATGTGGGAGCCACACCACAAATCCTTGGTATGACCTGAATCCCTGTGGGAGCGGGCTTGCTCGCGAAGGCATTGGCATCTCCAACATCTCCATTGCCTGACCCACCACTTTCGCGAGCAGGCTCGCTCCCACAATGGATTGGCGTGAAGCCAAAGTGATCAGGCGTCGTGCTTGAAGGCGTCGATAACACCCAGCAACTCCGCGAGCTTCTGCGGCATTAACCGCGTATCGCAACGGGTTTCCACGTTGATGATAATCGCCGGGTCGTTGCAGCACAGGCGCACGCGGAAGCGCCAGTCGCTGAAAATCACTTTCAGCCCATCGAGGTCATCCATTTCCAGCGCCTGCTCGCCATACAGTTGCTTCAAGTGAGCGAGCAGGGGATAGGGATCGCGCATCGGCCGGCGGATATCGCCGGACGCGGGAAACACGCCGATGCGCTCGACCAGCAGAATCGTGCCCAGCCAGGATTCATTGGCGCTGGGCAACGGTTGATGGCGGGACAACCAGCTCATCACCCCGAGGTTGTCTACCTCACGTTCAATCTCTGTCGAATGTTGTGCAATGTTCATGGTTGTCCGCCTGTTGTGAGTGAAAGCCGTCTCAGCGGCCCTTGAGGTACACGTTCTCGTAGCAGAAATTGGTCGCTTGCAGATAACCCTCGGCGTCGCCGCAGTCGAAGCGCAGGCCCTTGAATTTGTAGGCCAGCACGCAACCGTTCTGCGCCTGTTTCATCAGCGCGTCGGTGATCTGGATCTCGCCGCCCTTGCCCGGTTGGGTGTCGGCGATCAGGTCGAAAATGTCTGGCGTCAGGATGTAGCGACCGATGATCGCCAGGTTCGACGGGGCGTCTTGCGGCGCCGGTTTTTCCACCATGTTGTTGACCCGGTAAATACCCTCGGAAATCAGCTCGCCGGCGATCACCCCGTACTTGTGGGTCTGGTCCGCCGGGACTTCCTGGATGGCAACGATCGAGCAGCGGAATTTCTTGTACAGCTGGATCATCTGGGTCAGCACGCCATCGCCTTCCAGGTTCAGGCACAGGTCATCGGCCAGCACCACGGCGAAGGGTTCGTCACCGATCAACGGGCGACCGCTGAGAATGGCGTGGCCCAGGCCCTTCATTTCCACTTGGCGGGTATACGAAAAGGTGCAGGTATCGATCAACTCACGGGTGCCGGCGAGAAATTTCTCTTTTTCGGTGCCGCGGATCTGGTGTTCGAGTTCGTAGCTGATGTCGAAATGGTCTTCCAGCGCACGCTTGCCGCGACCGGTGACGATGGCCATGTGTTGCAGGCCGGCGTCCCGCGCTTCTTCAACGGCGTATTCGATCAATGGCTTATTGACGATCGGCAGCATCTCTTTCGGCATGGCTTTGGTGGCCGGCAGAAAACGCGTGCCATAACCGGCAGCGGGGAACAAACATTTACGAATCATAAAAACATCCTGGACAGTCATGGAACACAGGCGACGGTTGCAAGCCGAAAGAACCGGCTGCAAGTTATCAATGATGATTGAAGGGCTACTTTAATACAGTAGCCAGGTTGTTAATGGCAATGCGCAGTCGCGGTTAAATACTGCAATGTTATGCGATGTCGGTCAGAGCATTATTAGTTATTTTTAGTCGGCATCTGCTAATAGTGGTAAGTGCGCAGGGAATGCTAATAAGTATCCGCCAACAGAGTTTGACCCGGAAAAATATTTATTACCAGTGGTTGAACTAATTTTGTTAAAGGTTGTTGTCGCCTTGTTTATGTGGACTGCCACACACATTCACTGCATGAGGCTTGACACGCTACCGGGTACTTACCAATGACGGACCGCGCTATGAAAATTCTGGTCACCGGGGGCGCCGGCTATATCGGCTCGCACACCACACTTGCACTGCTCGAAGCAGGTTATGAAGTTGTTGTTCTGGATAATCTTTGCAACAGCAGCGATGCGGCATTGCACGCCATCGAAGCCATCTGCGGCAAGAGCGCGTGGATGATCCGCGGCGATGTCTGCGACCGTGCGCTGCTTGACCGGATTTTTCGCGAGCACCGGATTGACGCGGTGCTGCATTTCGCCGGGCTCAAGGCGGTCGGCGAGAGCGTGCGCAAGCCGCTCGACTACTACGAAACCAACGTCGGCGGCAGTATCACGCTGTGCCAGGCGATGGCGGCGGCGGGGGTGTTTCGCCTGGTCTTCAGTTCATCGGCGACGGTATACGGTGAGCCTGCGCAAATGCCGATCCGCGAGGATTTCCCCACGGGCAATCCGACCAATCCCTACGGTCAGTCCAAGCTGATCGTCGAGAACGTGCTGCGCGACCTGAGCCTGGCCGAGCCGCGCTGGAGCATTGCGCTGCTGCGCTACTTCAATCCGATTGGCGCCCACGCCAGCGGACACATGGGTGAAGACCCCAACGGCATTCCGAATAACCTCGTGCCGTATATCAGCCAGGTCGCGGTCGGCAGCCTGCGCGAACTGTCGATCTTCGGCAACGACTACCCGACGGTCGATGGCACCGGCGTGCGCGATTACATCCACGTCGTCGATTTGGCCGACGGGCATTTGAAAGCCCTGCAATCGATCAGCGAGCGCAGCGGTATCCACACCTGGAATCTCGGCACGGGCGATGGCTATAGCGTGTTGCAAGTGCTGCATGCCTTCGAACAGGCCTGCGGCCGGCCGGTGCCGTATCGCATGATGCCGCGCCGTGCCGGTGACATTGCCGAGAGCTTTGCCGACGCCTCGAAAGCGGCGAAAGAACTTGGCTGGAAAGCCACGCGCAGTTTGCAGGACATGGTCACTGATACCTGGCGATGGCAGTCGAACCATCCCAACGGTTACGCGCAATGATGGCCAATTAGCCCAATGTTATTTTCAGTCAGGTTGTTAGATAACGTCGGGAAATTACACTGGCAATGCCTTTTACAAGTCCGTAGATATAAACCTGCCGTTCGACTTTTATCAGTTGGGTAAGACTGTGAGAGAACAACGGATCTTGTTCGCGCTTGTGGCGGACTTGAACGCTACCAACTCTAACTCAGGCCGGTTTTTTAACAGGTCGAATGTTAGAAAGGAGTTGTTATGAAAAAAGTGATGGCAGTTGCCCTGTTGACGATGTTGAGCAACTGGGCTGCCGCCGCTGAAGCGCCGCTGACAGCGGTAACCAATGTAGGTGGCAGTGTGGCGGCTTCTCAAGCGCCCGCTGCCAGTACTGCAATGGTTGCCAGTGCTGTAGCGGCGTCCAACAGCGGTGGCAGTGCCAATGGCGGTACCACCGGTACGACGGGTACCACCGGTACAACCGGCACGCATAACTAACAGGAATATTTGTTAGTGCAGTACAGGGTCGCCCGACGCAAGTCGGGTGACTTTGTTTTTGGATTCGCCCTTGAATAGCGTAGTGCCATTATGACTCGTAGTGTTTATCTTTTAATGTTGGCAAGTCTCGCTTTGCAAGGTTGCATGTTTTCCCCCGGTCAATACCTGAGCACTGGCAGCATCACCCGCCAGGGCGCCAGTGAAAGCAGCCGGGTCGAGCTGATTCCGATCACGCCCAAGCTGATTTCCATGAACCGCGCCACGCAAAAGCGTGAGACGTTGCCGCCGGAATTGCTGGCGACCCCGGCCGAATACCGCATCGGCAACAACGATGTGTTGTACATCACGGTCTGGGACCACCCCGAGCTGACCGCCCCGTCCGGCGCGCAGCAACAGATCGATGCCAACGGCCGCCTGGTGCGCTCCGATGGCACGCTCTACTACCCGTTCATCAAGGAAGTCCAGGCCGCTGGCCGGACCATCCAGCAACTGCGTTCGGACATCGAGCAACGGCTGTCGGCGTTCATCGCCGAGCCGCAGGTGGATGTCGCGGTGTTGCGTTTTGCCAGCCAGAAAGTCGTGGTCACCGGAGCGGTCACCAAGGCCGGACCGCAGGCGATCTCGACCAACCCGCTGAGCGTGGTCGAGGCGCTTGGTTCCGCCGGAATCGACACCAACAATGCCGACTTGTCCGGGTTGCTGCTGACGCGTAACGGGCGTGTCTATCCGCTGAATCTGGACTCGCTCAACCAGCAGGATTCCGAGTTGCAGAACGTCTTCCTCAAGGGCGGCGATCAGCTGTATCTGCCGTACAACGACAACAAACGCATCTACGTCATGGGCGAGGTCAACCAGCCACGTGCCCTGAGTTTCAAGACGGCGACGATGAACCTTTCCGATGTGCTCGGTTCGGTCGGCGGTTTGAGCCAGACCACCTCCAACGGCAACGCGGTGTACGTCATTCGCGGGGTGGAAAACCTTGATGTTGAACCGGCGAAGATCTACCAGCTCGAAGCCGAATCGCCGACCGCCATGGCACTCGCCTCGCACTTCCAGGTTCGCCCGCAGGACGTTGTATATGTCGGCCCGGCCAACGTGACGCGCTGGAACCGCTTCATCAGCCAGTTGGTGCCGTCGGCGTCGATTGTCGGTACCGGGGCTTCCGCTGCGAAGAACTGGAGCGAATACAGTAACAACAGCAAATAAGGCCGCCCGACTGTGAAGACTTTGAAAGCGGGCGTCTGCCTGATGGCGGCCTTATTGCTGTGCGGCTGTAATCCGTTGATGAGCGCGTCCTTGAACAACCTCAAGGCAGCGGCCGTCGGTCCCGACGAAGTAGAGGTGAGCCCCGCCGAAGTGGCCGGGGTCAACTATCCGCAATTGAAACTGACCACGCCGTCCGGCTCCGGGGTACTGGCGCTGGTACGCGAACGTGAGGACCTGCAGTTCTGGGTCGCGTCCGGCAAACAGGTGTTGCTACTGCGTAACGGCCTCGCCGTACGCAGTATCGGCCTGGGCCTGGAAGGCGATCTGGACGGCACGCGGCTGGCCGATGACGCGCCGTTCAAACACGGCCTGCACCACGTCGCCGATGGTTTTGCCACACGGCGCTGGATCGATCTGTACAAGGGCCAGGAAGTCGGCGTCATCGTCAACAGCCGCTTCTCCCGCCGCGCCAGCGAAACCCTGGAGATCCTCGACAAGGCCTATACCGTGCTGCGTATCGACGAGCAGATTGACGCCCCGGCCATCGGCCTGCGCGCGACCAATCGTTACTGGGTCGATCCGCGTGACGGTTTCATCGTGCAGAGCGAGCAGCAACTGACCTCGCAACTGCGCGTGAAAATCGTACAGCTGACGCCTGATCGCAGGCACCTGCCGTGAAGCGCCTCGGTTATTTAGCGTTGTGCCTGATGCTGCTGAGCGGCACGGGTCACGCAGCCGTCACCGTTTCCGGCGATGTCGCCAACCCCGGGGCGATCGAGTTGCCACCCGGCGGGCGCTTGCTCGATGTGATCAGCGAGGCTGTGCCCAATGCCGAAGGGTACTGGCTGGCAGGCGTGTTGCTGCGCAAATCGCTGGTGGAACAGCAGACGCGGCTCAAGGTCGGCGTGTTGTTTGATCTCGACGTGTTGCAGCGCATGGCCACGCTGTTCGACCGGCCGAGCAGGGCGGCGCTGGCGCAGCGGATGGCCGAGCAAGTGCGGCAAATGCCGGTCACCGGGCGGCAGATCGCCGACCTTGACCCGGTGGCGCTGGAAGTCGGTTTCGCCCGCAACATTCGTCTCGACGACGGCGATCGCCTGATCTACCCCAAACGCGTTGACGAAGTTCAAGTGCTGGGCGCGGTCGCCGAGCCGTGCCACTTGCCCTACCAGCCGTTGCTGGAG
This sequence comes from Pseudomonas sp. SWRI111, assembly GCF_014268555.1. NCBI lineage: Bacteria > Pseudomonadati > Pseudomonadota > Gammaproteobacteria > Pseudomonadales > Pseudomonadaceae > Pseudomonas > Pseudomonas sp. SWRI111. Next base: position 106,372 of record NZ_JABWQQ010000012.1, on the reverse strand, counting down.
GCCCGTGAATACCTGCAAGGCTGCACGATTCTGGCCGACGCCGAAGCCGACTACCTGTGGTTGATTCAGCCCAACGGTGTTTCACGGCGCGTAGGCATTGCGCACTGGAATCGCGAGAGTGGGCAGTTTCCGGTGGCCGGCAGCAAGATTCTTGTACCGCTTAAAAATGATGATCTAGATCCGCCTCTTCCTGAACTGAATCAGCAGTTGGCCGAATTCATTGCCACGCAGCTGGCCGAGGTGGTTCGTTGAAGTTACGTTTTGCAGCTGTGTTGTTATTGCCTTGCGGTCTGGCTCATGCCGAGCCGCGCATTACCCAGAATGACTTCGGTGGCGCCGGTCTGCTGCAGACGCCGACCGCACGCATGGCCCCGGCCGGCGAGTTGAGCGTCAATGCCAACCGCACCGACCCCTACAGTCGCTACAGCGTGTCGTTGCAGCCGCTGGACTGGCTCGAAGGCTCGTTTCGCTACACCGCGATCACCAACCGGCCCTACGGCTCGGAGGCCCTGAGCGGCAGCCAAAGCTATAAGGACAAGGCGGTCGATGCCAAAGTCCGGCTGTGGGAAGAAAGTCACTGGGCGCCGGAAGTGGCGCTGGGCTTCCGAGATATCGGTGGTACCGGTTTGTTCTCCAGTGAGTTTTTCGTCGCCAACAAGCGCTACGACAATTTCGATTTCAGCGCGGGCATCGCCTGGGGCTACATCGGCAACCGTGGCGACTTCGATAACCCGTTGGGCTTTGCCAGCGAGCGCTTCAAGACCCGCCCGGAAACCGAAGGCACCGGTGACGTCAATGCCGGTTCGTATTTTCGTGGCCGGCCGTCGTTCTTCGGCGGCGTGAGTTACCAGACGCCCTGGGATCGCCTGAGCCTGAAGCTGGAATTCGACGGCAACGATTACAAAAACGAACCGAAGGACAACGAGATCAAGCAGGACTCGCCGATCAACCTCGGCGCGGTGTTCAAGGTGACCGATTCGATCGATCTCAGTGCGGCGTGGGAACGTGGCAACACCGCGATGTTCGGTGTGACTTTCCACACCAACTTCGTCAGCCGCAAGGCGCCCGCCAAAACCTACGACCCCACGCCGGAACCGTTGCCGGCAAAAGCGCCGACGAAGACAATGGAGCAGGTCGACTGGGCTGACGTGTCCAAACGCTTGCAGCAGAATGCCGGTTACAAGGTCGAGCGCATCAGCCAGCGCGATTCCGAGCTGATCGTCTATGGCGAGCAGCAGCGTTATTTCCATTCGCCCAAGGCCGTCGGGCGGGCGAGCCGGATTCTTGATAACAGCGTCAACGACGACATCGACTGGTTCACCGTGGTCAACAAGCGCTACGACCTGCCGCTGGAAGAAACCAGCGTGCCGCGCCAGACCTTTCGCGAGGTGATCAACAACGAAGAGCCGTTGCTGTCGCTGCACCGCACCACCGAGATCAACCCGGCGATGCCGCACAACGAAAAAACCCTCTACACCGAAGCGCCGCAGCATTTCAGCTATGGCGTGGGGCTGGGCTTCAAACAGAACGTCGGCGGCCCGGACGGCTTGCTCTATCAATTCAGTGCCGATGCCGATGCCGAGTATCGCTTCAATCGCAACACCTGGTGGAGCGGCTTGCTCAGCGCGAACCTGGCGAACAACTTCGACAAATTCAGCTATGACGCGCCGAGCGGTTTGCCCCGTGTGCGCACGGACTTGCGTCAGTACCTGACCACCTCCAATACCACCATGCCGTTATTTCAGGTCAGCCACGCCGAGCAGTTGGATAAAGACCTGTACGGCATGGTCTACGGCGGTTACCTGGAGTCGATGTTTGCCGGTGTCGGCGGTGAAGTGTTGTTCCGTCCGACCGGCGAACGCTGGTCGCTGGGGGCGGACATCAACTGGGTGCGTCAGCGCGATTTCGATCAGGGATTCGCCTTGCGCGACTACTCGGTGGTGACCGGGCACATCACTGGCTACACCGACCTGCCGTTCGACACGCTGGCCGCGGTCAGCGTTGGCCGCTACCTGGCCGGCGACTGGGGCACGACCGTGGACATTTCGCGGGAGTTCTTCAACGGCGTGCGTGTGGGGGCGTGGGCGACGATCACCACGGCCAGCAGCGCTGAGTACGGTGAAGGTAGCTTCGACAAAGGTCTCTACCTGTCGATCCCGTTCGACGAGATGATGAGCATGTCGACCATGCGCCGCGCCAACCTGGTCTGGGCCCCGCTGACCCGTGACGGCGGCGCGAGGCTCAATCGCAGCTATCAACTGCACTCGATGACCGATAGCCGGGAAGGGGACATGTTCTATCGCAACTTCGAGAAAATCACTGAGTAAGCGCTGGCCTCCCAAGCCCGACACAAAACCATTGCAGGAGTGAGCCTGCTAGCGATAGCGTCCGGTCAGTTGACATCTTGATGCCCTGACACACCGCTTTCGCTGGCAAGCCAGCTCCCACAGGGTCTGCGTCACGCCGCAACTCTGGATCCAGCCCCAAAACCTGTGGGAGTGGGCTTGCTCACGAAGGCGCCGGCACATCCAACATCTCCATCGCCTGACCCACCGCTTTCGTGAGCAAGCTCACTCCCACATTGGCTATCTGCCTCAGCGAAAATCCCTGCTCAACCCCAAACCTGTGGGAGCGGGCTTGCTCGCGAAGGCATTGGCACATCCAACATCTCCATTGCCTGACCCACCGCTTTCGTGAGCAAGCTCACTCCCACATTGGCTATCTGTCTCAGCGAAAATTACTGCTCAACCCCAAAACCCTGTGGGAGCGGGCTTGCTCGCGAAGGCATTGGCACATCCAACATCGCCATTGCCTGGCCCACCGCTTTCGCTGGCAAGCCAGCTCCCACAGGGTCTTGCGTCACGCCGCAGATCCTGGCTATGACCTGAATCCCTGTGGGAGCGGGCTTGCCCGCGAAGGCATTGGCACATTTAACACCTCCATCGCCTGACCTACCGCTTCCGTGAGCAGGGTTCGTACCTGTACTCGGTACCGGTTTACCCAAATCCCGCCCACAAAAAAGGGGACTTTCGTCCCCTTGCGACCCGAAGCACTGTGCCTCAGTAAATATCCTTCGACAGCAAGGTAAATGGCGTCTTCACCAGAATCTTCAGATCCAGCCACAACGACCAGCTGTTGATGTACTGCAGGTCAATCTCGACGCGCTTCTGCATCTTGTCCAGCGTGTCAGTCTCACCACGGCAACCGCTGATTTGCGCAAGCCCGGTGATGCCCGGTTTAATCCGGTGACGCGCCATGTACGCGAGGATTTTCCCCGAGTAGTAGTTGTTGTGCGCAACCGCGTGAGGGCGTGGGCCGACCAAAGCCATGTGCCCTTGCAGCACGTTGAACAGTTGCGGCAACTCGTCCAGCGACGTGCGGCGGATGAAGCGGCCGACAGCGGTGATACGCGAGTCATTACGGCTGGCCTGTTTCACTTCGCGGTCATCGTGAACACGCATCGAGCGAAACTTCCAGACCTTGATCACCTTGCCATTCCAGCCATGCCGATCCTGCTTGAAGAACACCGGGCCGGGGGAATTGATCTTCACCGCCAGGGCAATCAGCAGCAGTATCGGACTCAGCGCGATGATCGCCAGGAACGCCACGGTCTTTTCCACGAGGCTTTTGCTCAACGCCGCGGTCGGACGGCTGGTCAGCGGACTTTCATTGAGGTAGATCGCCGGCAGACCATCCACTACTTTCACCGAGTGATTGAGCAGGGTCAGGCTGTTCAAGTCCGGGACCCACACCACATCGACGTTAGCACCCAGCAAATCGACATACATCGCTTCGATTTTCGCCGCTTCGCACAGCGGCAGGGTGATGTACAAACGACGGATGTCGTGCGCTTCGATCAGTTCCAGCAACTCGTCCTGCGCACCCACGACACGCGGTGCATCCGATGCGAGAACCGGTGTGTCACCGTTGCTGACCAAACCGATCAGCGGCAGGTTTTCCAACTGGCTGAGTTTCCTCGCCAAGCCCAGTGCCAGTTCGCCGGTACCGACGATCAGGGTCCTGTGCTCGCTTTTCCGCGAACGCTGGTAGTACTTGGAAAACGCATGCAGCGGAGCGTACAGAAACGCCTGACCGAGGAAGCCGTAGACCGCCCAGCTCAGGATCACCTGGCGGGAAAACAACTCATCGGCCTGGCAGACAAAGGCGATGCACGCGAGTGCCGCCATGGTCATCGACCACCCCATGAACAGCCGACCCAGCCCGGTCAGGTAATTATCACGTTTACGATAAACGCCGCTAAACGTGTAAGCCGGCACCGATGCCAGAACGGCCAGCGTTGCGCACATACGGTAGTAGAACGCGACCGTCCCGGTGTGCTGCTCGGCGAGTATGAACAACAGCGTTACCACAAAGCCCTGTGCCAGCGCCCATTGGCCCCAAAAGGTCAGTCCCTTGAGGCCCGTGCTTCGATTGATACTGAGAGAAAGATCCATACGATATCCCCAAAAGACGTCCATTCAGGTTTCAACAGTTGAAAACCGACTTGTTATGCAGACTTATTGTTTTTGTTCTAGCGAGTGTCCTGAGGTAACAACGTCGATATGTCGAACTGTCGTCAGTCAATAGACTAAGTTATTGACGGGAAGGGTGTCTGACGAGTTCTAACAAGATGGCACAGTGCCAACTTTTTAATAGTTAAATAGCTGAGCTGTTAGAAAAGGTCGTGGAGCGGGGGGTGAATAAAGGCAGTTGTATTTGTTACTGTTGGAGGGGTGGAGGCAGGTGGCTGGGTAATCAGGGGAGGTGAAGCCAACAGAGTGCTCTTCTTGTTGTTGTAGTCGCACTTTATATCTGTTTGCTTTATTCGGAGTGTCGAAGGTGATTACGCGACGATATCCTGGATGAGGCAATACCCGCGGTTTCTTACAGCACGAAACAGCCGTTCGCCGTTACTGGCGCTCTTAAACTTGTCCTGCAATCGGCTCAAGCACATCTCAAGCCCGCGGTATTGCTCTGGTTCGCGACCGATACTCAGAATCAGGTCGTCGCGACTGACAACGCGATCTTCGTGAGTCAGCATCTTTCTGACCAGTGCTGTCTCCAGGCCAGTCAGGCTGATCTCGACACTGTCTTTGACCAATGCACCCTGAGCGTTGTCGAGATGCCAGGTTTCGCTGCCGGATACATCACTTTCAATGGCGGTTGGCATTGGATTGTTATGTCCAGTCAATGCCGGGATGTTGTGAAAGGGATTGCCTGTTTGCGCGGCTCGCCATTCGGATTCAAGCGTGGCCAGTATGCGCTGGGTATCATGTTCGATGCTGCGTGCAACATTTTTTCGACTGAGGCTTGGGTAACTGAACTCCATGACCGTTGGGGCGGAAGAGGGCGAAGCAACACCTTCAACAAACATTTGTGCCTGCGATGTGCCAAACGAGTTGAAACGTTCACTGGACAAGATGCTCTCCAGTTCACGCTGCGACGTTGAGCTGTGCGCCACGACAACAAAATATTTTCTTGGGAGGGTTGTACTCGTTTCCATGTCTCTCTCCTAAATACATACCAAAATTGGCTAAAAGATAAATCGGCAGGCGAGCAATGACTTCCTCGGAAGTAATCGATAGGCAGGGTTGGGCCGAATGATGGCCCTCGATAAATTCCACTCGAACTGCTGCTATGTTATGGATTTATTGTTATGGGTCGTGTAGTCGCGCTCATTCAAAAGCATGATTTCTGACAGGCGTGGAGCAGAACTGGAGCTATAGAGTTGCATCAGACGATCCTTCGTTCGTATGCAAAAGGGATTGGCTGCCCGTGAATCAGGCAGTCGATATCAGGCCCCGCATCAGGCGATAGCCGTAGCCGCGGATGCTCTGAATCGCGTTTGTACCATACATCTCCTTGATTTTTCCACGCAAGCGACTGATTGATTTTTCCAGCGCTCGAGGATCGTAGAAATTGGTGTTGAGGCCCATGATGCCGGCGATTTCATCGTGGCTCAGTATGTGATTACCCGTTTGCGCAAAGGCTTCGAGGATCTTCATTTCGGCAAACGAGATGTCAAGTTTCTTGCTGGTGCTCATCAGGCAGATACGCGTCGGGTCGAGCGTCAAGTTGATGTCACGTTGCCATTCTTCACTATTGAAGAACTCTGCCAGCAAGTCGGCAGTGTCGTCTGAAAGGGTATTGAGCTTGATACAGGCATCCGCGCCGGCCAGATAATATTTGATCTTGTTGAAGGCGCCACGGCCCGTTATGACGGCGCAGATCAGCGGTTTCAAGTTGTCGCTACGCAGGCTTTCGACCAGGGCGAGATTGTCTTCAAGGGCCTGCGGGCTATCGATGACAAGGAAGATGGCGCGATACGAACCCAGGTATTCATTCTGGTTGAAGTTGCCTGTGTATTCGCTGGCTTCAAGCGGTATATCGATTCGCACGTGCGGGGCGACCAGCGCTCTAAAATGTTCAGCCACGCCACGGGTACGACCCAAAGTGAGAACACCAGGTTCGTCATTTGTCGGGCGCGGGCTTCTAGTCGCTAAGTTCCCTGAGAGCATCATGCTTTGACTCGAATTAGTGCTGACATCGGGATGTTAAAGCACCGGTTCTCATCTGTGACTGACAATTGGTAACATTTACGCGGAAATTAGACGTGGCTCGCGAGTTTTCTAACAATAATTAAGCTTTTCAAGCTTTTAGTTGATTTCCGCGAAGCTGTGAACTACTGCCTAGATGATGGCGATATGCAATGGTGCCACTATTCTGAGTCTATTGCGATGGCTTTGTTTATGTCCTTTTGCCACTGAATGGCCATCCAGGAAGAATGTGAGCCAAGTCACACTTTATATCTTTGCTGAAATATTTTTACTACATAGACATAAATTTTTTCTGAGTAGTTCGTCGGCCGACGATTATTAACATGGCTTGAGTGTGGCATTTCATAAGACCTATCCTTCCGGGCCAAAAGAACTACTTGCATGACTTTAGATACTCAACCCCTGAGTGTTATTGCCCGGTCGCTCGCCCTGAGCGCTCTGACGGAGGATTAATGGATTTCTGGACCCTTTTCCAGGTGTTGATATTAGGTGCGGTAGAAGGCCTGACCGAGTTCTTGCCCATCTCAAGCACCGGTCACCAGATTATTGTCGCTGACTTGCTTGAGTTCGGCGGCGAACGCGCCATGGCGTTCAACATCATTATTCAGTTGGGGGCCATTCTTGCGGTTGTCTGGGAGTTTCGTCCGAAGATCTTCGAGATCGTCAAAGGCTTGCCGACGGAGCGCAACGCACAACGGTTCACGATTAACTTGCTGATCGCCTTTTTTCCGGCGGTTATCCTGGGCGTGTTGTTCGCTGACACGATCCACGAATACCTGTTCAACCCGATCACCGTTGCCGTGGCATTGGTCGTGGGCGGCATCGTCATGCTGTGGGCCGAGCAGCGCAACCATGTCGTAAGCGTTGAGCACGTCGACGACATGCGTTGGTCCGACGCGCTGAAGATCGGTTTCGTACAATGCCTGGCGATGATTCCCGGCACATCGCGCTCCGGCTCAACCATTATTGGCGGCCTGCTTTTCGGTCTGTCGCGCAAAGCCGCTACCGAGTTCTCGTTCTTCCTCGCCATGCCAACCATGGTCGGCGCCGCCGTGTACTCCGGCTACAAATACCGCGACCTGTTCCAGCCCAACGACCTCCCGGTTTTCGCTCTGGGCTTCGTCACCGCGTTTATCTTCGCGATGATTGCCGTGCGCGGCCTGCTCAAGTTCATTGCCAACCACAGCTACGCCGCGTTCGCGTGGTATCGCATCGGGTTTGGCTTGCTGATATTGGCAACGTGGCTGTTTGGCTGGGTGAACTGGACCGCGGCTGCGGCGGCTTGAGGTGCAAGCCAGGCGGCCCAAGCCGCCTGACTGAATGACAGGAGGGCATCAACGCCCTTCGAGCAACGCCGCCGCCTGATCCAGCAGCGCCAGCGGATCCTTGGCCTTGTGAATGTCCACCGACAACAACTGGCGGAATTTACGCGCGCCCGGGAATCCGGTGCCCAGGCCCAGCACATGCCGGGTGATGTGATGCATCGCACCACCCGCCAGCAAATGCTCGGCTATATAAGGACGCAGCTGCGCCAACGCCTCGGCGCGGCTGATCACCGGCGCCGGACTGCCGAACAACTGCTGATCGACCTCCGCCAGCAAATACGGATTGTGATAAGCCTCACGCCCCAGCATCACACCGTCGAACGTCTGTAAATGCTCATGGCAGGCTTCCAGCGTCTTGATCCCACCATTCAACACAATCTCCAGCTGCGGAAAATCAGCCTTCAATTGCGCCGCCACGTCATAGCGCAATGGCGGAATGTCGCGGTTCTCCTTCGGCGACAAGCCCTCCAGAATCGCGATCCGCGCATGCACGGTAAAACTTGTACACCCGGCATCCTGCACCGTACCGACGAAATCGCACAGCTCGGCATAACTGTCGCGCCCATTGATACCGATCCGATGCTTCACCGTCACCGGAATCGACACCGCATCGCGCATCGCCTTCACACAATCAGCCACCAACTCCGGATGCCCCATCAGACACGCGCCGATCATGTTGTTCTGCACGCGATCGCTTGGGCAGCCGACGTTCAGGTTGACCTCGTCGTAGCCGTGCTCTTGCGCCATGCGGGCGCAGGCAGCGAGATCCAGCGGGACGCTACCGCCCAGTTGCAAAGCGAGCGGGTGCTCGGCGTCGTTGTGGCGAAGGAAGCGTTCGTGATCGCCGTTAAGGAGCGCGCCGGTGGTGACCATTTCGGTGTAGAGCAGAGCATTTTTCGACAGGAGACGCAGGAAGTACCGGCAATGGCGGTCGGTCCAATCCATCATCGGAGCAACAGAAAAACGGCGGGACAGTGGCGCGGGTGTGGCGGGAATAGGGGACATTGGGGGAACTACATCGGTGTGGCTGGGAGGTGGGGAGTTTATCAGGAATGGGAGGAGTGGGCTTGGGGCGGGAATGGCAGAGTGGGTTTACAGCGTCCGATTTCTGGATCTGCTGACCTTGCTCAACGTGCATTGGATTGAGCGAGACAAAACCGCGAGAGGATTGATAGCATGTGGCTATCAATATCCACATCCTTGTAGGAACGGAATCCATGTCGAAAAAAATCCATGCGTTAGTGCTTTGCCTGGGCGGTCTCGTGGGCGCTATGCAGAGTGCCGTTGCAGCTGACAACCTGTTCAAGAGCTACGGCTACGACACGCCAATCGCGAAATACACAGAGGCTGGCGGTTACTATGATTGCTCGTCAGAGGTGGGCGGGCCCGCCCGGTGTATTGATGACGTGGATTTCATTGATCAGAAATTCACCGCTGCCTTGGTATTCAGCGATGACAAGCTGATTATGGTTTCCCTATTCGCGCCCTATGAGCGTGAACTGTTCGGGCGTGCCATCGGTGCGCTGGCCAAGTCGTTCGGCCTGGTCGCACTGGCTGACGGCAAGTCCCTGCTGGATCTCGTCGATCTGGCGGCAAAAGCTAAAAACAAGGATGAGTACACCGCTAAACTCACCAACTACGAAAGTGTCGCTCTAAACGCCAATAATCTAACCTACTCGTTCATTGAGGGTGCCGCCTCGATCAAAGGGACACCTAGCGTTTCTGGTTTGATGGCAGCCGCGCCTGCGAATGTCAGGGGGGCTGATCTGATTGTCACGGGTGAGGGCGAGGAATCGGTCATCATGATCAAGTTTTCTTTCCCGAAACTTGACGAAAACAAGCTTGTTGAGCAGACCAAAAAACCGGTCGAGTCTTTCTAAGCTCGGTGCGCTGGCGTTTAACACGCTTCGCCAGCAATAGAAAGGGACAGATTTGTTGCTCATATTAGGAGATAAATGAATCTGTCCCCATTGCTTTCTCAATCAGGTAGTTACTGCAACGAATCACTTGGCCACCGTGGACCCTGGGCCTAATAGGGCACCGCTGTTTATCCTGCGCTGGACCTGAAACTCATCGATCAACTTCTGAACGCTCTCATGTCTGGGTACCCGTATTCCTTTACTACCTGACCCGGTTTTCTGAAGGTATCGGTCCGACAAATCATCGAGGCTTGAGCCTAAGGTGTAATCCTCAGCTTCTATCATGTCCTGGAGGCAGTATTCGATCGACCTCATCGCTTGGGAGAAAAGAATAATCCGAGTTTCAGCCAGGCCGGCTTTATACGGTTCCATCAACTGTCCTATCTCGGTACCTTTGTGATCACGACCTCCCCAATTTGAAATTTGAGCCGTGCCTTTGTCGACGTAACTTTCAATGCTTTCTTGCGAGAAGAACGCTCCTCCGCTTTTTTGAAAATACTCGTAGTGCTCGCGCTGAAGCCTATCCATAATCTTCTCAGGACCAAGGTTTATTTCCTTTGGGAGAATGCTAGTGCCCGCGCACAACGCGATACAAACTTCATTAAGCTTCTTCAGAACCTTGCGGTCAGGGTGTTCACCTAAAATTTCTTGCATGATGCTCACGAACTTAGGGCTGAGACCAAGATTATTATAATGAGCCGCAACAGTATCGATCTGACCAGTAGATTGCCTATTCAAAATATCGATAGCTTTTGCATCAAACCTCCTATTGGATGATCCGGTGTCACTCCCATCATCCCCTTTATAATACTTTGCATCATAGGATCCCTTGCCAACCTGATGTGTTGCCGTTTTTTGAATTGCATTATCCAACGTCAGAGAGCTGGCCTTAGTTTTGTCAATTTCAGATAGGTAGTCGCAAGTGATCTGAACATATTTGGTGAATAAAAAGTAGTGCCTGGCCTTTTCTTTCACATGATGCTTGCAATACATCTCGCAAGAGGCCGCTGAAAATGGCATTGCTGCTGGTTCCAATCTTTATGCGGCTAAATTTTTTTGCCTCTCGGGCAGTTGTGGATAATATTTTTTGTCCTTTAACATAAAATCCGCTCATAGCGCTCCCATCGATCAGATTTAGTAAAGTTAGCATGATTAAATATCAAGTAATGTAATCCATGCCACCTGATGTTCTACATTAAAGATTTAGGATTATAGACTTGGCTCGAAGTTATTCCAGTTTGTAGTCAAATTTAGCCTTTCACTTGGCATGGTTTCGACTCCTTTCGAGAAAAAACACAAGCAAAGTACCGGTAATTCCTCTGTCAGGCAGTCATTACGGCTTGCTGGAAATCGCTAAAAAACGAAGAAGTTACCGTGAATCAGGCCATCCGGCTGGGACGCTATTTCTGCGTTCGGTATGGCGCTGTCGCCCTCAGCTCAGAAGATGCTGAACCGGTGCTGTCGACCAAGCAAATTTCATGTTGGCGCGCCCGGTACGGGCGCAGGATGCTCGGACAAGACCGTCGCTTTTCATCCAGAGGGGAATCGTGCGATGAACGTTCATGTCGTCAGGGTGCTGTTGATTGCTGCAGCGGTATCGGTGCTGAGTGCTTGTTCAGGCGGGGCAGGCCTGACCACGACCAGTTGCTTCTCCGGCGACTGCCTGTCGCCGCAGAGCCGTAATGCCAATACGTTGAACTTCGGCGGCAACAATATCGGCAGCAGCCTGAATCAATACAGCTCCGGCATGCTGCACGACGATTAGCCTTTACTGCGCCGCAGGCACGGCGATCCACTCACTCAAAGCCTTCTGGTACTTACCGGTGACTTTGCTCAAATGCAGCCACTGATCGACATACAGTTTCCAGCTGATGTCATCGCGCGGCAGCAAGTAAGCCTTTTCGCCGTATTGCATGTACTGATGCGGATTGACCGCGCACAAGCCGGGTTTTAGCTTCTGCTGATACAGCGCTTCCGAGGCGTCGGTGATCATGACGTCGGCCTTGTTGTCGAGCAGTTGCTGGAAGATCGTTACGTTGTCGTGCAGGGCCAGTTGTGCCTTGGGCAGGAAGGCGTGGACGAAGGCTTCGTTGGTGCCGCCGGCGGGTTCGACCAGGCGTACGTCCGGCTGGTTGATCTGGTCGATGGTCTGGTACTTGGATTGGTCGGCGCAGCGCACCAGCGGGATTTTGCCGTCGGTGTCGAGGGTGTTGCTGAAGTAGGCTTTTTTCTGCCGTTCCAGCGTGACCGAGATGCCGCCCATGCCGATGTCGCATTTGCCGGCCTGCATGTCGGGCATCAGGGTTTTCCAGGTGGTTTGCACCCATTGGACTTTGACGCCGAGGCTGTCGGCCAATGAGCGGGCCATGCTGATGTCGATGCCTTCGAAATCACCGTCGGTGCGCTTGAAGGTGTAGGGCTTGTAGTCGCCCGTGGTGCAGACGCGCAGTTGGCCTTGTTGCTGGATGCGGTCGAGGTGGCTGGCGCTTGGCTCGGCGTGGACGCCGGTGGCCAGGGTCAGCAGAGCGCAGGCGATCATCGTGCTTTTTGGTGTTGTCATGGAGATCGGACTTCTGAGAGGGAAGGTGGCCCAGTGTAGTGAAAGCCCTTCCCGGGTGTCATCCCGGCTCCGGACTCAATGTACCCAGCCACGCCACCAATGCCACGACCAGCAGGGCCGTGACCAGCTCCACCACCAGACTGCGCCTCAACGCGGTCGCTGCGATGAGGTGTTGACCGTCGCGTAACGAGCGCTCCAGCAACGGTCCAAGGTGAAAGCGATTCAACGCGGCGAGCATCAGCATTGCCATAAACAGCAGAACCTTGATCGCCAGCAGCAGCCCATAACTGCCAGGCAACAGCCGCGGGCCGACGATGAACAAGTAGTTCACCACGCCGCTGATCGTCAGGGTCAGCACGATCACTGCGCCCATCCATTCGAAGCGCTTGACCGCCTCGGCCAGCCGCCGAATATGGGTGTCACCGACCCGCCGCGCCATCAGCAGCAACGCCAGCATCGCGCCCAGCCACGCTCCGGCCGCGAGCAGGTGCAGAATGTCGCTGAGGAAATGCCAGAATCGCACCGCCCCTTCATCCATCGCGCCGTGTCCGCTCCAGGCCAGAGAGGCGAGGGCGACTGCACTGGCGATCGAGGCACTCCACCCACGCGGCCGGAACAGCACGATGATCAGCGCCGTCATCCGCAGCGCCCACGCCAGCCCGACATCCGTCTCCAGGAGCATCATTTGCAGATGCGGCCAGAGCGCCGCGAGCTGCGTTTCGCCGCTCATGGTGCGGGTCATCATCACCAGCCCTGCGACTGACAGCAGTGCCCCGATCAACGCCATCCTGCGCAACAGCGGTTGAAACCGCAGCGCCGCATTAACGTTGTACAGCCCGAACAAGGGCAGGCCGAACAACAGCAGCAAATCTACATACAGCGCGAACCGCAGGACGATGTTGGCCAGTTCATCCATCGCTCACTTCACTTTGAACGTGACGTTGCCGGTGATTGGGTGCGTGTCGGATGACACCGCGCGCCACTGCACCTGGTAGGTCCCAGCAGGCAATGGCGCGAGCGGGGTGATCAGCATGGTTTTCGGGTCGCTGCCGGCACTGACTTTGGCTTTCATCGGCATCGGCGGGTGGGCCATGCCGGGCATCTCGGTCATGACCAGTTTGGCGCCGGAAAACTGTGTGACGAGGTTTTCCGAGAAGCGCAGCTCGATCTTGCCGGGGGCGGCGCCATCCGCGCCTTCGGCAGGGGTCGATGACAGCAGTTTCGGGTGGGCCTGGGCGAGGCTGCTCAGGAGCAATCCGCTGGCAAGCAGGAGGTGGGTGATCAAGGTGCGCATGCAAGTCTCCGGTTTGTTTTTAGAGGGAAATCAGAACCACATCCGCACGCCCAGGACGAGGCGCGCTTCACTGCGATCCTCGCCTTCGTCGCGGGCGTAGTCGGCGGTGTTGCCGTAGGTGCGGTTCCACGTCACGCCGATATAAGGCGCAAATTCGCGGCGGATTTCATAGCGCAAACGCAGGCCCGCCTCGGTGTTGGACAGCCCGGAGCCAATGCCTCGCTGCGGATCGTTTTTGCCGTAGACGTTGAGTTCGGCGGTCGGTTGCAGGATCAGCCGGTTGGTCAGCAAGATGTCGTAATCGCCTTCCAGGCGCACCGCACTCTGGCCGCCCTCACCGAGAAATGCCGTGGCTTCGGCCTCGAAGTTGTACAACGCCATGCCCTGCACGCCGAACGCGGCCCAGGTTTGCGGGGCTCCGGGTTTGAAGTCCTGACGCACGCCGCTGACCACGTCCCACCACGGCGAGATCGCATGGCCCCAGAGCGCCTGAATTTCCGCGTCTTCGGTCTTGCCGTTGCTGCGCTCGCCTTCGGAACGCAGCCACAGCCGGTCGATGTCACCGCCGATCCAGCCGGACAGATCCCAGGCCAGAGCACTGCCGTCGTCGGCGTCCTGCCATTCGAGTTTGTCGGCGAGGAAATAGCTGTTGATGACGCGGTCATGTACCTGATGGCCGCCGGGACTGGTGAACACGGCAGCGCGGTCGGCGTCGGTCAGTGGCGGGATCGGCGTGCGGCTTTCGGCGGGCGCGGCGGGCTGCATCATGCCGTCGTCCATGCTTTGCATGGCCGAATGGTCCATGCCGGGCATCTGGCTGTGGTCCACGCCATGCATGTCGCTGGCGGCCAGGGCTGGGGCGCCGATGAGCAGCAGGGAAAACGCGCTGAATCGAGTCATGGTCGGTCCCCTCATTCTTCCACCCGCACTTCGCGAAACATGCCCGTTTCCATGTGATACAGCAGATGGCAGTGATAGGCCCAGCGGCCGAGGGCATCGGCGGTGACGCGGTAGCTGCGGCGGCTGCCGGGCGGCATGTCGATAGTGTGTTTGCGCACCTGGAAATTACCGTTTTCGTCTTCCAGGTCGCTCCACATGCCATGCAAGTGAATGGGATGGGTCATCATTGTGTCGTTGACCAGCACCAGACGGATACGCTCGCCGTACTTGAGCAGCAACGGTTCGGCGTCGGAGAACTTGATGCCGTTGAACGACCAGGCGAATTTCTCCATGTGCCCGGTCAGGTGCAACTCGAGGGTGCGGCCCGGGTCGCGGCCGTCCGGGTCTTCGAAGGTGCTGCGCAGGTCGGCGTACGTCAGCACGCGACGGCCGTTGTTGCGCAGGCCAAGGCCGGGATCGTCGAGTTTTGGCGCGGTGGTCATGGCCTGCATGTCCACCAGCGGATTGTCTGTCTCGCTGGCCGGATGCGATTGCATCGGCCCCATGGCCGAGTGGTCCATGGCGCTCATGTCCATGCCGCTGTGGTCCATGCCGGCCATGCCCATGTCGTCCATGCTGACCAGGGGACGCGGGTCGAGCGCGGGCACCGGCGCGGATAATCCGCCGCGTGTGGCGAGGGTGCCGCGCGCATAACCGCTGCGGTCCATGGCTTGGGCGAACACGGTGTGGGCGTCACCATCAGGCTCGACGATCACGTCGTAAGTTTCGGCTACCGCGATGCGCAATTCGTCGACGCTGACCGGTTTGACGTGCAAGCCATCGGCGGCCACCACAGTCATTTTCAGCCCCGGAATGCGCACGTCGAAGTAGGTCATCGCCGAGCCGTTGATCAGGCGCAGGCGCAGTTTTTCGCCAGGGCGGAACAGGCAGGTAAAGTTGTCATCGGGCGCCTGGCCGTTCATCAGAAAGGTGTACGTGGCGCCACTGACGTCGGCGATGTCGGTGGGGTTCATGTTCATTTGCGCCCACATTTTGCGATCGGCGACGGTGGCGCCCCAGCCTTTTTCCCCGACATCATTGATGAAGTCGCCGACGGTGCGTTTGTGGAAGTTGTAGTAGTCGGACTGTTTTTTCAGGGTCTTCATCAGGCTGGCCGGGTCTTCGTCGGTCCAGTCACTGAGCATCACCACGCAGTCGCGGTCGTACTGGAAGGGCTCCGGCTCCTTGGCCTCGATCACCAGCGGTCCGTAGACACCGGCCTGTTCCTGAAGCCCGGAATGGCTGTGGTACCAGTAGGTGCCGTGTTGCCGAACCTTGAATTGATAGACGTACACGCCGCCCGGTTCGATGCCATGGAAACTCAGGCCCGGCACACCGTCCATGTTTGCCGGCAACAAAATGCCGTGCCAGTGAATCGAGGTGCTGGCCGAGAGCCGATTGCGCACCCGCAGCGTGACGGTGTCACCTTCGCGCCAGCGCAGCAGCGGGCCGGGCAGGCTACCGTTGATGGTCATGGCGGTACGCGGGGAACCGCTGAAGTTGACCGCGGTTTCGCCGATAAACAGCTCGAACTGATTACCGCTCAGCTCGTTGAGCGGCCCGGCGCCGTTCAGCGCCCAGACTGGCGTGCGCCACAGGCCGAGGCCGCCGAGCAGGCTGCCGGCAGCAAGGCCTTTGACGAAGGTGCGGCGAGACGTGGTGGAAGACATGCGCTGGAAGTCCTTGTTTGACCCATGACGGGGAGGCTAACCAGTGCCAGCTTTCAGTTGGCTGAGGGGGGGATTACAGTTTTGTCAGTTTCGCGATGGCCTTTACAGACCCAGACCTTGCTGTACTACCTGCAGCAAGTTGTTTTCCGTCAGGGCAATCGCATCCAGCTCCTGCCCGGTTTCAACGGTCTGCAACCACCAGTGACTTTCGCCATGTTCATCCACCGTGCGCAGCAACGACTGATCGCGCTCTGGCACCTTGATCTGCACGCGGCCGCAGCCGTCCTCGGTAAACCGCGCGATCGGATCAAAGGTCAGGCTATGGTGGTTGGCTTCGATCACCAACTGATCGATGGCGTAATCATGGGATTCGCCATCCGGTGAAGTCTCGCAAACGTGCGTAGGAATTCGCCGAATCTTCAGTCCTACCTCGGTGACTGGCTGTAGCCAGGCCTCGATGCGGTGGTACAAGGCGTACACCTGAGCAGGCCAGCAATCTACCTCAAGCGCAGCGCAGGTACGGTCGTCGGCCTGGGTGTGCCGGGTTTGTTTGAGTTTGGCGGCGAGTTCGTCTGCTTTACTCATTTCGGTTCCCTTGTTGGATGTCTGCCTGTTCAGCGTAGACCTTTGCACGGCGCAGAGCCTTGCCTTGCGTCATGCGCTTGCAATACAAGCGTGTCGAAATCAGCACTGGCCAAGTCTGGCCGGCAACGACAACCACGGACGCTGGCGTCCCAAGGAACGGGTACATGAAAAAGCTGTTTACAATTTTGACAGTGATCGCACTGACGATCGGTAGCATCGGCATCAGTTCGGCGCGTCAATCGCAATCCAGAGTGCAGGCGGAATCGGTGGCGGGGGTGTTCGACTACTACCTGTTGGCGCTGTCCTGGTCGCCGACTTTCTGCCTCACTCACAAAGACGATGCGCAGTGCACCGGCAAAGGCTACGGCTTCGTCCTGCACGGCCTGTGGCCACAATATGCCGGCGGCGGCTGGCCGCAATCCTGCCCGCCGCTGACCCGATTGTCGGCCGCCGAGACCAACAAGGGGCTGACGCTGTTTCCAACGAAAAAACTCCTTGATCACGAGTGGTCCAAGCACGGCACCTGCAGTGGCCTCGGCGCGATGGGCTATCTGGACAAATCCGACCAGGCCGTTGCGGCGGTGAACGTGCCGGCAGAACTGCAACCGTTCAGTTCTTCGTACTACTTCGAGGCGCAAGAAATTGCCGAGCTGTTCCGCAAGGCCAACCCGGGCATCCCGGCAGACGGCATTGCGGTGATTTGCAGCGGCCCGCAGCTGTCGGAAGTGCGGGTGTGCATGGACAAGGATTTGCAGTTCGGCGCGTGCGGCAAAGGCGTGAAGAATCAGTGCCGGGCGGGGGACATCCGGGTGCCCCCGGCGCGGTGAGCCATGGGTAACGGCCAATCAAAACAGGCGCTCATCTGAGCGCCTGTTTTTTTGCGTGCGCCAGGCATGGCGCGTTGCGCGTAAGCGCAACCAGCTTGGCTGTGGTGGCCTCGCTGGTGACTTGGAGGTGCAAGTCCTCTACACACCCGGCAAGGGGAAGTGTTAGCCAGAGGCAAGGGTGTCGCGGGTGACCGCGAATCTGAAGGAAGCCCGAGGCAAAATGCTGGCCTGACGAACAGGAAGCGGATTAGGCGGCGTAGCGGGGTAAGACGGCGCATATCGTCAAAGCCCAATACTTGCACGGAACGCTACGACGTAGATCCGACAGGCATAAGCAGGAAGGTCGCGCGAATTACCCTGGGAGATCTGTACGTTTGCCATTGTGCTACCGGGCGTCGAGAGGCGACGGGATGAGCGTGCAGAAGTCAGCCGAAGCCGTAGTAAGTGACGAATAACCCCGTCACCAAGGGCCGAACAGGTTATGCCGCCAGTAGGCGTCAGAGTCTCGTTGAATACCGAAATGCAGAAATTTCTCCCAGAGAAGACTGTTACTCCGAGTCCCGGACAGAATCCGAGGATGACGGCTGACAGCGCACAGGTATCGGCGGCGTCTGTGACGTGGACGAACGCGGAGCCGGACACGTTGATGGCGCGGGTGCTTGCACCCGCCAACCTCAGGCGTGCGTATCAACGCGTAGTCAGCAACAAGGGCGCGCCGGGTGCCGACGGCATGACGGTCGACCAGTTGGCAGGCTACGTGAAACAGTATTGGCCGACTCTCAAGACTCGGTTGCTGGCCGGCGAGTATCACCCACAAGGTGTACGTGCCGTTGACATCCCCAAGCCCAAAGGCGGGACAAGACGGCTGGGTATCCCCGGCGTCGTGGATCGTCTGATCCAACAGGCTCTGCTGCAACAGCTCACGCCGATCTTCGACCCTCTGTTCTCGGATTACAGTTACGGCTTTCGTCCGGGTAAAAGCGCTCATCAAGCCATCGAAACCGCTCGTACCCATGTGGCGGCAGGTTACCGTTGGTGCGTGGAGCTCGATCTGGAGAAATTCTTTGATCGGGTCAATCACGACATATTGATGGCCTACATCGAGCGTCAAATCGAAGACAAGCGTGTGCTCACGCTGATCCGTCGTTACCTCGAAGCGGGAACGATGTTGGGCGGACTCGTCAGCCGACGGCAGGAGGGGACGCCGCAAGGCGGCCCACTCTCGCCGTTGCTGTCGAACATCCTGCTCAACGAACTCGACCGCGAACTGGAACGGCGGGGCCATCGTTTCGTGCGCTATGCCGATGATGCGAACATTTACGTGCGTAGTCGTCGTGCTGGCGAACGAGTGTTGGCAGGCGTTGAGCGTTTCCTGAGTCAGCGCCTGAAACTGGTGCTGAATCGGGAAAAGAGCCGCGTGGCAAGGCCTTGGTTCTGCGATTTTCTGGGCTATGGGATGAGCTTGCATCGGCAGCCGAGGTTAAGAGTGGCGACGATGAGTCTGGGTCGCTTGCGAGACCGACTCAGAGATTTGCTGCGTGGAGCGCGGGGTCGAAAGTTGTCGGATGTCATCGAGCAACTAAACCCTGTACTGCGCGGCTGGGCCGGTTACTTCAGGCTCAGTCAAAGCAAAGGCGCCCTTGAAAACCTTGATGGATGGATACGTCGAAAACTTCGTTGTGTCGTGTGGCGCCACTGGAAGCTGCCCTCTACGAGGGCTCGCAACTTGATGCGTCTTGGGCTCAACGAAGCCCGGGCCTGTCACTCGGCCTCCAATGGCCGAGGCCCTTGGTGGAACTCGGGAGCATCCCATATGAATCGGGCGCTGCCCAAGAAACAATGGGATGCGCTGGGCCTTATCTCAATACTGGATACGATCAATCGGCTTAGCCGCATAACCTGAACCGCCGTATACGGAACCGTACGTACGGTGGTGTGAGAGGACGGCGGATGTAAATCCGCCTCCTACTCGATCTGAAGGTTTGAAGCGCCTGCAAATTCACGCATGCTGCGCGCCCTAAAGGATCTTCACGTCACACCGCAAGGAGCTGTTCATGAGCGGAAAACCCGCTGCCCGCGTCACCGACCCCACCGTCTGCCCGTTGCCGGGACACGGCACCAACCCGATCGTCAGCGGCTCGCCAAATGTCAATTTCGATGGTCTGGCGGCCGCGCGAATAGGAAGGCATGATTTCAGGGATGCTCAAGTGCGCTTTGGCTGAAGACCAAGATTTCTCGGTCGGCAAAGGCATTCGATTCTCTGCATTCGGCTTGATCAGATCCGACAAAACTGAAGCCAATAGCGCGAAATTCTCCTACTTCACCCGGGCGTTCATTAGCGAAACTTCCAGCGACCGAAGTTCAGAAAGAAACCTGACAAATGTGGAGATGAACAACCTTCTCTCCAACAAAACCCAAGTCCCCTGCAAAGTCGTCATCACCGCCTACGGCTACAAACCCTACTACTCAAACACCATGAACATCCCCACCGCCGACCTGCTGCGGGAAATCAACAAACCCGAATAACCCACCGGGGGATCTCAGGCAAATCCCCCCGCATCCACCCCCAACTCCCCGCGCAAAAACTCCACCAGCCCACGCTGCAACGCACTCAACACTCCCTCGCGGCTGACCAACGCCAGTTCCGTCGGCGCCAACTCAGGCAAGTCCGTACACAGCTGATGCTCCGGCAGCACCGCCGAGACCGGCAGCACTGAAATCCCCAATCCCGATGCCACCGCCGCTTGAATCCCGGTCAGGCTATGGCTGCCGAACGCTACCCGCCAGGGTCGCTGGGCTATATCCAGCAGGCGAATCGCTCGCTGCCGATACAGGCAGCCTTGGGGAAACAGCGCCAACGGCAGTACACCGCTCGACGTATCGAACTCGGCGCCTTTGACCCACACCAGCCGTTCCGGCCAGGTCGCCCACGCCGGGCCGCTGTCGGGTTCGCGTTTGATCAGGGCGATGTCGATATCGCCGGCATCGAGGCGTTGGCGCAAGTCGAGGCTCATGCCGCTGAGGGTTTCCAGGCGTGCCTGCGGATGGCTGCGGGTGAAACCGGCGAGGATCAGCGCCATGCGCCGGGCGTCGAAGTCCTCCGGCATGCCAATGCGCAGCACCTCCAGGTCGACCTCGCTGGCCAGCGCTTGCGTGGCTTCGGCGGACAGCGCGAGCAAGCGGCGGGCGTAGTGGATTAGCAGTTCGCCATGTTCGGTGACGGCGACGTTCAGCCCGGTGCGGTCGCGCAGCAGCAAAGCATGGCCGACCAGATCCTCCAGTTTTCGCACCTGCTGGCTGACCGTCGATTGGGTGCGGTGTACCCGTTCGGCGGCTCGGGTGAAGCTGCCTTCGTCGACCACGCAAACGAAGGTTTTCAGCAATTCCAGATCCAGCATGGCGGTGTTCTCGATATTGGTTTTGCAACTGACAGTCGTCTGTTTATTTAATTTCACGCTATCACCGGTCGCTCATAAGCTGAAACCCTCACCACCGAGGAACCGACCAATGACCCTGACCAACACGCCACGCCCCGAATGGCTGACCTTCGATTGTTACGGCACGCTGATCCAGTGGGATGAGGGCCTGAAGGCCGTCGTCGGGGAAATCCTCAGCGAGAAGGGCGAGCACCACGTCGACGCGAACCAATTGATTGAAGTGTACGACCGTCACGAACACCGTCTCGAACAAACCCCGCCGCATCGTTCGTTTCGCGAGCTGAGCAGTCTCGGTCTGCAATTGGCCCTGGAAGAACTGGGTTTGCCGAGCCTGGCCGAAGACAGTCAGCGTCTGGCCGCCGCAATCCCGAAGATGCCGCCGTTTGCCGAAGTGATCGAGACTCTCGCGCAGCTCAAAGCCATGGGCTTCAAACTGTGTATCGTCTCCAACACGGATGACGCGATTATTGCCGGTAACGTCGCGCAACTCGGCGGCCATATCGACCGTGTGATCACTGCGCAACAGGCCGGCGCCTACAAGCCCGCGGCCCGGCTGTTCGACTACGCTCATGAGCAATTGGGCGTGACGCGCGATGAAACAGTGCACATCTGCGCCAGTCCCATGCTCGATCACACGGCAGCGCGGGACATGGGCTTTCGCTGCGTCTGGATCGATCGCGGCACCGGTCGTCAGTTGTTGCCGGACTATCGCCCCGACGCAACGCTGAGCGCGCTTGATCACGTACTGCCCCTGTTCAAATCCCTCGGCTGGATGTAAGGAGAATTGCCATGGCGCACACCTTGAGCGACAGCGTTCGGCCCCGGTCGACATCGACACTCAACCTTGAGACCGAGGCAATCGTCACCGCCCGTCACGAACTCGCCGCGTGCTTTCAATTGGCGGCGTTGCATGGACTGGAGGAGGGCATTTGCAATCATTTTTCGGCGATGCTGCCGGGGCATGACGAGCTGTTTCTGATCAACCCGTACGGCTACGCATTTGCCGAAGTGACCGCACAGAATCTGCTGGTCTGCGACTTCGATGGCCACGTGGTCGACGGCGCGGGCGAACCCGAGGCGACAGCGTTCTATATCCATGCGCGTCTGCATAAACAGCTGCCTCGGGTGAAAGTCGCCTTCCACACGCACATGCCGCACGCCACCGCGTTGTGCCTGCTGCAAGGACCGCCGCTGTTGTGGTTGGGGCAAACCGCGCTGAAGTTTTATGGGCGCACAGCGGTGGATGAAGATTACAACGGCCTGGCGCTGGATGAGTCCGAGGGCGACCGCATCGCCGGGGTCATGGGCGATGCCGATATCCTGTTCCTGAAAAACCACGGTGTGATCGTCGCCGCGCCCACTATCGCCCAGGCTTGGGATGATCTCTATTACCTGGAACGCGCCGCGCAGGTGCAACTGCTGGCCATGGCCACGCAGCGCGAATTGAAACCGGTGCCCCACACGATCGCGCAACGTGCCTGCGAGCAAATGCGCGCGAGCGATGCGCAGAGTGCCCAGGCACATCTACGCAGCGCGATGCGTCGACTGTGGCACAACTGACTGGCGTTGAAGCAGCCACAAATAAATTGGCAAACAGCGATCATCCAAACGGACAACGCGCCGATATAACTGGGCGGGAGGCGGGCGTTTGCCCCGTACACCCCGGTGGGCTACGCTCACAAACATAAGGGTTTCGGGCTCGCGCCCCTGTCGTACCTGCCCAGGACATGCTTTTGCCTATCTCCCCTCAAGATCCGCATCAGGCCCCCGGCGCGCTCAAGCGCCTGCCCCTGCGCAAAGCGGCGGTGCTGTTTATCGTTGCCGTGAGCCTGTGCCTGTGCGGTCTGTTGTATCTGCAACTGGAGCAGTCGCGGCGTCAGGACCTGGCGGTGGCGCAAGTGGCATCGAGCAACCTGACGCGGGCGATGGCGCAGCAGGCCGAGGACACGATCATGGCGGCGGACCTGGTGCTGACCAGTCTGGTCGACTGGATTCAGGACGATGGTTACGGCGCCGCGCAGAGACCGCGTCTGCAGAGGGTTTTCGCCCGCCGCGCGCAGCAGCTGGAGCAACTGCACGGCCTGTTTCTTTTCGATCGCGAGGGGCAATGGGTCCTTACGTCCTTCGCCGATCTGCCCCGTGGCAACGGCGTGGCCGATCGCGAATATTTCAAGTTCCATCAGCAGAATGTCTCGACCGTGGCCCACATCGGTCCAGCGATTCGCAGTCGCGAGAACGGCGAGTGGATCATCCCGGTGTCCAGGCGCATCAACGACCGCGTCGGCAATTTTCAGGGCGTGCTGCTGGCCGGTATCCGGATGTCCTACTTCGACCGGTTTTTCAAAAGTTTCAGCCTGGACGACAGCGGCATCATGTTTCTCGCCTTGACCGACGGCACTTTGCTTGCCCGAAGGCCTTTCGACGAATCACTGATCGGCACCTCGGTGGCCCACGGCGAGATCTATCAGAGCCTGCTACCGAACGCGACGGCGGGCACGGCAATGCTCGAGTCGGTGGTCGACGGCGTTACCCGGTTGTATGGCTATCGGCAACTGGCTTCGTATCCGCTGGTGGTGTCCGCGGCGACTTCGCGCGAGACGATTCTGCAGGGCTGGTCGGAGCGCGCGTTTCAGTCCAGCGTGATCGTTGCGTTGGTGATCCTTGGGGTGGGGCTGTTCGGTTGGGTGTTCATCCATCAAGTGCGCAACGGTGAGCGCATTGAAAAAAACCTGCGCAAGGCGCAACGGGCGCTGGAGCAGATCGCGACCCATGACAGCCTCACTGGCCTGGCCAATCGGCGCTTGTTCGAGCGCTCGCTGGAAATCGAATTTGCCCGCTGTGCACGGCAGGTCAGTCCGGTCAGCCTGATCATGCTCGATATCGATTTTTTCAAGCGCTACAACGATGCCTACGGGCATGTCGCCGGCGATCAATGCCTGGCGCAAGTGGCGCAGGTGGTCAAGACGTGTTGCCAGCGCAAGTCGGACCTGGCGGTGCGTTACGGCGGTGAAGAGTTTGCCGTGCTGTTACCGGACACCGACATCAACGGCGCGCTGGCGATTGCCGGGCAGATTCGGCGCAGTGTGATCGACAAACACATCGTCCACAGTGGTTCGCCCACCGGATATCTCACCGTGAGCCTGGGCTGTTATTCATTTATCCCGAACGGTAACGACAGCCTGGAGATGTTTATCCGGCGCGCGGATGCGGCGTTGTATGAGGCAAAAAATGCCGGCCGCAACAGGGCGGCGGTGTTCTCGCCGGAGGAAGGTTTTGCCGCGCTGATGCGCTCGGATCGCTGATCTTTGAAACAACACATTCCAACTGTGGGAGCGGGCCTGCTCGCGAATGCGGTGTGTCAGCTTGCATCATTATTGACTGACAAATCGCTTTCGCGAGCAGGCTCGCTCCCACAGTAGATTTTCTTCGTTTACAGGCTACTTGGGATGGCTCTTGTTCGTTCAGCCGCCCGTGCCGCCACCCGCACCGCCTGTGCCACCGCCGGCCGAACCGGTGCCGCCGCCCGCGCCCGAGCCGGAACTGCTGGCGCCGCCATTGGTGCCTGTCCCGGTGCCCATCCCAGTGCCTGAGCCGGTACCCGATTTGCTGCCGTTGTTCGAGCCGCCAGACCCGCTGCCACCGGAAGGCGAGCCCGGCGTATTGTCCGGCGGCATGGTCGAGCCGCTGGTGGCGCCGGACTTGGTGCCGGTGGCGTCGGTGCTGTCATTGGCGGCGAAGGTTGCTGCCGAACCCGCAGCGAGCAGACCGGCGAGCAATACCGAAGTGAGTGTGCGCATAGTCATGGTGCATCTCCTGATAAAGGGATTACCTGATGTTGGTCTGGCGTGCTGAACCCTTGGTGCCGGGTGAGTGACGAGTGGTCGATGGCGATGCCGGTGGCCTACTGTTCTTGCGCACAATTGGCTATTTGCCGAACCACGGCCCGGGGCTAACGTAGCCGCACATTCATTCGCAACCCCGGAGCCACAGATGCAGCCTCGTACCGATTTCTACACCGCGTCCCCTGATGCCCTGAAAGCGATGATGGCGCTGGAAACCGCTGTCTCGAAATTGCCATTGGAAAAAAGCCTGATCGAGCTGGTCAAGCTGCGCGCCTCGCAAGTCAACGGCTGCGCATTCTGCATCGACATGCACACCAGCGATGCGATCAAGGACGGCGAAACCCCGCGTCGCCTGTTCGCAGTGACGGCATGGCGCGAAGCGCCGTTCTTCAGCGATCGCGAACGCGCGGCGTTGCTGTGGACCGAATCGCTGACGCAACTGAGCCTGACCCATGCCCCGGACGAAGATTACGACATCGTCGCCGCGCAATTCACGCCCAGGGAAATGGTCGATCTGACCGTTGCGATCAACACCATCAATGGCTGGAATCGTCTGGCGGTGGGCTTCCGAAAACTGCCCCAGGCCTGAAGCCGGAACGCTGGTGTCCCTTGTGGGAGCGGGGTTGCTCCCACAAAACGGGGCAACTGCTCATCCTTGTAATCGGTGCTGGACGAGGGCGACCCAATAGGCCACGCCCATGGGCATGATCTCGTCGTTGAAGTCATAGCGCGGATTGTGCAATGAGCAGCCGCGTTCGGCCGAGCCGTTGCCGATCCAGATGTAGGCGCCGGGTTTGCGTTCGAGCATGAAGGCAAAGTCTTCCCCGGTCATGCTCGGTGCCACTGCGGTGCCGACGTTTTCCCGACCGGCCACGGCACTGGCGGCGACCACACAGTGTTCTGCATGCTCGGTGTTGTTGATCACCGGTGGCGATCCGAACTGGAAAAATTCCAGCGATGCACGCACACCCATTGCGGCCGCCAGTTGTTCGACCAGCTCGGCCATTCGACGCGACGCAATGTCGCCAGCGGCAGGGCGGAAGTAACGCAGGGTGCCGGTAAGGCGGGCCGTGTCGGGAATGATGTTGTGGGTATGCCCGGCGTGAAACTGGGTGATGCTGAGGACCAGTGCGTCGGCCGGGTCGATATTGCGCGAAACGATGCTTTGCAATGCCGTGACCAAGTGTGCCGCCGCCAGCAACGGGTCAGCACCTTGATGGGGAATCGCCGCATGGCAGCCGCAGCCGCTGACGACAATTTCGAAGGGCTTGGCACCGGCCATTGCCGCACCGTGATGCACCACGAAGCGGCCGGTTTCCAGACCTGGCCAGTTATGCAGGCCGTACACGCATTCGGTGCGGAATCTGTCGAACAGGCCAGCGTTCATCATTGCCTTGGCCCCTGTACCGATTTCCTCCGCCGGTTGAAACACCAAGTGGACTTTGCCTGCGAAGCGGCGATCTGCCGACAAGCGGCTGGCGGCGCCCAACAGCATCGTGATGTGGCCGTCATGACCACAGGCATGCATCCAGCCGTCATGGCGTGAGCGGTGGGCAAACGTGTTTTCCTCCTGGATGGGCAGTGCATCCATGTCGGCGCGCAGGGCGATCTCGATGCCGGGCTGCTCGCCTTCGATAGTCGCGACTACACCGGTCCCGCCAATGCCCATATGAGGCTGAAGGCCGAAACTGCGTAGTGTTTCGGCGATGAAAGCGCTGGTCTTGTTCTCGGCGAAACCCGCCTCTGGATGCTGATGCAACCAGCGACGCCAGCCGACCATACGTTCTTGCAGCGCTGAATCCGTTGCGATTGCCATGTTGCTGTTCCTGTCCGCAGTGATCTGAATCGGTAGCGCATCCGCCAGATCGCCGGTGGACGCAGTTGTGCACGCTTGACCTGGCGCGGACCTAATGGCCCGTCAGCCCCGCCTTGAGGCGCAGCAGGGCATCACGCATGACAGATGGCTGATGCACCAGGGCAAGGCGTACGAAGCCATTTCCGGGGTTGCTGACGTTGCTGTCGGCGTGACACAAATAGCGTCCGGGCATTACCTGCAAACCCTGCTCGGTCCATAATCGGCGCGCTGTCGCCTCACCATCGGCGACGGCCAGCCAGAGGAAAAAACCGGCGGCGGCGCGCTGATAACCAGGCACCTGGGCGAGGCAATCATCGGCCATGTCCCAGTTGCGTTGCAGCGCTTGCTGTTGCTGCTGCACGTGGACGTCGTCCTGCCACAGAGCGGCCGAGGCCGCACACGTCGGCCAAGCCAGCGACACCCCACAGGCGCGATTGAAACCGGCGTAGGCGGCAACACTCTGTGGGTCGCCGGCAATGAAACCACTACGCAAACCTGGCGCGGCGGAGCGCTTCGACAGACTGTGCAGCACCACGTACGGACAAGGCGCGACCGTGCCGGCCTCGACCAGACTCAGATAGCCGGGCGGCGCGCAATGCCAGGCCAGATCCGTGTAGCACTCATCGACCAGTAAACTGGCCTGGGCCTGGTGGGCCCGTCGGCTGATTGCCGCCAGCGTATCGGCGGCGAGGATGTTGCCCAGCGGATTGCCGGGATTGCACAACACCAGAGCGGCGGCGCTGTCGCCGGCCAATGCCAGTTGGGCAGCAAGATTCGCCTCCAGTTGCCCATCGCTCAGATCGTAGAACAGGGCCTGCGCGCCTGCGGCTTCGGTGGCCGCGACATACGTGGGATAGAACGGATTGGGCAACACCACTACCGGCGCCGCGACGCCCCGTGCCCGCGCACGGCTGACCGCGAGGGCGATGCACGTGGCGATCGCCTGCTTGGTTCCCGGGGTGGGTTCGATGGCAATCGAGCTGCCGAGGCTGGCGGCGATGCCAAAGCGGCGCTGCAACCAGTGACTGTAGGCCTCGCGCAGTTGCGTCGTCGCGGCCAGCGGCGGATAACGGGTCCACTCCTTGAGTTCAGACAACGGTGCCAGCAGTGGTGTCGGGTCGCCCAATCTGCTTTCGCCCAGGTGCAGGGCGATGACCGGCAAGCCAGGCGCTGGCGGCAGGCCATCCAGCAGGCCGTGCAGCCTGGCGAAAGCATTGCCTGCGGCGTTCATCGGCTGAGCTCTCGGACCAGGTCGTTGAGCGCAGTTTTCGAGCGCGTGCGCTCGTCGACGTATTTCACGATTACCGCACAGGCCAGCGATACGCCGGGCAGTTTCGGGTCGGCGCGATTACCGGCAATCACTACCGCGTTGGCCGGCACCTCGCCGAAGCGCACTTCGCCACTCGCGCGGTCGACGATTGGCGTCGAAGCACCAAGGTAGACGCCCATGCCGATCACCGCTCCGCTGCGCACGATGACACCTTCGGCGACCTCGCTGCGGGCACCGATGAAAACGTTGTCTTCAATGACCACGGGGTTATCGCCGATGGGTTCAAGCACGCCGCCCAGGCCCACGCCACCTGAGATATGGCAGCGTGCGCCGACCTGGGCGCAGGAACCGACCGTCGACCAGGTATCGATCATCGTGCCTTCGCCGACGTATGCGCCAATGTTGATGAAGCACGGCATTAGCACGGCGCCCGGGGCAATGTACGCCCCGGCCCGGACGACCGCTCCGGGGACCACGCGGATGCGTGCGTCACGAAACGCTGCGTCGTCCCACTGTTCGAATTTGAGCGGCAGTTTGTCGTAGCTTTTCGGCCGTCCGGGGTTGGTTTCGCCCACGGCATTTTCGCGGGTCAGGAAGGACAGCAGAATCAGCTTCTTGACAAAGGTATCGCAGATCCACTGGCCGTCCTGCGCACGTGCTGCGCGCAGTTCGCCACGCTCCAGCGCGGCAAGGCCGGCTTCGATGGTCGGCACCAGCGCCGAGAGTTCTTCCGGCGTCAGCTGCGTACGCCGCTCGAACGCTTCTTCAATCAATACACGGTTACTCATTTAACGCACCTTGTGGGAGTTGAAGACGTTAACGGGATGCCATTGAACCGGGCCGGTGTGGTCCTCAAAAGTCTCGGCCCGACGTATTTCGACGACATCGCCAGCGTCGGTCAGCATCAGTTCTGCCGGACGCAACCGACCGTTGTAGGTAAAGCCCATGGCATGACCATGAGCGCCGGTGTCATGGATCAGTGCGAGGTCGCCGATGCGCGGTGTCGGCAGCGGGCGATCCTCGGCGAACTTGTCGAAGTTCTCGCACAGTGCGCCGACCACATCGAACACGCCTTCGGCGCGTTGACCGGCGAAGGGCAGCGTCAGGTGGTGGTAGGCGCCATACAGCCCAGGGCGCATCAGCGCCGACATCGAGGCATCAAGGCCGACAATCTCCCGCCCTTTGCTGCAGCGGTTGATGACCCGAGACACCAGCACCCCGTGGGGACCGCTGATGTAACGGCCCAACTCCATCAGCAGCTTGGGTGTGTGGCGCGGGAATGCCTGTTTCAAACTGCGTTTCAGCGCCTCGGCATAGGCGGTGAGGTCGAGGGCCTGGTCGTCGATCCGGTAGGGAATGCCCAGGCCACCGCCGATATTGATGTATTCGAGTTCGATGCCTGCCTCGCGGGCCACGCGCGCGCCGACCTCGATGACCTGCACGCCGGCCTGCACGGCGGCCTCAAGCGACAGCTCGTTGGCACACATCATGCCGTGGATACCAAAACGTCGGGCACCGCGATCGCGTGCCTGGCGATAGCTCTGAATCAGTTCGGCCTCGGGAACGCCGAATTTCGATTGCCGGGCATTGCCCATTTGTGACGACCGGGCGATGACGCCATGGGGCGACACGCGAAAGGCAACGATATCCGGCAAGGTTGCCACTCGCTCGAGCATGCTGCGGTCGTCAAAGGTAATCAGGGCGCCGGCCTGCAGCGCCATCTGGTATTCGCTGAGTGAAGTGTTGTTGGAGGTGAACACAACGTCGTCACCCCGCGCGCCCAGTCGTTCGGCCAGCATCAGTTCGACCGGTGACGAGCAGTCCAGCCCGCTGCCCTCCTTGAGCAGCAAAGACAGGATGGCCGGAGTGGGAAGCGCCTTGACCGCGAAGTACTGACGAAACGCGCTGTCGGCGAAGGCTTGCGCCACGTTTCGATGAGTCTGGACGATGGCGCGCTCGTCATAGAGATGAAAGGGCGTCGGGTAGGTCTTCGTCAGCTCATCGAGTAGCGGTAACAAACGTCGGGCGAAGCTTTCGGATATTGGCACGGCGGTTTCTCCTCGCGGCGCAGGCGTGATCGACTCAGGGCACCAGTGCGACGCACAGGGTGCGATTGCGCAGGCCGCTGATCGGGCGCGTATAGGGGAAGTAATAGGATTCCTCGATCTTGAACCCTGCCTCGATCAGCGCATCGCGCAGGTAATCCCTGGAGATGAACCAGAAACCGTCGACCTTATCGTGGGCCGCGAACAACGCATCGGGATCGCGGGGCGAGTCGTTGGAAAACACCAGGGTCGTGCCGGATTCCAGGTTCAGTTCCTTGAGCTTGTCGAAGGTCGGCTTGAGCTTCAGCTCGGGGTGGAACAAATGGCCGAGCAAGCCGTCGGCATAGACCGATTTGACGCCGGCGAGGGCGCCGGGCTCCAGCTTGAAGAAGTCGGCGGTGTAGGCATCGACGCCTTTTTTCCGGCTCAGGGCCACCGCTTCATCGTTGAAGTCGATAGCCAGTACGCGGCGTTTGGCTTCCACCAGATCACCCTCGACAAAACCATTACCGCAGCCAATGGAGAAAATCGTCGCGCCTTCCTGGGTGAGGGACTTGAGCTTGAGTCCAAGATGCGAACGATATTCCGGGCTGTAGGTGGACGGCGTGATGGAATCGTTGAACGCGCCACCCTGTTCCCAGATCTCGTAGATGGTGGCATTGCTGTCGCCAAACTGGCGGGAGGTGCCGTAGTAATCTTCAACCTGTTTGAGGTCCTGCATCGGCTTCGTCATCTCTGTCTCTCCTTGTCTAGAGGCGGGCTTGCGCGCAGGTTGCGTCGCAGTCCGTGGGTACACGCACAGGCTCTTGCACGTATTCGATGGACTGCGCGGGCGCGTTGGCCAGCGCAGTGAGCAGTGGCTGCAACGGCTGCAGCCGTGCCGGTCCGTAAAACTGGTAGAAGGCAACAGCCGCCTGCGGATCGCCCGCAAGCAGGGCGTCGGCGAGCACTCGGGCCAGCGAACGCAAGCCGGCGAGCAAGGCGCCGTGATCGACCCGCAATTGCACGGGTTGCTCTCCCCCATGCTGCAGCGTCAGGGCGCCCAGCTGGACGAAATAAGACAGTTGCAGGTACATCCCGTCGCAGTCGGGGAAAAGCCCGAGCCCGCGGTTCAGGTAACGCAGGCACTCACCCAGGTAATATTCGAGCACCTGCTCGAGCGGGATCTGCAGCGCGGGCGCCCACACCTGGGCAAGGATCAGGATGCCGAAGACATCCGCCGCGACTTCCTGCAGCACCACCGAGGCCCAGCGATTGGCGCTGTTCAGGGGCGCGTAGGCGGTTTCCTGACGATGGACGAAATGGCCGAGTTCATGACTGAGCACGCCCAGAGTCGGGATGCGGCGCAGAGGTTCGGCCGTCACGTCATAGTGCGCGCCGGTCGAGAGGAACTGTCGGGCCAGCGGCGCCGCCAGGTACTCGACCATCGCTGCGTGGGTGTTGGCAAAGTAATAGGTTTTCTTGAATGGCGAGCGTTTGACGCCTTCGTCTTCCGGGAGGAAGTAGGCGACGTGCTTGGGATGAAGGTTGCCCTCGCCGGCCATGAAGAACAGATCGGTGGCGGCGAAGGCGGGCAGCTCACCCAGCCGCAAGTGGGTGTGCAGACTCTTGAGATACGCCGGCACTTGATCCACCAGCGCCATGGCCAGCTCCACGTCCCGCTGCCGGGCCTGGTTGAGCTGGCACCCAAAGGCGCTTGGCAAGCCTCCCGTTTGCTTGCCATACCAGGTTGCCAACTGCCCGGCGACCAGCGCGACCTCTTCTTGCAGGCCGGCCAGGGTCTTGAGTATTTCGTCGTCATAGCCGTGCTCAATGGCCTTGGCCCTGAGCAGCAGGGCTTGGCGATCCTGTGGCCGCTGCAGATTGTCACCCAGTGCGCGCAAAGCCTGAGCCACGGCCCGCGGATCGCTGAAACGGGTCCGTTCTGGCACTCCGTGCAGCTTGGCGTCGCGCCATTGTTCATCAATCGCGGTCTTGAGCGCGTCCAGACGTTCTTGCCAGGCATCGCCCAGGCAAGGATTGGCCGGCGTCAGGTCGAGCAGCGTCAGGTTATAACTGTCAGCCGGGGGCCAGAAGGCGTGGCGATAACCACGGTAAGTAGTGGCCTTGGCAAGGTTTGCCGAATAATCAAACCGATTCACGCTCATAATTCCCTCTACGTGCTGAAGTACGGCAGCGCACACTTCGCCAACAGCCAGGCGCGGGTATGCACGGATATTTAAATAGGCAGAATTACGGACCTGCGATTAATACTGGCGACGACGCCATTGATGGCGATCGAAATACGCAGATTAAGTCGGCAGGGCCTTGGCTGATTGGCTGACGGCAGCCACGCTGGCACTAACGCCCAAACACAATCAAGTCGGGGCGGCGCAGCATTAATGACGGATAGATGATGTGCAGATGAATATCCATATACATTCCTTTACTCACATTCCATGTGAAGGTGTGGCACACAGGGCACCACGCTGCTTGCCGTGGAGCATAACAGCGATTTTTTTTTGACGACAAGTAGGGCAACTAAAAAAATTCAACGGATCGCACAAGGTTTTGCAATGTTTGACCTAAAACTCTTTGAAGATTATCGAGTTACACGCCTGATAATATTTTCTTCGGTATGTTTTGATATCCCGGTCTGCACTGTGTTACGCGCATCCGTTGTATAAGCCGACATTGTTTGTACAAGTTAGCGCCCTGTTTTAGTGCGTTTCGAAGGTGGCGTATTTCGGTGTGTGCCATGTTGGTGCGCGACAGGAAAATTGTTTTTTTGCGCAAATGCCTTTAAGTAATAACTTCCTTTGATTTGGTTATTTAGACTTTCCAAAAAGACACTTGTCATGAACGTATGGCTTGAAGTAGTTTGTGCCCGACTGAACAAATAGATTAAAAAAGAGACGATCTATTTCGGTCTGTATGCCACCAGCATTGATCTACATGGAAACGGTCGCGCCAATAAAGGCGTTGCCGGTAGGTAATTCGACAAGGAGCGTTATATGAGCGGCATGGCCGGTTGGGTCGACCTGCGTCACGGTGTTGGGCAACAAGTGAACCTGCCTCGTTCAAAGGTCGCCAGGATTGTCTCGCAAATGATCGCGGCAATGGCCGGGCGCGGTCCTGACGGGCAAGCGGTATGGCTCGGTCCGGAGCTTGCACTGGGACATTGCCGCACAGTGACTTCACGCTACGACTTCGATGAGCAGCCGTGGATCGGCGAGATTCGCGGCGCCACCGTCGCCATCATGTACACCGGGCAGATCTACAACGCCGGACAATTGCAGCAGCAACTCGCCGGCCTCGGCCCGGAACCGGACCGCTGGTCCTACGCCGAGATCATTCGCCGCGCCTATGCGCAATGGGGCCCCGGCTTCGTCGAGCGCCTCGAAGGCATGTTCGCCATTGCCCTTTGGGACAGCCAGAAACGCGAACTGTTGCTGGCCCGTGACCGTCTCGGCCTGCAACCGCTTTATTACACCGTGACCGACGGCGGAATCCTTTTCGCCAGCGTGCCCGCGGCCATTGCGGCTCATCCTCAATTTACCGCCCGACTGGACACAAGTGCGTTGGCAATTGTGCTGCAGCCGCGCATGGCACTGCCCGGCGAAACCCCGTTGCAAGGTTTGCACGAATTGCCACCGGCCAGTGTGTTGAGCTTCAGCGAACGCGGCCAGGCACTCGTGCGCTATTGGCAGCTCGAAAGTACCGCGCATACGGACGACTTCGAACAAACCGCAGGCCGTGTCCGCGAGCTGTTGGAGGGAGTAGTGGCGCGTCAGTACGAGCCGTCAGTGCCCTGCGCGGCGATGCTGTCCGGCGGCATCGACTCCACGTCGGTCGCCGCGTTGGTGATGAAGCAATTGGCGACTCGAGGCACAGGCTCGGCACTCGATACCTTTTGCCTGAAATTCGACTCCGACGAAGATGCCTTCACCTCAACCGAGCTGCGGCCGGACATCGACGCACCCTTCGCTGCGCTGGCCGCTGAGTACATGGGCACCCGCCATACCACGCTCAGCGCGACCATGCAGGATTTGCTCAATGTCATTCCGGCGACGCGCACGGCCCGTGGATTACCCGGCTGGGGCCAGTTCGATGCCTCGATGTACCTGCTGTTCGAACGCATGCGTGGCAATTGCTCGGTGGCCTTGACCGGTGAGGCCGCCGACGAGATCTTCGGCGGCTACCCCTACTATTTCAAACCGCAGTTACTGGCCCGTGCGCAGTTCCCCTGGCTGGGTGATGGGCCAAAGCTGGCCGACTATCTGTCGCCTGCCCTGATCACCGCGCAACGGGTTGCAGAGGACGAGCGTGCCCGCTACGACTACTGGCTGAGCCAGGTGCCGCGTCTTGCCGGCGAAACCGGAGAAGCGGCGCGCATGCGCGAAGTGTTGTTCCTCGGCATGTCCGGGCCGTTGTCGGTGATCCTTGATCGCAAGGAGCGCATGAGCATGTCCCAGGGCCTGGAAGTGCGGGTGCCATTCTGCGACCCGCAATTGATCCAGTATGTGTGGAACGTGCCGTGGGAAATGAAATCCCGGGGGGGCGTCAAGGGGCTGCTCAAGGCCGCGATGCACGACATCCTGCCGCCGACGACCTTGTCTCGCAAGAAAAGCGCCTACCCGCACATTCAGGATACCGAGTACGACCGGGTGCTGATCAGCGAAGCGCGCTGGATCGCGACGGATCCGAAATCACCGATTGCGTGGATGTTCGACACCCCGCGCCTGAGCGCACTGATCGAACAGATTGCCGCCAATCAGCTCAACGCGTCGATGCTGCCGGGCGGGGCCAGCCCGGCGCACCTGTTGATCCAGTTGGTGGAGATGCACCGCTGGATCGTCGACAACCGGGTCGCGGTGTAAGACACAGTCAGCACGGAAGTCTGACCTTATGCAAATCAAGGAGGCGGCATGCTTGAACTCGTTCCCATTACCGATTCGATCGGCACCGAAGTGCGCGGCATCGATGTCAATGCCAGGCTCAGTGACGACACCATCGAAGCGCTCTATAACGCCTGGATCAGCAGCACCATCCTGTTGTTTCGCGGGCAGTCGATGAGCCCTGACCAGCAGCTGGAATTCAGTCGCAATTTCGGCGAGCTGGTGAGCTATACCCGCTCGCAGTTCAGCGAAAAGACCCAGCCGGAAATCCTCATCCTGTCGAACATTACCAAGGACGGAAAGCTGATCGGTTCGCCCGTCAGCGGTCGGGTCTGGCACACCGACGGTCACTATCTGGAGGTGCCGCCGGCGGGGTCGATGCTGCACGCGCTGGAAATCCCGCCGGAGGGTGGCGACACCTGGTTCGCCAATATGTTTGCCGCGTACGAGGCATTGCCCGAGGCGGTCAAGCAGCGCATCGAACATCTCAAGGTGGTCATCAGTCGGACCCAGTCGCGGCCCTACAATTATCCCGACCGCCCGGCGCCGTCGGCGCAGGAACTGGCCGAATGGGTCGATGTGGCGCAACCGCTGGTGCGTCGCCATGAGGTCAGTGGGCGCAAGGCGCTGTACGCCGGCGGCAATGTGCCGTGGCGTATCGAAGGCCTGCCGCTTGAGGAAAGTGCGCCACTGGTCACGTTCCTCCAGGAGTTTTCGGTGCAGCCGCAATTTACCTACCGGCACCGCTGGACGCCGGGCGACATCATCCTATGGGACAACCGCAGCGCCATGCACAAAGCCACGGTGTACGACGACAAATACCGTCGTCTGCTGCATCGCACCACCATCGGCGCGCGTACCGCCGAGTCTCGGGACAGGAATCGCCAGGCATGAGCGAGTATGACTACATCATTGTCGGCGCGGGTGCCGCTGGCTGCGTGCTGGCGGCGCGCCTGAGCGAGAATCCGAATGTCCAGGTGCTGCTGCTCGAAGCCGGCGCCGAACGCCGCAGCCCTTTGTTATCGATACCCGTCGGCGAAGTCCTGCTGATGGGCAATCCCAAGTATGACTGGTGCTTCGAGACGCGGCCGGACCCGACGCTGGGCGGGCGCACCCTGCAGATTCCGCGTGGGCGTCTGCTGGGCGGCTCGAACCTGATCAACGGCATGATTTTCGTCCGCGGCCAGCGTGAGGATTATGACGAGTGGGCCAGCCAGGGGAATGCCGGCTGGACCTGGGACGAGGTGTTGCCGTATTTCAAACGCCTGGAGACCAGTGTCGACGTGCCCGGCGCGGCACGCGGCCAGGACGGACCGATCCACGTGGCGCTGCCCCGCGAGCGCGACGAACTGTGCGACGCCTTTCTTGCCGCCGCCGGCCAGGCCGGCCATCCGCGTAATCCCGACTATAACAGCGGCGAGCAGGAAGGCTTCGGCTATTACCAGGTCAACCATGACCAGGGGCGACGCTCCTCGGCTTATGGTCGCTATCTGTTGCCGGCGCGCCAGCGTGCAAACCTGACAATCATCACCGAGGCACCTGTGCAGAAACTGCGCCTGGAAGGCAAACGTTGCGTTGGCGTCGATTACCTCGCCGGCACGCTGCAGTCCGCAAGGGCGCGGCGTGAAGTGATCCTCAGTGCCGGAGTGGTCCAGTCGCCACAACTGCTGGAATTGTCAGGAATTGGCGCACCCGCCGTGCTTGAAAAAGCCGGCGTCGCCGTGCAGCACGTGTTGCCCGGCGTCGGTGAGAATTTCCGCGATCACTTCGCCTCCCGGTTGAAGTGGCGCATTCGCCAGAAGATCACTTTCAACGAACGCACGCGTGGCTTCGCCTTGTTCAAGGAAGTCCTGCATTACCTGACCCGCCGTCGCGGCGTGCTGAGCCTGCCGATTGCTCTCGGACATGGCTTCGTCAAATCCCGCGAGCAAGAGCCGCGGCCTGATTTGCAGTTCCATTTTGCCCCGGCCAGTTATGGCCCTGGCTCCAGTCGTCGACTCGATACCTTGCCCGGAATGACGGTGGGGTTGTACCCGTTGCGCCCCGAATCCACCGGCAGCATCCACATCCATTGCAGCGACCCGGCGGTGGCGCCGGTCATCGAGTCGCGCTTCCTTGAACATCCAGAGGATCAGCGACGGATGATTGCCGGCATGCGCATCATCCGCGAGATTGCTGCGCAACCGGCATTGCAGGTTTACTGCGACCACGAGTTGTCGCCGGGAATCGAGGTCGAGTCAGACGAAGAGCTGCTGGCGTATGCCCGCACCCTGGGCGACACCTCCTACCATCCGGTCGGCACCTGCCGCATGGGCAATGATGAACTGGCCGTGGTCGATCACCGCCTGCGCGTGCGTGGCCTCGACGGTCTGCGGGTGATCGACGCATCGATCATGCCGACAATGGTCTCGGGCAACACCAACGCCGCGTCGCTGATGATCGCCGAGAAAGGCGCGGACATGGTGTTGCAGGATTACGCGTCGTCGGCAACCTCCGGGCAGGCGCTGTTCAGCATCGACGAAGGCGATCCCGAGGAGCAGCAGGTCGCCGCGCTGCTACAACGTTCGGAAGATTACGCGCGCTCGCTGTACCCGGCCGAAAGTGTGCACATGCTCGACGTGGCGCAGCTCAAGGCGCCGGGCGTCAGCTTCGTCGTCGCCCGCGAGTTGCACAGCGGCCAGGTGCTCGGCTGCGGCGCGGTGGTGAGCATCGGTGACGGCGAGGCCGAGCTCAAGCGCATGTTCGTTGCCGACAATGCCCGTCGTCGTGGCGTCGGTGTGCGCTTGCTCAAGCGCCTGGAGCAGTTGGCCCGGCGCAACGGTGCCAGAACGCTGCTGCTGGAAACCGGCGTCAGTCAGCCTGAAGCCATTTCGCTGTACCGCCGTGCGGGGTTTCGCGACCGTGGCCCTTTCGCCGATTACCGCGAAGATCCGCTCAGTGTATTCATGGAGAAAGCCGTCAATGAACAAGCCTGAAGCAAGCCTGGCCGGCATCGCCACACCGGTCAGCCGCTGGGTCGGGCGGGCGGGCATTCTCTACGTGGCAGCGTTTCTGGTGCTGGCCAACGCGAACGCGGTGTTCTCCGGCAACCTGTTGCAGCAGTTGCATCCGTTCACGTTCCTGTTCTGGAGCTTCGTCATCACCAGCGGCTTTTTCCTGACGCGGCTGTTGCTCAGCTCCGGTACGCGTGGGCTGGCAATCGATGCCAACTCCGCCGGCCCGCTGACCGTGCTGAACTTCACCAGTGCCTTGAACTGGATCGGCTATTTCTATGCCTTGCGCTATATCGAGCCGGCCATCGTCAGCGCAATCATGGGCGGGCTCGGCCCGGTGAGCACAATCCTGCTGGAGCGGGTGGTGCGGCGACGGCAGCTGCCGCTGTACACCTACGCGGTGGCGGCGGGCATCCTGTCCGGTACGGCACTGTTGGCCTGGGCATCACTGGTGGGGCTGGCGGGGATTCGCCCGATCAACGTCAGTGACACCCTGATCGGCCTCGCCGCGGCGGCGGCAGGTGGTGCATCCCAGGCGCTCAACACCATCGCCACCAAGCAACTGGGCGAACGCAGCTGGACCGCCACACGAATCATGGCCCACCGTTTCTATCTGCTGATCTTCGTTGCGGCGGTACTGGCCTACAGCGGTCCGGGCTTTGCGATTGCCTCCAGCACGCAAATCGGCGGTCTGGCGATTGCGACCCTGCTCGGGGTGATCATTCCGTTGTGGTTGCTGCAGCGCGGCATCCTGCTTTCAGAACCCTTTACCGTGGCAGCACTGCTCGCGTGGGCGCCACTGCTGACTTACGTCTTTCAGGTATTCGATGCGCGAATCCAGTGGTCGATGACCTCTGCGTTGGGCTGTTCCGTGATCGCGCTGGTCACGGTGTTCGGCACATGGATGAAATTCAAGGGAGACAGAAAATGACACAAGCCAAGGAAAAGATTCTTGTGGTGGTCGATGGTTATTCGTCAGGTTCACAACTGCCGACGCTGATGGCCGAGTCCGGCTGGAAATGCGTGCACGTGAGCAGTTCGGCCAATCCGCCGGAGTACTACCTGCGCACTTACCACAAAGATGAATACCTCGCGCACTTCGAGTATCAGGGGGACATCCAGGCGCTGGCCCGCGCCGTTGAAGCCTGGCAGCCGGCGGCGGTATTGCCCGGGACCGAAAGCGGGGTGATTGTCGCCGACCTGCTGGCCGCTGCGCTGCAACTGCCGGGCAACGATCCGTCGACCAGCCTGGCCCGCCGTGACAAATACACCATGCACGAGCGCCTCAAGGCTGTCGGCCTGCGCAGCATGGATCATTTGCGCGCCGTTGACCGCGATGCCATGAGCGCCTGGGCCGAGCGCGGCACCTGGCCAGTGGTGATCAAGCCACTGGCCAGCGCGGGCACCGACTCGGTGACGTTCTGTGGCGATCAACGAGAACTGCTCGAGAGCTTCGACAAGCTGTTCGGCACCGTCAATCAACTGGGTGAACGCAACGATGCTGTTCTGGCACAGCGCCTGTTGGTCGGCCCGGAGTATTTCATCAATGGCGTCAGCGGCCATGGCAAGCATCTGATCACTGAGATCTGGCGCGCTGACAAGCTGCCGGCACCGGACGGCGGTTGGATCTATGACCGCGCCGTGCTGTTCGATCCGACATCGCCCGAAATGCGCGAAATCGTCGAGTATGTCCATGGTGTGCTGGACGCCTTGGGCATCCGCTACGGCGCCAACCACACCGAGCTGATCGTGACCGCCGAGGGCCCTACGCTGATCGAGTGCGCCTCGCGTTTGTCCGGCGGGCTGAATCGTCCGGCGGCCAACTACGCGGTCGGCGCCAGCCAGCTCGATCTGGTGGGCAAGCTTGTCAGGGAAGGGGAGTCGGCCATCGACGAAATTCTCAAGACCTGGCAACCCCATCGTTCTCCACTGTGGCAGGTGCAGTTCATCTCCAATCAGGAAGGCGTAGTCGCACGCTCTTTTTACGATGAGTTGCTCAAGACGCTCAAGAGCAAGGCCTGGCTTCAGCGTGCGCCGAAAGAAGGCGACACGGTGGTAAAGACGATCGACCTGTTTTCCAGTCCCGGCATCGTGTTCATGAGTCATGCCGACAGCAATGTGCTGCATGACGACTACAGGACCGTCCGGGAATGGGAGCGCACCTCGCGCCTGTTCACCGTCCAGTAGCCTGGCAAAGGTGACCGCGCACCGGGCCCGCTGACAGGCCCGGTACGCAATGCATCCAAGCCCCTCCGCGCGCGCAGGGTCGCGCGTCTACGTCTGGAACTCATCGCATGAAGCCAACGGATTCACCGCGGCAGCAGCGCAGGATGCTGCTGGCCGTAGGGATAGGCACGACCCTGGAATGGTTTGACTTCACCTTGTTCGCGATCTTCTCTCTGCACATCGCCAAGACGTTCTTTCCGGCCCAGGATCAACTGATGTCGCTGCTGGCCACGTTTGTCACGCTCGCGGTGGGCTTCGTGGCGCGACCGCTGGGGGCGTTTCTCATCGGTCGCTATGCCGATCGTCACGGGCGCAAGAAAGCGCTGATTCTGACGATGAACATGATGGCCGCCGGGACCGTGCTGATTGCCCTGTGTCCCGGCTACAGCGTGCTGG
Source organism: Pseudomonas sp. SWRI111 (assembly GCF_014268555.1). NCBI lineage: Bacteria > Pseudomonadati > Pseudomonadota > Gammaproteobacteria > Pseudomonadales > Pseudomonadaceae > Pseudomonas > Pseudomonas sp. SWRI111. Next base: position 65,755 of record NZ_JABWQQ010000012.1, on the reverse strand, counting down.
GCTATGGCGCCACGGTGCTGCTGGTGGTGGCGCGGGTCGTTCAGGGCTTGGCGGCGGGGGGCGAAATCGGTAGTGCGCTGGCCTACCTGTGCGAATCTGCGCCGGTTTCGCGTCGGGGCTTTTTTACCTCCTTCCAGCAAGTCGCGCAGGCCGGTTCGTTTTTGCTCTGCGGCTTGTTCGCGAGCATCCTGGCGACGCTGCTGACCGCTGAACAGCTCGGCAGTTGGGGCTGGCGTATTCCGTTTGTCCTCGGTGTGCTCATCTATTTTGTCGGTGTCTATGTGCGCCGGACCATCGACGAGAGCCATGCGTTCCAGGCCCATGCCCGCGAGGGTGTCGAGGTGCCTGCCCGGGAGATCCTGCGGCACTGGCGCAGCCTGGTCCTGGGCATCGGCTTTGTCGCCTTGTGGACGGTGTGCACCCAACTGATCAACTTCATGCCGGCCTACGCCCAGGCCATGCTCAACCTGGATGCCGGGAAAGCCTATTACGGCATCACGCTGGTCGGTTTCATTACCTTGCTCAGCCCGTTGGGCGGCTGGCTATCGGATCGCTGGGGGCGCTACAACGTCATGCTGCTCGGCGCGTTGGGCGTATTGGTGTTGGCGTACCCGGCATTCCTCGCACTCAAGCACAATCCGCAGGACAGTGGCTTGATGCTGCTGCAAGCCGGGCTGGCCGTGTTGATGGTGTTGTACGCCGGGCCGGCGTCGGCAGCGCTGGCCGAATTATTCCCGGTGGCGGTGCGCTCGACGGGGATCAGCGTGGCCTACGCCAGTTCCGTGGTGCTGTTCGGCAGTTTCACGCCAACCCTGGTGACGTTGCTCTACCGCTATACCGGTGACCCGATGATGGCGGCGTACTACTTGCTGGCAGCAGCACTGGTGAGTTTTCTGGCTTTGATGACGGCGCGCCAGTTACAGGTGTCGGCGGCTCGCCAACGCGTAACGGGCTCGCGGCTGGAGCTTGGGGAATAGGTTCTGCCCGCGCATCGATGAATCCATTGCTTCGCCTGAATAAGAGCGATTACTATTCACGCCCCTTCCCTCAGCTTGCCGCTCATACCCCATGCGCTCCCGCAGATCCGGCTTTTTCGAGCATTACGAAGAGTTGATCGGCACCTGGACTCGCCGCCTGCGCAATCGCGCGCAGGCCGAGGACCTGGCGCACGACACCTTTGTGCGGGTGCTTGAGTCGGATTCGGCGGCGGTGCAACAACCTCGGGCGTATCTGCACCAGACCGCGCGCAATATTGCGGTTGACGGTTATCGGCGGGAGGATCGACGTGGCGCCATGGCATCGGGCGTGGTGGATGAAAATGCGTCGTCAGCGGGCGACCCGGAGCATTACATGCACGCGATCCAGCTGGCCGATTCCATTGAGCGCGCGCTCAGCGAGCTGCCGCTCAACTGCCGGAAGATTTTTGTCTGGCAGAAGATCGAGGGCCTGACGCAGGCGGAAATCGCCGAACGCCTGGGGCTGTCCAAGAACATGGTCGAAAAGTATATGATCCGCACCCTGCGGCATCTGCGCGAGCGTCTCGACGGGTTGCAGTCATGAACGCTCGGACCTTTTCATCTTCAGCCGGACAGGACATTCCATGATGGAGACGGGTGATTGCGCCTGTGGGCAAACGAAGGTACGCGACGAGGCAGCGAGCTGGTTCGTGCGATTGCAGGAGCCGGCGGTCAGCGCCGAAGAACAGCAACGCTTCGACGCCTGGCTGAATGAGCACCCGCAACACCGCGAAGAATTCCAGTTGTTACAGGGCCTGTGGACGGCGGCGGATCTGCTGCCGGCCTCACGCCTCAACGCGCTTGCCGAAACCCCGCCACCCCGCCGCCAGCGGCGACCGCTGCTGCGTTATGCCGTCGCTGCGAGTGTGGTGGCCGTTGCGCTGGGGCTTGGCCTGTTCAGTGGTTTGCATGATCCGGGCGGTTACCGCGCCGAGTTCGCCACGGCACTGGGCGAGCGCAAACACGTGGCATTGCCGGATGGCTCGGTGATCGACTTGAACAGCCGCAGCCGGGTGCAGGTGCGTTACGAGCACAATCGTCGGCTTATCGAGTTGAGCGAAGGCGAGGCGATGTTCAGCGTCGAGCATGACAGCGCCCGTCCGTTTGTCGTCGAGGCCGGCAGTGGCAAGGTCACGGTCACCGGCACGCGCTTCGATGTGCGCCGCGATCCTGCGCAAACCCGCGTGGCGGTGGAGCAGGGCACGGTGAAAGTGCAGGGGCGCAATGCCCCGGACGGAGCGTTCATCAGTCTGACCGCCGGCTTGGGCACCTACGTCGACGGCCAAGGCAAAGTCGCTGCAGCCTATGCGGTCAACCCGGCAGAACTGACGGCATGGCGCAACGGCAAACTGGTGTTCAACAACGCCAGCCTCAGCGAAGTGGCCGCCGAAGTGTCGCGTTATCGCGAAAAGCCGCTGACGGTCGCCAACCCGAACGTGGCCAGCCTGCGCCTGACCAGTGTGTTCAGATCCGACGACACCGACGCCTTGCTCAAAGCCTTGCCGAGCATCCTGCCAGTGGCCGTTCGGACTCTCGCTGATGGCAGCCAGGAAATAATTTCAAAATAGCATTCAGGTTTTTTTCGAGTTCATCGTCTTCCTGTTCAACTGCAACTGGTTTGCATTAACAGCCGCACACTCTTGCGATCCACAGGACTCCGTACGACGTGAAAAACACCACAAACCACAATAAAAAATCTCCCTGGTTGCCGCTCGCCCTCGCGCTGGCGGTCAATGCTGCGATGCCGCTGGCCGTTGGCGCCGAGGCCATCCATATCCGCGCCCAGCCGCTGGGCCAGGCGCTCAGCGAACTCGGTCAGCAGACGTCGCTGCAAGTGTTTTTCAGCCCGGAGCTGGTGGCCGGCAAGCAGGCCCCGGCGGTCGAGGGAAATATCTCGCCGGAGCAGGCGCTGCGGCAGTTGTTGCAGGGCAGCGGCCTCGATTATCAGATCAACGAAGGCTCGGTGACGCTCGCCCCTGCAGCGCCGTCCGCCGCCAGCAATGGCCCGCTGGAACTGGGCGTGACCGACATCAAGGTCGTCGGTGACTGGCTCGGTGACGCCAACGCCGCCGTGGTGCAGAACCACCCTGGCGCCCGTACCGTGATTCGCCGCGAAGCGATGGTCGAACAAGGCGCGATGAACGTCAGTGACGTGCTCAAGCGTGTACCCGGCGTGCAGGTGCAGGATTCCAACGGCACCGGTGGCAGTGATATTTCCCTCAACGTCGGCGTGCGCGGCCTGACCTCGCGACTGTCGCCGCGCTCCACCGTGCTGATCGACGGCGTACCGGCCGCGTTTGCCCCGTACGGCCAGCCGCAGCTGTCGATGGCGCCGATTTCCTCGGGCAACCTCGACAGCATCGATGTCGTGCGCGGCGCCGGCTCGGTGCGTTACGGGCCGCAAAACGTCGGGGGCGTGATCAACTTCGTGACCCGCGCGATTCCGGAAAAAACCACCGGTGAAATCGGCACGACTCTGGAGACCACCCAGTACGGCGGCTGGAAGCACATCGACACCGCGTTCCTCGGCGGCACGGCCGACAACGGCATGGGCGTGGCGTTGCTGTATTCGGGCGTCAACGGTCACGGCTATCGCGAGCGCAATAACGGCAACGACATCGACGACGTGCTGCTCAAGACCCACTGGGCACCGACCGATCAGGACGACTTCAGCCTCAACTTTCACTACTACGACGCCAGCGCCGACATGCCCGGCGGTCTGACGCAGAAGCAGTACGACGACAAACCGTATGAATCGGTACGCGACTATGACCAGTTCACGGGTCGGCGCAAAGACGTGTCGTTCAAGTGGATTCGGCAGATCGACGAGCGCACCCAGGCAGAGATCCTCACCTATTACACCGACAGCTTCCGTGGCAGCACCATCGCTGCGCGCGATCAGAAAACCCTCAGCTCGTACCCGCGTTCGTATTACACCCTGGGCATCGAACCTCGGGTATCGCGGGTGTTCGATGTCGGCCCGACCACTCAAGAAGTCAGCGTTGGTTATCGTTATCTGAAAGAGGCGATGCACGAAGAATCGAGCCGTCTGGCGCTGGTCAACAATCAGCCGGTGGTCAGGCCGACGTCCGACGGTCATGTGTTCCAGGACCGCACCGGCGGCACCGAGGCCAACTCGGTGTATGTCGACAACAAGATCGACGTCGGCCAGTGGACGATCACCCCGGGTATCCGCTTCGAACACATCAGCACCGACTGGCATGACCGCGCCGTACTCGACACCGCCGGGCGGCCGGTGCCGGAGAAAAACCGCAGCATCGAAAGCAACGAACCGCTGCCGGCACTGAGCGTGATGTACCACCTGTCCGATGCCTGGAAACTGTTCGCCAACTACGAAACTTCGTTTGGCAGCCTGCAGTATTTCCAGCTCGGCCAGGGCGGTTCGGGCGACAGCACCGCCAACGGTCTGCAGCCGGAGAAGGCCAAGACCTACGAAATCGGTACGCGCTATAACGATGACGTCTGGGGCGGGGAAGTGACGCTGTTCTACATCGACTTCGATGACGAGCTGCAATACATCAGTAACGATGTCGGCTGGACCAACCTCGGCGCGACCAAGCACCAGGGCCTCGAAGCATCGGTGCATTACGACATGGCCGCGCTCGATCCGCGCCTCGATGGCCTGACCGCCAACGCCGGATTCACCTACACCCGCGCCACCTATGAAGGCGAGATTCCCGGCTTCAAGGGCCGCGATCTGCCGTTCTACTCGCGGCAGGTGGCGACCGTGGGCCTGCGTTACGACATCAACCGCTGGACCTACAACATTGATGGTTTTGCCCAATCGAAACAGCGCTCACCCGGCACTGGCGTGAACGCCGACGGCAGCTTCAACGGCAATTACATCACCGAAGGCACGGCGGACGGGCAGTACGGTGACATTCCAGGCTACGTGACCTGGAACGTGCGCGGCGGCTATGACTTCGGCGCGCAGCTGTCGAATCTCAAGCTCGGCGCGGGAGTAAAGAACATCTTCGACAAGCAGTACTTCACCCGCTCCAGTGACAACAACTCGGGGATGTATGTCGGTGCGCCGCGCACGTTCTTTGTGCAGGCCAGCGTCGGTTTCTGATAAACCACGGCGCCTTCTTCGCGAGCAGGCTCGCTCCCACATGGATCACTGAGACCCTGTGGGAGCGAGCCTGCTCGCGAAGCTTTTTAGACTTTAAGGACTTTGCCGCCAATCGCGACAGCCACCAGCAACACCGCCATCAGCCCAAAGGCAAAACTCAGGCTGCTGGCATGGGCGACAAACCCGATCACCGCCGGCCCCGCCAGAATCCCTGCATACCCCAGTGTGGTAATCGCCGGCACTGCGATGCTTTCCGGCATCACCGTCTGCTTGCCCACCGCCGTGTACAGCACCGGCACGATGTTCGAACAGCCGGCACCGACCAGCGCGTAGCCGACCAGCGCCGCTTGCCAGCTCGGCGCGAACGTCGCCAGAAACAATCCCGCCGCTGCCAGCAGGCCGCCAAACAGAATGATCCGCGTAGCACCGAGCTTGCGCACGATGCGATCACCGAGCAGACGCCCGACCGTCATGGTCAAGGCAAACGCTGCGTAACCCAATCCCGCATACGCCGTGTCGATCCCGCGCTCCTGTGCCAGAAACACCGCGCTCCAGTCCAGCGCCGCGCCTTCGGTGAGGAAAACGATAAAGCACATGCCGCCGATAAACAGCACGATGCCGTGGGGAATGGCGAAGGCCGGGCCGGAGCTTTCGCTGCCGTAGGGCAACATGTGCGGCACGCACTTGAGCAGGGCGCCGATCAGCAATACGACCACCACCAGCATCGCCGCAAGCGGTGTCAGGCCGAGGCCGAGCAGGGCGCTGACGCCGGCCGCGCCGACGATTCCACCCAGGCTGAACAGCCCATGAAAACCCGACATCATGTGCTTGCCACTGGCGCGCTCGACGATGACCGCTTGCAGGTTCACCGTCGAATCCACCGTGCCCAGGCCTGCGCCAAACATGAACAGCGTGGCGATCAGCGCCGGAATCGACGACACCGTCGCCAGCAAGGGCAGCGCGGCGCAGATCAGCAACGTGCCGCCGGTGGCCACGCGCCGGCAACCGAAGCGCGTGGCAAGAATCCCCGCCAGCGGCATCGCCAGAATCGAACCGACGCCCAGGCACAGCAGCAATAACCCCAGCGTGCCTTCATCCAGCCCGGCGCGTGCCTTGGCGTACGGCACCAGCGGCGCCCACGCGGCGATGCCGAGACCGGCGATGAAGAAGGCGATGCGCGTGGACATCTGTTGCAGGCGTCCGGGGACAAAAGTGTCTTGGGGGTTGAGGCTGGTCATATCGATCCTTGGCAAAAAAACAACGGCATCCCGAGTGACATTCTGACCGCGTCGAGGTTCGATCGCAGTCTGTTCGAGGGCGTGCAGCCGACATCGTAACCTGTAGGAGTGAGCCTGCTCGCGATGGCGGTATTCCAGTCGATATTTTATAAACCTGACACGCAGCCATCGCGAGCAGGCTCACTCCTACAGGAGATTGCGGTTTACAGTGGGATTTTCGCCAGCATGAAAGACGGGAATAGGGCATGACGAGGTTCTACGACGCACGCGGCAATATCTACGCAGTGGTTTCTCCCGAAGCCTTGCGCCAGGCCGGCATTGATCTGCCGGCCAGCGCTGCCCAGTGCGCCTCGTCTCGGCAGAAATGGAGCGCAGCAGCAATCGCCCTGTGCTGCCGCTGGCCCGCTGGCCAACGCCCGACGAACAGCAAACCTCACCGCAGCGATGGCCTGCTGATCGGCCCGTTCCAGACATCGGCGCCATTCGATGTGCTGATCGTCAACACCGACGGCTCCCTCGCCGAGCGCAGTGGCAACGGCTTGACGATTTTCTCTCAGGCGTTGGCCGAGCAGGGGGTGATGCCGGGGGAAGGCGCAGTATTGCGCGTTCACCATGACAAAGGCACAGCAGTGGAAACCTCGGTGAGACCGGCTGAGGTCGAACGCGTGCGCGGATTTTGGCTTGATCTCGGCCAGCCCGGATTCGGGCCGGAGGCGGCGGGTGCGCAGGCGGTCGAGAGCATTCAGTTCAATAGTCGGAACGTCAGCCATGTCCAGCCCTTGGCACAACTCGATCCCGACTGGACGCACAGTCAATTCGTACGCATCGGCAATCCTCACTGCGTAACGCTGCTCAGCGATGTGGGCGCTTTGCCGAGCAACGAGCAGATGCTTGCATCACCTCTGAACGACAGGCTGACCGAGATTGCCTATGCCGTGCCCACCGGTGCCGGTAATCCCTGCCTGGCGGGTGTCAATCTGCAATGGGCCGCGCTGGCGTCGCCGCAGAAAATCCTCGCCCGGGTATTCGAGCGCGGCGAAGGACCGACCGCGTCATCCGGCACCAGCGCCAGTGCGGTGGCGTGTGCGGCGTGGCGGGTTGGCTGGGTCGAGACGGGGGAAGTGCAAGTGATCATGCCCGGTGGCACCGCACCGATTTTGCTGGAGGTTTCGGAAGGGGAGTTGCTGCGCGTCAGATTGTTCGGCACGGCGCGGCTGATGGGTTGAATCGTCCACCATCGATCCAAATGTAGGAGTGAGCCTGCTCGCGATGGCGGTGTGTCAGCCACATTACTGTTGACTGATAGAACGCTATCGCGAGCAGGCTCACTCCTACACGGGGCTTTGTGGTGTACGCAATATTGCGTTCGACTCAGCTCAAGCCGCCACTGAACTCCACCACCGGCATCTGCCGCTTCATCAGCACCTTGCCGTGACGAATCGAATACAGCGGCAAGCCCTGGCTGCGGATCACTTCGTAATCGCTGTCCGCCGAGAGAATCAGCAGATTTGCCGGGCGGCCCTGTTCCAGTCCATAACGTTCGCCCAGGTGCATGGCCTTGGCGCTGTTGTCGGTGACCAGATCGAGCGCACTTTGCAGGTTGCGATAACCGAGCATGTGGCAAATGTGCAGGCCGGCTTCGAGTACGCGCAGGATGTTGCCGTTGCCCAGCGGATACCATGGGTCAACGATTGAATCCTGGCCGAAACACACGTTCATGCCGGCCTCCAGCAACTCGTTGACGCGGGTGACGCCCCGGCGTTTCGGGAAGTTGTCAAAGCGCCCCTGCAAGTGAATGCTCTCGGTCGGGCAGGAGACAAAACTGATTCCGGAGTGGCCGAGCAGGCGGAACAGTTTGGCGCAGTAGGCGTTGTCGTAAGAGCCCATTGCCGTGGTGTGGCTGGCGGTGACGCGCGCGCCCATGTCGCGGCTGCGCGCTTCTTCGGCGAGCACTTCGAGAAAGCGCGAATGCGGGTCGTCGGTCTCGTCGCAGTGCACGTCGACCAGGCATCCGGTGCGCTCGGCCAGGTCCATGAGAAACTTCACCGAGCTGACGCCCTGATCGCGGGTGTACTCGAAATGCGGAATGCCGCCGACCACGTCGGCGCCCATGCGGATCGCTTCCTCCATCAGCTCGCGACCGTTGCGGAACGACTCGATGCCTTCCTGCGGGAACGCGACGATTTGCAGGTCGATCAGGTGACGGCTTTCCTCGCGCACTTCGAGCATGGCCTTGAGTGCGGTCAGCTGCGGGTCGGTGACGTCGACGTGAGTGCGCACATGCTGAATGCCGTGGGCAGCCAGCGCCTGAATGGTCTTCTTGGCGCGCGTCTTGGTGTCTTCCTCGGTGATGGTGACCTTGCGTTCACCCCAGCACTCGATGCCTTCGAACAGCGTGCCGCTCATGTTCCAGCGCGGCTCGCCGGCAGTCAGGGTGGCGTCGAGGTGGATGTGCGGTTCGACGAAGGGTGGCACCACCAGGTTGCCGCCGGCGTCGAGGTCATTCGGGCCGAGGGTGGGCGCTTCGGTCTGGCGGGCGATGCTGTGAATCAGGCCGTCTTGCAGGTGCAATTCGTGCAGGCCTTCCTGGTTGCGCAGTCGGGCGTTGATGATGTGCATCAGGCGAATCCTTTTTATAAGTCTTGTAGTGGTGCGCTGACGCGACGGGCGCCGAGCATACCGGTGACGATGACATACGTTAGCGCGGCAGCGGCAATCCCTACCAGCGGCGCGACCCACGGCGAACTGAACGCAGCGACAGTGCCCACGCCGTAGGCCGCCAGCCCCGGCCAGTTGAACGCGGGCAACCGTGCGTCGGCCAGACGCGGATAGTGCCCGCGCCAGCGATAGAAGAAGTCGGCCATGATCACCCCGCCAATCGGCGGAATCACCGTGCCGAGCAGAATCAGATACGGCACCAGCATGTCGTACATGCCCAGCAGCGCGAGCAGGGTGCCGATCACCGCGCCGCCGAGGGTCACGGTCTTGCGCCGACCGGTACGCAGCAGGTTGCAGCCGGCGACGGCGAAGTTGTAGATGGTGTTGTCCTGAGTGCTCCAGATGTTCAGCAACAGCATAGCCATTGCCGCCATGGCGAAACCCTGCAACAGCAGCACTTCAACCACGTCCGGTTGCTGATAAACGACCGCGCCGTACGCGCCGATCAGCACCATCAAGCCGTTGCCGATGAAAAAGCCGATCAGGCTGGCCAGCACCGCCACCCGCGCCGAACGCGAGAAGCGTGTCCAGTTGGTCGCTTGCGTCGCACCGCTGACGAAGGTGCCGAACACCAGGGTGATCGCGGTCGACCAATCCAGCGAACCCGTTGGCACCACGCTGAGCAAGCCTTCGAAGCCGCCGACTTTTACCGTCGCCACCCACATCGACAGCATCAGCAGCAACATCATCGCGGGCACCGCGATGTACGACAGAATCTCCAGCCCGCGATAACCGATGTAGGCGGTGGCACAGAAGCCCAGACCGAACAGGACCATCAGGCCCAGCACCGTGGCTTCATTCAAATCAAAGTATTTGCCGATGACCACGGCAGCCGTTGCCGTGCCCCAGGCGTACCAGCCGATCTGGGTGAAACCGAGGATCAGGTCGCTGAGCTTGCTGCCGACTTCGCCAAAGCAAAAGCGCCCCATCAGCACCGAGTTGAGGCCACTCTTGAACGCGATGTAACCCAGGCCCGCGGCGTACAGGCCGAGCAGCAGGTTGCCGACGATGATCACCGCCATCATCTCGGCAAAACCGAAGGCGACCCCGAGCTTGCCGCCGGCAAACATGGTCGCGGTGAAAAACGTGAAGCCCAGTAACACCATCGCCGTCGAGGCCAGGCCTTTGCGTGCGTGCATCGGGACTTCGCTGAGGGGGTAATCGTTGCCGGGGGCGTTCTGCGTCATGGGGAGTCCTTGCTGGAAGGGAGAAGACGCGGGAGGGTTGCAGCGGTCGTGCCAAACAACGGCAATGCGCGGTATGGATAGAAAAGGCTGTGATCCTCGGCGCGAAATGGTGCACCTGACTTCACCGAAGCCCAATGTGGGAGCGGGCTTGCTCGCGAAAGCAGTGTGTCAGTCAACAGATGTACTGTTTGAAAGAATGCCTTCGCGAGCAAGCCCGCTCCCACAGGGGGTTGTGTTGGTTTAAAGAAAGCGCAGCAATGCGGCGACGATCGCTTCGGGGGCGTCCTCCTGGACGAGGTGGCCGGCATTCGGGATGGCGTGGAATTGTTGTAAGACGAAAACGGCGTGCCATGCACGAACACCAGCGGCGGGCCGTCGCCGCGCACGGCATAGCGCACCTGATGTCCGTTGAAGTCAAAGACCTGATCCAGCAGCCAGTCCGTCATGGGCCTGTCCTCTTGGCGGGTTTGAGCCAAAAAGCATAGGCGTAAAAAAACAGCCGTGAAGGCTGTTTGTTCGTTGGCTGACACGCCGCCTGTCCCTGTGGGAGCGGGCTTGCTCGCGAAGGCGGTGTGTCAGGAAAAAAATGTCGACTGATGCATTGCCTTCGCGAGCAAGCCCGCTCCCACAAGGTTTTGTATGGGGCTGCGGATCGGCTTATTCCCCGCGATAAATGCAGCCGCTGGTGCAGGTCTCATGAATGCGGATCGCGCTGAGTTCCGGCAGCAGCGGCTTCAGTTCTTTCCAGATGAATTTGGCCAGCACTTCACTGGTCGGGTTTTCCAGACCGGGAATGTCATTGAGGTAGTTGTGGTCGAGACGCTCGTACAGCGGCTTGAAAATCGCCTTGATCTCGGAGAAGTCACGAATCCAGCCAGTGTGCGGATCAAGGTCGCCGCTCAGGTGGATGGCCACCTTGAACGAGTGACCGTGCAGGCGCCCGCACTTGTGGCCGTCCGGGACGTGCGGCAGGCGGTGGGCGGATTCGAAAGTAAATTCCTTGAAGATTTCCACAGTATTTTTAGCTCTGTTCAGATGGCGTTCGCCGCAGCGATTCGGGCAGGCGGCGAGTTTATCAGCTTGTATCTGGCCGTGCTGACTAAAGGGTCAGCAACCGGTCGGCGAGGCGACCGTTGGCTGCCAGTTCGAGAAACTCGTCACCCAGTCGGCGGCTTTCGTCCATTGCCGTATGCCAGTATTTCTGCCGGCTCGGGGCATCGCCCATGAAACGTTTGAAGTCGTTGCGATCCGGCAGTTTGCCGTAGGGCAGGCGCGCCAGATATTCCTTCGACGGCGCGAGCAGCAGCACGTCCTGCAAGCGCTGCACCGAAGCGCGGCGCCACGGCAGGGTCTTGTCGAACCAGCCAGGAATCACCCGGTCGGTGAAGTGCGGATAGAGCACGATGCCGTCGCCGCTGTAGGGCAGGTCGAGGTGATAGTCGAGCAGGCCGCCGTCACGGAACGTGCCCGCGCCAGCGCCGGGCAAGTCACGCACACCTTCCATGACCATCGGAATCGACCCCGACGCCAGCAGGGCCTGACGCAGGTTGCCGGCATTGAGGGTAACGAAGCGCGACGGAAAATCGGTCAACGCATCAAGCGGTGGCGCCAGGCGCGGATCGTGGATGATCAGCCGTTCGAAGTGGCGCGACAGGCGGGCGCGCCCACGCAGGTTGTCGGCGATCACCGAACCCAGGGCCAGACCGAGCCGGCCGCGATGATCCTCGGCCAGCCGCCCCTGGCTTTTCACCACCATGATGTTCAAGCGGTAATGGATGTTTTCGAGGATGCTCGCATCGCGGCCGTCGAGCAGATCGTTGAGCATGCGCTGCGAGCTCTGGCTGATCTCGGCCATGGTCACGCCCTTGTTGAAATGCTGCTCGGCGTAAAGATGACCGAGCCGGCGCAGACCTTCGGCGGCGTCCGGCAGGCAGGCACTGGCGAAGCGCCAGGAGCCGACCGACGCACCAATCAGCGACCGCTCGCGCGGCGCGCTCGGCAGCCATTCGCCGAACAGCGCCAGGTCCAGCCCCTGAATCCCCAACGCCTTCGGCCCGCCGGCGGCGCCGGGCAGGGTGCCGACATCGGCGGCGTTCAAACCTTGGGCACGAATCCGCGCCATGGCCCGCGGGCCGGCCTTGAGGGTGAGGGCTGGGAACTTGATATGGATGGCGGTCATACCGGTCTCGATCGTTAGCAAGCTGGCGATTATAAGCTGATGTTGCAAACCCTTTGTAGGAGTGAGCCTGCTCGCGATAGCGGTGTATCAGCGCCATATGTGTTGGCTGACACTCCGCTATCGCGAGCAGGCTCACTCCTACAGGGTTTTGCTTCAGGCTGTGGATTGGTGGTGTAGAGGGCACAATGATGGCCATTCAGTTTCAGTTAAGTTGCTCCCGCTAAGGTGCTTACCGTAAGCAACATATAAGAATTCGGAGACACCCATGAACACCCTGACTGCCCTGACCACTGCCTCGATCATCGGCTTCACCGCCAATACCGCTCACGCGCGCGATCTCGGACCTGACGAAGCGCTTCGGTTGCGCGACGCTGGTACTATCTTCTCTTTCGAGAAGCTCAACTCCATCGCGCTGGAAAAACACCCCGGTTCGGAAATCACCGAAACCGAGCTGGAGGAGGAGTACGGCAAGTTCATTTACCAGATCGAACTGCGCGACCCGAAAGGGTTGAAGTGGGATCTGGAACTGAACGCCGTCGATGGTGAAGTACTCAGGGACCATCAGGATACGTAATGAAGCTTAATATGCGCGCCACCCGCCTGACGGCGTTGGCGCTGGTGCTGTTTTGTACCACAGCCATGGCCCGCGACCTCGATCAGGACGAGGCGCTGGACCTTCGCCGTCAGGGCGTGATTCTGCCGCTGGAGCAAGTGCTGCAACAGGCCATGGACCGCTACCCCGGCGCCAAACTGCTGGAAGTCGAGCTGGAAGAAAAACACGACGTGTACATTTACGAAGTCGAATTGCTGACGCTCGAAGGCGTGGCCCGCGAACTGCACCTGAAGGCCGATACCGGCGAATTAGTCAAAGACAAGGAAGATTGATCGATGCGTTTGCTTCTGGTGGAAGACCACGTACCACTGGCCGACGAATTGCTCGCCGGCCTGCAACGCCAAGGCTACGCAGTGGACTGGCTGGCGGACGGCCGTGACGCGGTGTATCAGGGCAGCACTGAACCCTATGACCTGATCATCCTCGACCTCGGTCTGCCCGGGGTGCCGGGTCTCGACGTGCTCGGGCAATGGCGTGCGGGCGGTCTGGCGATTCCGGTGCTGATCCTCACCGCACGCGATTCCTGGGCCGAGCGCATCGAGGGACTGAAGGCCGGCGCCGACGATTACCTGACCAAACCGTTTCACCCCGAAGAGTTGTACCTGCGCATCCAGTCCTTGCTGCGCCGCTCTAAAGGACAGTCCAACCAGTCGACGTTGCAAGCAGCCGGTCTGCATCTGGACGAGGGCCGTCAGTGCGTGGTCCGCGACGGCGCCGACATTCAGCTGACCGCTGCCGAATTCCGCCTGCTGCGCTATTTCATGTTGCACCCGGAGCAGATCCTTTCGAAAAGCCACCTCGCCGAACACCTCTACGACGGTGAAACAGAGCGCGATTCCAACGTCCTTGAGGTGCACGTCAATCACCTGCGGCGCAAATTGGGCAAAAGCGTGATCGAAACCCGTCGCGGCCAGGGTTACCTGTTCGGCGGGCAAGCTTCGTGAGATCAATCCAGCGCCGTTTGAGCCTGGGGTTGATCAGCGTCATGGTGATCGTCGGTCTGGTGCTGGCGCAGACCAGCCTGTGGTTGTTCGAAGTCGGTTTGCAGCGCTATCTCGAAGCCGGTCTGCGCAACGACAGCGAAAGCCTGCTGGTAGCGCTGGTGCGCGGCCCGCAAGGCTTGCAACTGGATGAGCGGCACTTGTCGCCGGCCTATCAACGGCCCTTTTCCGGGCACTACTTTCGCATCGATTTTTCCGACAGCCATTGGCGCTCACGCTCGCTGTGGGATCAGGACTTGCCACTGCTTGAACAGCCGGGCCTGCACAGCAATCTGCAACTGGGCCCGGGCGGTCAGCGCCTGCTGGTGTTGCGTTCGGACTATCGCCGGCTGGGCCAGTCGATCTCGATCAGCGTTGCCCAGGATTACACGCCGGTCAGCGACAGTTTTCTGCGCATGCGCCAGATTGGCCTGGGCTTGGGGCTGGCGGCGCTGCTGCTGATTCTGTTTTTGCAACGCCTGACCGTGCGCCGTGCGTTGAAACCGCTGGAACGCGCCCGTGAGCAGATCGCCCAGTTGCAACAGGGCCAGCGTTCGCAGCTCGATGATCAGGTGCCGGTGGAACTGGAACCGCTGGTGGCGCAGATCAACCATTTGCTCGCACACACCGAAGACAGCCTCAAGCGGTCGCGCAACGCTTTGGGCAACCTCGGCCATGCGCTGAAAACCCCGTTGGCGGTGCTGCTGAGCCTGGCCTCCAGCGAAAAACTCGATGACCATCCCGAGCTGCGCAAGGTGCTCAAGGAACAACTGGAGCAGGTGCAGCAACGCCTCAACCGCGAACTCAATCGCGCACGCCTGTCCGGTGATGCGCTGCCCGGGGCGTTGTTTGATTGCGACGCCGAACTGCCGGGCCTGCTGGCAACGCTGAACATGATTCACGGCGAGCATCTGGCCTTGAGTTATGTCGCGCCGCCCGGGCTGCAATTGCCGTGGGACCGCGAAGATTTGCTGGAACTGCTTGGCAACCTGCTCGACAACGCCTGCAAGTGGGCGGATGCCGAGGTGCGTCTGAGCGTGATCGAACGCACCGATGGCTTTGCCCTGAGTGTGGAAGATGACGGGCCGGGAATTCCCGAAGAGCAACGCGCTCAGGTCTTCAGTCGTGGCACGCGGCTGGATGAGCAGACTGACGGGCACGGTTTGGGCCTGGGTATCGTGCGGGATATAGTCGATACGTGGGGCGGCTTGCTGGTGTTGGGCGAGAGCGAATGGGGCGGGTTGAAAGTGGTGGTTGAACTGCCTAAACGCTGATTTCTGAAACTGCCAAAAATCTACCTGTGGGAGCGGGCTTGCTCGCGAAAGCGGCGTGTCAGTCGATAATTGTCTCGCCTGACACACCGCCTTCGCGAGCAAGCCCGCTCCCACATTCGATAGGCGCTGGCTTTCAGACCCGAAACTGATCCATCAGGCTCTGCTGCTGATTCGCCAGGCTATTGAGCGACTGGCTGACCCGCGCCGACTCATTCGCCTGTCCGGACAACGACTCGGTCACATCGCGAATCGTCGCCACGTTGTTGTTAATCTCCTCAGCCACCGCGCTCTGTTCTTCGGCGGCGCTGGCGATCTGCAGGTTCATGTCGCTGATCACCGTCACCGCATCGCCAATCTGCCGCAGCGCCGTCACCGCTTGCCCGACCTGTTCAACGCTGCCCTGGGCCTGCCGGTGGCTGTTGCCCATCGAACCGACCACTTCCTGCGTGCCGTTCTGCAACTGTTCGATGACTTGACGGGTTTCTTCCACCGACTCCTGCGTGCGGCGGGCGAGGTTGCGCACTTCGTCGGCGACCACGGCAAAACCGCGTCCGGCTTCACCGGCGCGTGCCGCTTCGATAGCGGCATTGAGGGCCAGCAGGTTGGTTTGCTCGGCGATGGCGCGGATGGTTTCCAGCACCGTGCCGATCTTCTCGCTGTTGGCGGCCAGGCCTTCGACCTGGACCATCGCCGCGCTCATGTCGGCGGCGAGGGTGTCGATGCTCGCGGTGGTGCGGTCAATCACGGTCAGGCCCTGACGGGTGGCGCGGTCGGCGTCCTTGGCGGCTTCGGCGGCCTGTGCGGCACTGCGTGCGACGTCTTGCGCAGTGGCGCTCATCTCATGGGAGGCCGTGGCAACCTGATCGACCTGACGGTATTGCTGTTCCATACCGGCACTGGTCTGGGTGGCGATGGCCGAGGACTGGTCGGCGGTGTTGCGTGCGTCCTGTACCGAGCGTTTGACCTCGGCGATGATCGGCTGCAGTTTGTCGAGGAAGCGGTTGAACCAGCCGGCCAGTTGCCCGAGTTCATCCTGCTTGTCGTAGGCCAGACGCCGGGTCAGGTCGCCTTCACCGCTGGCGATGTCTTCGAGCATGTGCGCCACGCCGAGGATCGGTCGGGTCACGCTGCGCGCCATCAGCCACACCAGCAGCAGGCCGATCAGCGCGGCCAGTGCGCCCAGGCTCAGTTCGATCAGGGTACCGGAGGTGTTGCTCGCGTCCAGTTGCTGCTTGAGCGCCTCGGCGCGGCTGACCAGAACCTTTTCCGGCACATCGAGCAGCACACCCCAGGCCGGGCCATCGGGAATTGGCTGGAACGGCGACAGCACTTTCAACTGACCGTTGCTGTGCAGGCTGCTGACACTGCGGCTGGCACTGAGCAGGCGCAGCAGTTCGCTGCCGCTGGTTTTGTCCACGGCATCGAGGCGCTGAACGAGCTTGCTGGCGTCCGGGCTGTAACCGGCCAGCAGGCCGGTCGGGCTGATGATGCTCACCGCGGTCTGGCCGTCATAGAGCTTTTGGCTCGCCGTCTGGCTGATGGCTTGCAGGCTGTTGAGGTTGATGTCCACCGACAGCGAGGCGATGACTTTGCCGTTGACCATCAGCGGAAAAACGATGCTGGTCATCAGCACGTTGTGGCCGTCGATCACATAGAAGTACGGCTCGATCACGCAGGGCTTGAGCGTGGTGCGCGGACAGGTGAACCAGGCGTTGGCGGCCTGACCGCCGGGGCCGGTCCTGGTGTCGCTCATGTCGCTTTCCGGCAGCGCCATCGAGGTCACTTTGCCCGGAGTCGGTTGCGACCAGTACAGGGCGAATCGGCCCTTGTCGTTGCTGCCCAGTTCGGCCTGATCGGCAAACAGCTCGTCCTTGCCATCCAGCGCGTTGGCTTCGAATACCAGCGACAGGCCGAGCAGATCCGGGTTGGCTTGCAGCGCGGATTTGACTTGACGGGTCATGTCTTCACGCAGGTCGAAGGCATCGAGAAAACGCTTCTCGGCCTGTTCGCGCAGAAACAGCACTTGCCGCGAGAAACCGTGGCCGTACTGATAGGCGTCCATGAACTGCTGGCGAATACCGGCGGCCTGCACTTCACCTTGCGACTCGATACGCGCCTGCGCCGACTCGGTGAGCATTTCCATGCTCGAGGCTTTTACCAGTGCAGAACTGTGCTCCATGCGATACAGCGAAAGACCCACCAACAGGGTCACGATACCGGCCAGGCACAGGCCGGCGAGCAGGGTGATTTTCCATTGGATGGAAAGTGGTCTGAGCGACATGGGAACATCCTTATTCGATAAATATCTGAGACTTTGCACTGTAGCGGCCGTGGTTCGGCTTTCTTTATGCCGTGAACGCAATATGACCGATTGCCGCATGCTGGTCCTGTGGTCCTGTGGTCCTGTGGTCCTGTGGTCCTGTGGCGAGGGGATTTATCCCCGTTCGGCTGCGAAGCAGTCGTGACACCCGCGTATAGGGTTATTTTGCAGATCGCTGGGGGCGGCTTCGCCACCCAACGGGGATAAATCCCCTCGCCACAGGGCTTTGACACCGCCGCCACTCTGCGGCACAGTGCGCGCCCTCTAATAAGACCCTCTTTGCCAATCCGCCGGCCAACCCCGCGCGGACTCATCCTGTCTGGCGGTGTGTTTTCACCCGCAGTGTTTTTTGAGGTAGTGAAATGAATGCAGTCATAGCAGCCGTCGGCGTCATGCTGATCCTCAGCCTGTCGCGCGTGCATGTGGTGATCGCTTTGATCGTCGGCGCGCTGGTCGGTGGCCTCACCGGTGGCCTGGGCATCGAAGCGACGCTCAAGGCGTTCAACAGCGGCCTGGGCGGCGGGGCGACGGTGGCGTTGTCCTACGCTTTGCTCGGCGCTTTCGCGGTGGCGATTGCCAAGTCCGGACTGGCCCACGCCCTGGCCGACAAGGCGTTGGCGATGGTAGACCGGCAACACGCAACCGGTGGCGGCAACGTCAAGTGGCTGCTGATCGGCCTGTTGTGGGTGGTGGCGATTGCCTCGCAGAACATCCTGCCGATCCACATCGCTTTCATTCCGCTGCTGGTGCCGCCGCTGCTCTATGTGCTGACCAAGCTGCAACTCGACCGCCGGCTGATCGCCTGTGTGATGACCTTCGGTCTGATTACCCCGTACATGTTCCTGCCGGTGGGCTTTGGCAACATCTTCCTCAATGAGATCCTGCTGGCCAACGTCGCGCGCAGTGGCGTCGACATCAGCGGCATCAATGTCACCCACGCCATGGGCATTCCGGCGCTGGGCATGTTGGTCGGCCTCGGTATCGCGTTCATCAGCTACCGCAAGAAACGCGTGTACGACCTGGCCAAGATCGAACAGGTCGAGCAAACGGCGGTGCAGTACAACCCGCTGAGTCTGGTGATCGCCGGCGTGGCGATTGCCGCGGCGTTCATCATTCAACTGTTGCTGGACTCGATGATTATCGGTGCGCTGGCCGGTTTTCTGATCTTCTCGGCGTCGGGCATCGTCAAGTGGCGCGAGACCGATGACCTGTTCACCGAAGGCATGAAGATGATGGCGATGATCGGTTTCATCATGATCGCCTCGTCCGGTTTCGGCGAAGTGATCAAGGCCACCGGGGAAGTGCAGACGCTGGTACAGACGTCGGCAGCGTGGATCGATCACAGCAAGGCGGTCGGTGCGCTGATGATGCTGCTGGTGGGCTTGCTGGTGACCATGGGCATCGGTTCGTCGTTTTCCACCGTGCCAATCCTCGCAGTGATTTTCGTGCCGCTGTGCGTGCAACTGGGTTTCAGCCCGATCGCCATTGTCTGCATCGTCGGCACCGCCGGCGCGCTCGGTGACGCCGGCTCGCCAGCCTCGGACTCGACCCTCGGTCCGACCTCCGGCCTGAACATCGACGGCCAGCATCACCACATCTGGGACACCGTGGTCCCGACCTTTCTGCATTACAACCTGCCGCTGCTGGTGTTTGGCTGGGTGGCGGCGATGGTCCTCTAAACGCCCCCCTGACTGATCGTTCCCACGCTCCGCGTGGGAATGCCTCCTGTGACGCTCTGCGTCACGCCGTGGGACGCGGAGCGTCCGGGGCTGCATTCCCACGCAGAGCGTGGGAACGATCATGGCGGGAGCACCCGACTCAACTTTTGCTGCGGCGTGCCGTTAAAGCCTTTAACCACGCCAACAAAATCAAAAGAGTGAGTCCCCATGCGCCTGAGTCTCAAGGCTAAAGTCCTGTCCCTTGCCGTCCTGCCGGTGCTGCTCTTTGCACTGGTCATCAGCGTGACCACGCTGTTCATCCTCCAGGAACAGGCGCGCAAGGAAGTCGAACAGACCCGCGAGCGCCTGCTCGGCGACGCCAAGGCCACCCTGCAAAGTTACGTCGCCGTGGCCATGACCACGATCAAACCGTTGTACGACGCGGCGGCGCCGGGCGATGACGCGGCGCGGGCGCAAGCGATCAAGCTGCTCTCGAACATCCGCTACGGCAAGGACGGCTACTTCTTCGGCTACGACTCCGCGATCGTGCGCCTGTTCAAGGCCAACGATCCTGATGGCGTGGGCAAAAGCTTCAAGGACAACCGCGACCCTAATGGCGTCTACGTCAACCTCGGTCTGGTGAACGTGGCGAAGGACGGCACCCACTATCTGCAATACAGTTCGCCACTGCCAGGCAACGCCAAGGTGCTGGTGCCGAAACTCGGTTACACCGAATACCTGGCGAAATGGGACATGGCGGTCGGTACGTCGGTCAACCTCGACGGCATTGAAGCCCAGGTGGCGCAGGTCGAAGCCCAGGTGCAGGAACGAGTGCGAGGCGTGGTGCTGAGCATTGCCGGTGTCGCCGTGTTGGTGTTGCTGCTGATCGCGGCGGCGGGGCTGCTGCTGGCCAATACCATCCTGCGGCCGCTGACCCTGATGAAGGCCAACCTCGACGACATCGCGGCGGGCGAGGGCGACTTGACTCGTCGCCTGAACATCACCAGCCAGGACGAACTTGGCGAACTGGCCGGTTCGTTCAACCGCTTCGTCGACAAGATCCACGGCCTGGTGCGGCAGATCACCGAGATGACCACGCAACTGACCGGGCTGGTGACGCAGGTGTCCGATCAGGCGCAGCGTTCCGATCAGGCGATGGAGCGTCAGCGCCATGAAACCGATCAGGTCGCCACGGCGATCAACGAAATGTCCGCCGCGGCCCAGGAAGTGGCGAAGAGCGCACAAAACGCCGCCGTCGCTGCGCAGCAGACCGACGCAGAAGGCCAGAGCGCCAAGCGCGTGGTGGCCGGCAGCATCAAGCAGATTCATGCGCTGGTCGATGACATCCGCAGCAGCGGCGTGTCGCTGGACAGCCTGCAACAGGACGTGAGTTCGATTGTCGGCGTGCTTGGGGTGATCCGTTCGATTGCCGAGCAGACCAACCTGCTGGCCCTCAACGCCGCCATCGAAGCGGCGCGGGCCGGTGAGGCCGGGCGCGGGTTTGCGGTGGTCGCGGATGAAGTGCGCGCGTTGGCCAGTCGTACGCAGATCAGCACCCAGGAAATCCAGGGCATGATCGACCGCTTGCAGGCGGGCACGCAGCAGGCGGTCGAGGCGATGCGCCGCTCCAGCGAGGCCGGCGATGGCACCTCACAGCAGGCCAATCAGGCCGGGGCGTCGCTGGATGCGATGGCGGCGCTGATCGCCACGATCAACTCGATGAACGCGCAGATCGCCAGCGCGGCGGAAGAGCAGACGGCGGTGGCCGAAGAGATCAACCGCAGCGTGCATCAGATTGCGGTGGCGGTGGACAGCGTGGCGGATGAAACGCAGTTGGGCGCGCAAACCTCGCGCAGCCTGGCAGAGCTGGGGCAGCGGTTGGGCAAACTGGTCGGCCAGTTCCGTATCTGAAGAACGCGGCGAAACCTGTAGGAGTGAGCCTGCTCGCGATAGCGGTGGGTCAGACACATTGATGTTGGATGTGCCGACGCCATCGCGAGCAGGCTCACTCCTACATGGGATTTGTACGCAATTCAGCTCCTGTCCCAATACGGGATTTCGCCGAAGCACTCGACAAAAAAATCAATCACCGTCCGCACCTTCACCGACAAGCGCCGACTCCCCGGCCACAGCACCGCAATCTGCTGCGGCTCCAGACTGTTCGACACCTGGTAGTCCCCGAGCACCGGCACCAGCGTGCCTTCGCTCACCGCTTCACCAATCAGCCACGACGGAAACATCACCAGGCCCAGCCCCTGCTCGGCGGCTTGGGTGAGGGTGTCGGCGTGGTTGCCGGTGATCGGGCCTTTTATCGAGTAGGGCGTCCAGTCCTCGCCATCGCGGCGAAAAAACCAGCGTTGTTGACCCGTCGCGCCTTTGTACGCCAGGCACTGGTGCTGCGCGAGCTGGTCGGGGTGTTGCGGGGTGCCGTGGCGCTTGAGGTACGCCGGGCTGGCCGCGACCTGAAAGCGGTGCGGGGCGATGATCCGCGCCTGCATGCTCGAATCGTGCAGCGCGCCGATGCGAAACAGCAGGTCGGCGCCTTCTTGCAAGGGGTCGACGTAATGGTCGGTCTGCTGGATATCCAGTTGCAGCTTCGGATAGCGCGCACACAGCTGGCCGAGCCACGGCGTCAGGTGGCGTTGGCCGAATACCACCGGGGCGTTGATGCGCACCAGTCCCGTGGGTTCGCTTTGTTGCTCCTGCAGGGCCTGTTCGGCTTCCTCCAGTTGCACCAGGACCCGCCGCGCGTGGTGGCCGAGCATGCGCCCGGCTTCGGTCGGGGTGACGGCGCGAGTGTGGCGGTAGAGCAATTGCTGGTTCAGTGCTTGCTCCATCAACTGGATTTGCCGAGAGATCGACGACGGTGCCACGCCTTCACGGCGGGCCACTTCGGAAAAGCTGCCGTGGTCGAGTACCGCGACAAATAACCTGAGTGCCTTGAATCCCAGTTCGTTGAGCCCGTGCATGAGGTGTCTCGCTGTGCGTGATGCGCAAAAGTGTTGTCCGGATGCTCCCATTTATCGCACAGCTGCGCCAGCCGATAATCCGCGCCATCGTTTATGAGTGTGGAAGGTTGTTTATGCAGACGTTGAATGAAGGGGCGGTCGCGGCGCCGGTGAGGCAGTCGGTGTTGCGCCTGTTGTTGCTGCCGCTGGTGATTCTTGCCGGCATGGGCTTGTCGGTCGAGGCGGGACTGCTCGGACCGTTGGGCACGCAGGTCGGGCATCTATGGGCGACCTTGAGCATCTTCGGTGTGGGCTCGGCGATTCTGTTTTTGCTGCTGCTGTTCGCTGGCCCGCAAAAAGGTCCGGCGCTGACCGAGCTGCCGCGCTGGCAGTTGATCGGTGGGTTCCTCGGGCCGATGTACGTGGTGGTGCTGACCCTGGCGACGCCGCACATCGGCATTGCCATGACGATGATTGCGATTTTGTCCGGGCAGGTCGGCAAGAGTGTGTTGATCGACCACTTCGGCTGGTTCGGCGCAACGCGCAAGAAGGTCAACGGCGAGCGCTGGCTGGCGTTGGGTTTGATTGTGGTGGCTTTGGTTCTGATTGCGCGGGGGTGAGTGATGGGTCTGGTGATTTTGTTGGCGGTGGTGGTATTGGCCGGTGCGGTATTGAGTGTGCAGGCCGCTATTAATGGGCGTCTGGGTGAAACCGTTGGCGTGCTGCGCAGCAGTTTGCTGACGTTTGTGGTCGGCGCTGTGGTGACCGGGTTGTTGATTCTGTTTTTCGAGCCGGCACAGGCAGTGAGTCTGCTTGAGGTGCCGAAGTGGCAACTGACCGGGGCGCTGTTTGGTGTGGTGTACATGATGGTGATGGTCGGCGCGGTGCCGGTGGTCGGCACGGCAGTGGCGACGGTGGCGGTGATTGTCGGGCAGTTGGGGATGGGGATGTTGATCGATAATTTTGGCTGGCTGGGTAATCCGGCGATCGAGTTGTCTTCGAGCCGGATGCTGGCGATGGTGTGTTTGGCGGTGGCTCTTGTATTTATGTATCGGAGTTCGCGTCGGGCGCAGTGATCGGGTATCTGGATTTGGGGGTATATCCGTTTTTTCGGGGGCTGCGGCTGGCGGTTCCGCCCTTACGGCGGGTGACTTTGGGGGCCCAAAGTAACCAAAGGCCTTTTGCCCTGACGTGCGGCCCCTCGCCTAGGCTCGGGGTGCCTTCGCTGCGGGATCGATCCGGGCGCAGCGTCTCCGGTTTGCTTCGCTGCACCTCCTTCCGCTGTGTACGACTGCGTCGTACGGTCGCTGCGCTCCCACGCCCGGATCAATCCCTCCACTCAGCCTTCCGACGGGCGCCGTGCATCAAGATCAAGAGCCTTACTCGAGCTAACGCTCATTGTGTTGAGTGGTGAGAAGCAAAAGCGGTACTCGAGCTAACGCTCATTGTGTTGAGTGGTTAGGAGCCAACGCGGCACTTGAGCTAACGCTCATTGTGTTGAGTGGTTGGGAGCCAACGCGGTTTGCTTTGCTTTTGTTTTTGCTTTTCTGTGGGAGCTGGCTTGCCAGCGAAGGCGGCCTGGCAGCCGACCCATATCCGTCGGATTCCCCCAATCCCATTGTAGGAGTGAGCCTGCTCGCGATGAGGGCCGGGCCGCCAACCATTTCTATCAGATTTCCCAATCCCCCTGTGGGAGCGAGCCTGCTCGCGAAAGCAATCCGTCCGTAACTCAGTCCCTCGATACCTGCACACTCTGCAACCACCTCCTACACTGTCCCTCACGGTTTGCATTCAAGCCTCAGACAACCACTACTCAAGGAGTCTGTCCCATGCCTGATAAAAAATGCGACTGCCCCAACTGTAATTGCATGATCAAGGAGGGCGAGCATTCGTACGCTGTGCACGGCCAACACTATTGCTGTGAAGCCTGCGCGCATCACCATAAACACGGTGAAGAATGTGCAATGAAGGGGTGCGGTTGCGCCCATCCGAAATAACGACGGCCATAAAAAAAGTGGAGCCTAATCAGGCTCCACTTCCAGTTTCAGACTGTCGTCATCGCGCCGTTCCACATGCCGCACAGTGCCTTGCAGTGTTCGCCCTTCGACCTTGATCACGATGATTTTCGCCTGATCCAGGTCATCCGGCACCGGTGCCTTGACGCACAAGGTGAAGCGGTAAGGGTCGTCCGCGACTGTTTCCAGCCCGACTTCGCAGTTTACCGTTTTGGTGATTTGGCCAAAGAACGTGGTCAGGCCGTAGTCCAGCCGGGCCGGGTGGCAGGTGTCGTTCATCGGGCGATTCCCCCTTATCCGGTCAGGCCGATGTGTTCATTTGGTCTGGCGCCAGGTGACGTTTTCCAGGCCGAATTTTTCTGCCATCGGTTTGCTGGTCTTCTGCACCTGTTCACGGCCAAAGCGCGGGATTCGACCGACGCCCGCGTCGCAGCTTGCCCAATGCCAGGCTTCGGCGTTGTCCATTTTGTCCGAGCGGATAATGAACGACTTGGCTGTGCCATGAAGGGTGTAGTCGATGACGTAGAGTTTTGCGTTGTTCATAAAGCCCGTATTCCTCCCTGTAGTATTAAAAGGAACGCAGTGGGCCGGGAAAATTCCTTTGGATTGTCCGACGGTCTCTATCGTTGGCGACGGGTGGGCTCGCTGGTTACCATGGCGGCTTCGTCAATCCTGCGTGAATGCCCGCCATGGCCCTTGCCGCGCCGCCTGATCTGAGTGATACCGATGTGCCCGTGCAACCGCTGGCGCGAACCTATCCGCGTGGCTTGTTTATCGAGCCGCACGAGCATGCATGGGGCCAGTTGCTGTATGCGATGAGCGGGGTGATGTGGGTCGAGACGCCGCACGAAGCGCTGGTGGTGCCACCGCAGCGCGCAGTGTGGCTGCCGCCTGGGGTGCCGCACGGGATTCGTGTGGTGTCGGACTTGCAGATGCGCAACATCTATTTGCGTCCGGCCCTGGCGGCGACGCTGGATGCGACGGTGCAGGTGATCGAGGTCGGCGGTTTGCTGCGGGAGTTGATCATCGGGCTGGTGGAGCAGGGCGACAACGGTCAGCCGGCGTATTACGAAGCGTTGGTCGGGCTGGCGCTGCTGGAGCTGCAACGTGCCAGGCGTTCGCAGTTGAAAATTCCCATGCCGGACCAATCCGACCGGCGTTTGATGAGCTTGTGTCAGGCGGTCATGGCCGCGCCGTCGCTGGACATTCCGTTCGAGCAACACGCGCAGAACGCCGGGGCCAGCGTGCGTACGCTGGCGCGGTTGTTCAAGGACAGTCTGGGCATGGGCTTCGCCGAATGGCGGCGTCAGGTGCAACTGGCGACGGCCGTGGCCGCGTTGATTCAGGGCGTGGCGGTGAGTGTCATCGCCCGCGAGCTGGGCTATTCGCCGAGCAGCTTCAGCGACATGTTTCGCCGGGAGCTGGGGGTGGCGCCTTCGCAATTCTCCGCAGCCTGAGAACATTCTTGTGGGAGCGAGCCTGCTCGCGAAAGCGCTGGGTCAGGCAATGATGGGCTGGCTGAAAGACCGCATTCGCGAGCAGGCTCGCTCCCACAGGATTTTGTGGCGACAGCAGGCGGTTTGTCCGAAATTCAGAAGTCCTTGGCCGATGCCGTTGCGCCCCTTTCCCTAGACTCTGCCTATTCCTTCACGCGGCGGAGTTCCCCCATGAACTACCTCATTTCTCTGGCCATCGGCCTGGGCGTCGGCCTGCTCTACGGCGCGCTCGATTTTCGTTCTCCTGCGCCGCCGGCCATTGCGCTGGTCGGTCTGCTCGGCATGTTGGCCGGCGAGCAGTTGTGGCCGATGGGCCGGCAATTGGTCGCTGGCTGGTTGTCCTGAATTTGCCTTTTCCTATTCGGTGGATGTGCCCATGAAAGCGTTGCAATTCGATCAAACCGGCGACCTGTCTTCCCTGCGTTTCGTCGACGTCCCGACCCCGGCCCCCGGCGTCGATGAGGTGCTGGTGCAGATCAAGGCCGCCGGCCTCAATCCCAGCGATGTGAAGAACGTGCTCGGCCGTTTTCCCTACACCACGTTACCTCGCATTCCGGGTCGAGATTTTGCCGGTGTGGTGGTTGGGGGGCCGCAAGCATTGATCGGTCAGGAAGTCTGGGGCACCGGCCGTGAACTGGGGTTTTTCGCCGACGGCGCCCATGCACAATTCGTCAAGCTGCCGGCCAGCGGCGTGGCGCACAAACCGGCGCATCTGAGTTTCGCCCAGGCAGCCAGCCTAGGCGTGCCGTACACCACGGCGTGGGATGCGCTGGAACGCAGCCAGGTCAGCGCCGACACGCGCTTGCTGGTGATCGGCGGCGGGGCTGTGGCGACGGCGGCCTTGGCTTTGGCGAAAGTGCGTGGCGCGCAGGTGCTGGCGGCGGCGCGCAGGCCTGAGCAGGTAGCGGATCTGCAGGCGCAGGGCTACCAAACGATTCAACTCGGCCGTCCTGAAGAACTCGGCGCACAGGTCAACGCGGTGTATCGCGGCGGCGCCGACGTGATCTTCGACACCACCGGTTTCTGGCTGCCGGCCTCGGTGGCGGCACTGGCGACTTTCGGGCGCATCGCAATCATCGCCGCACCGGTGGACGGCCACGTGCAATTGCCGGCGCTGGCGCTGTATCGCAAGGGCGGCTCGGTGGTCGGGATCAATTCGTTGTTGTACGGCGTGGAAGCGTGCGCGGTGATGCTTGAGCAATTTGGCCGGCTCTTCGATGAGGATCGGTTGCCATTGCCGCAAGGGTTGGTAGAAGTACCGCTGGCAGAGGGGCCGGTGCGCTATGCCGAGGTCAATCAGGGCGGCGGGGACAAGATCATTTTGATCCCCTGACGTACATTCCCCAGACACATCGAACCCGTGTAGGAGTGAGCCTGCTCGCGATGGCGGTGTGTCAGTTAGATATACGGCGACTGACACACCGCTTTCGCGAGCAGGCTAACTCCCACAGGGAATTGCGTTCAAATGTGGGAGCGAGCCTGCTCGCGAAGGGGCCGCTCAGTCAGCATAAAAATCTGCTGTCTCGCGCTCTGCTAGAATCCGCCCCATTCATAGCCAGAGACTCTCCCATGAGCGAGCCGATTCGCCTGACCCAATACAGCCATGGCGCTGGTTGTGGCTGCAAGATTTCCCCGCAGGTGCTGGAAGTGATCCTCGCCGGCAGCGGCGCACAAAACCTCGATCCAAAGCTCTGGGTCGGCAATGCGTCGCGCGATGACGCGGCGGTGTATGAGATCGATGCCGAGCGTGGCGTGGTGTCGACCACCGATTTTTTCATGCCGATTGTCGATGACCCGTTCGACTTCGGCCGCATCGCCGCGACCAATGCGATCAGCGATATCTACGCGATGGGCGGTGATCCGTTGATGGCGATTGCGATCCTCGGCTGGCCGGTGAATGTGCTGGCGCCGGAAGTGGCGCGCGAAGTGATTCGGGGTGGCCGTGCGGTGTGCGATGCGGCGGGGATTACCTTGGCCGGCGGGCATTCGATCGATGCGCCGGAGCCGATCTTCGGCCTTGCGGTTACCGGTCTGGTAGAGAAGCGCCACATGAAGCGCAACGACACGGCGACCGCCGGTTGCCTGTTGTACCTGACCAAGCCGCTGGGCATCGGCATCCTCACCACCGCCGAGAAAAAGGGCAAATTGCGCGCCGCCGATGTCGGCGTGGCCCGTGACTGGATGTGCACCCTGAACAAGCCCGGCAGCCGTTTCGGCAAGCTTGCCGGCGTCACCGCGATGACTGACGTCACCGGTTTTGGCCTGCTCGGACATCTGGTGGAAATGGCTGATGGCAGTCAATTGACCGCGCGCATCGCCTACGACCGCGTGCCGCGTCTGGACAGCGTCGAGTACTACCTCGATCAGGGTTGTGTGCCGGGCGGTACGTTGCGCAATTTTGATAGCTATGCGAGCAAGGTCGGCCGTGTGCAGGAGCTGCACAAGCGAGTGCTGTGCGACCCGCAAACCAGCGGTGGCTTGTTGATCGCCGTCAGCCCTGAAGGCAACGACGAGTTCCTTTGCGTGGCTGCCGAACTGGGCCTGGACCTGGCGCCGATCGGCGAGTTGGTTGAGCGACAGACGAACGCGGTCGAGGTGATTTGATGCTCCGCGCCAGCACCGACTACCGCGACATTTTTCTCAACGACAGACCGATGATGGACGCCCGTGCCCCGGTCGAGTTTCACAAAGGCGCGTTTCCCGGCGTGGTCAATCTGCCGCTGATGAACGATCTGGAACGGCAG
The DNA here is from genome assembly GCF_014268555.1 of Pseudomonas sp. SWRI111. Lineage (NCBI taxonomy): Bacteria > Pseudomonadati > Pseudomonadota > Gammaproteobacteria > Pseudomonadales > Pseudomonadaceae > Pseudomonas > Pseudomonas sp. SWRI111. The sequence continues at coordinate 37,276 of NZ_JABWQQ010000012.1, read as the reverse complement.
AAGATCGGCACCTGCTACAAGCAGCAAGGGCAGCAGGCGGCGATCGAGCTCGGCCATCAACTGGTGTCCGGCGCGGTCAAGGCCGAGCGCATTCAGGCCTGGGCCGAGTTCGCCCGGGCCCATCCCGATGGTTTTCTGTATTGTTTTCGCGGTGGCTTGCGCTCGCAGATCACCCAACAATGGCTGCGCGACGAGGCCGGCATCGACTATCCGCGCGTTGGTGGCGGTTACAAGGCGATGCGCAATTTCCTCATCGATACCCTCGATCAGGCTATCGCGCAGTGTGATTTTGTTTTGCTGGGCGGCATGACCGGCACCGGCAAGACCGAGGTGCTGGTGCAGTTGCGCAATGGCTTGGACCTGGAAGGTCACGCCAACCATCGCGGCTCCAGCTTCGGCAAACGCGCCACCGGGCAGCCGTCGAACATCGATTTCGAGAATCGCCTGGCCGTCGACATCCTGAAGAAACGTGACGCCGGTATCGAGCAGTTTGTGCTGGAGGATGAGAGCCGGGTGGTTGGCAGTTGCGCCTTGCCGCTGCCGTTATACCAAGGCATGCAGGCGTACCCGATGGTCTGGCTGGAAGACCGTTTCGAGGATCGTGTCGAGCGGATCCTGCGCGATTACGTGGTTGATCTTTCGGCGGAGTTTGCCCAGGTCCATGGCGACAACGGCTTTGCATTGTTCGCCGAGCGTTTGCTGGAAAGTCTCAATAACGTGCAGAAGCGTCTCGGTGGCGAGCGCCATTCGCGGATGCTGGTATTGATGGAGCAGGCGCTGGCGGAGCAGGGGCGTAGCGGCGCGGTGGATTTGCATCGCGGCTGGATCGAGGGTTTGCTGCGCGAGTATTACGACCCGATGTATGTGTTCCAGCGCGAGAAGAAGGGCGGGCGGATCGAGTTCGCCGGGGAGCGTGGGGCGGTGATCGAGTATTTGCGGGGGCGGGTGAATCAAAGGGTTTGAGGTGGAAGCGACTGGCCTCTTCGCGAGCAGGCTCACTCCTACAGGTGGAACGCATTTCAAATGTAGGAGTGAGCCTGCTCGCGATGAGGCCCGATCAAGCAACACAAAACTCAGGTCGGGCAAGTGTCCTTGCCATTATCCAGCCCCTGCTTGTAGCTATGGCTCTGCAAGCTGGCCTTGCCGTTGTGCCACTTCAGCGTCAGCACGTACAGCGAGTCGAAGTCGCTGCCTGCCCAGTCTTCGGTGATGCTCTGTTTTTTGCCGACCGCGTTGCCCGCCACCTTGTTGATCAGCTCCGGCAGATAGCCATGGGACCACGCGGTGTAGATCGTCGAGTTGTGGTATTTCTCATCCAGCAGTTCGCGGGCCAGATCGCTGGTGTCGTTGGCGGAAAACTCGATGTTCACCGGCAGGCCGAGCTTGATCGCGGCCGGGCTGATGGTCATCAGCGGGCGGATGTAGCTGTAGGAATTGTCCAGCTCACCTTCCTCGACATTGCGCGTCGGGTTGGCGGCGAACACGTAGTCGGCCTTGCCGAATTTTTCCGGCAGCAGCGTCGACAAGTCGATCGCACGGTTCAGGCCCTGACAGTTGAGCTGGCCGAGGCCGCCTTCGGGTTTTTCCGCATGGCGCAGGAACACCAGCGTCTGCGTGCCGTCCGCCGGTTGCGCGCGGCTTTCACTTGATTCGAGTGACAAAAACAGCGCACTGACTGCCAGCAGGGAGGGCAGGGCCACGTACGCGCGATGTTTGAAGCGATTGGCGAAACGCATAAGGTTCGTCATGAAATAAAGGGTTCTTCAGCAAATCGGTTAAGGCTGACAAACCTTGGCACCGCGGGCTCCCAGCACCGGGTGTTTCCCTGTCGTGAACAGCTTCCTCTGCGAAAAAGGCATAGCTCAGAGTCTCCTGAGGGCCATTTGGTTCGATCGTGCAAGTGCGCAGCACTCTAACGGCAACCTTCAACGGCTTGGGGGTAAGTTAGCGACTGGATGTTACGGTTCGTGTAGGCGCTGCAGCAGGCCTACATTATGATCGGCTTTCAATTTGTGACTGGATGCTTCCAATGACCGATCTGTCTGCATTCCCGATTACCCAGAAATGGCCGGCGCAGTACCCGGACTGGATTCAGCTCTACTCCCTGCCGACGCCCAACGGCGTCAAAGTGTCGATCATGCTCGAAGAAATCGGCTTGCCGTACGAGCCGCACCGCATCGGCTTTGACACCCACGACCAGACGTCGCCGGAGTTTCTTTCGCTGAACCCGAACAACAAGATCCCGGCAATCCTTGATCCGCACGGCCCGGAAGACCAGCCGCTGCCGTTGTTCGAATCCGGCGCGATCCTGATCTATCTGGCCGACAAGAGTGGCCAGTTGCTCGCTCAGGAAGGTGCGTTGCGCTACGAGACCATTCAATGGCTGATGTGGCAGATGGGTGGCGTTGGCCCGATGTTCGGCCAGCTGGGTTTCTTCAACAAATTCGCTGGCAAGGATTACGAAGACAAGCGTCCGCGTGACCGCTATGTCGAGGAGAGCAAGCGCCTGCTCAACGTGCTCAACACGCGCCTCGATGGCCGCGACTGGATCATGGGCGAGCGTTACACCATCGCCGATATCGCCACGTTCCCGTGGGTGCGCAACCTGATCGGGTTCTATGAGGCCGGCGATCTGGTCGGCATTCAGAACTTCCCCAATGTCACGCGGGTGCTGGAGCGCTTTCTCGCTCGGCCCGCAGTTATTCGCGGCCTGACCATCCCGTCCTGACTCAACACATTCCCCTTGTAGGAGTGAGCCTACTCGCGATAACGGTGTGTCAGATGTGAATTTATCAACTGACACACCGTTAGCGCGAGCAGGCTCACTCCTACAGGAGATTTATGATGGTCCGCAGATTATTGCAGGCTCAGTAACGCTCTGTTGATTGATCCAGGTTTGTCCCTCGCCCGCCGCAAGGCATAAGCTTCACCCCCTACGACTTTCGTCTCATCCGCTGTTTTCAGGAAAGGCCCCATGTCCAGTCAGTTCCCCGAAGCACGTCCCCGCCGTCTGCGCCGCAATGCGAGCCTGCGCACTTTGTTCCAGGAAACCGAATTCAGTCTGAACGATCTGGTACTGCCGATCTTCGTTGAGGAAGACATCGACGATTTTGTGCCGATCACCAGCATGCCCGGCGTGCAGCGCATTCCCGAGCGCAAACTGGCCAGCGAGATCGAGCGCTATGCCCGCGCCGGTATCAAATCGGTGATGACCTTCGGCGTGTCCCATCACCTGGATAGCAATGGCAGCGATACCTGGCGCGAAGACGGCCTGGTCTCGCGCATGTCGCGCATCGCCAAGGACGCCGTGCCGGAGATGATCGTGATGTCCGACACCTGCTTCTGCGAGTACACCGATCACGGCCACTGTGGTGTGATGCACAACCACGAAGTCGACAACGACCAGACCCTGATCAACCTCGGCAAACAAGCCGTCGCTGCGGCCAGCGCCGGCGCTGACGTGATTGCACCGTCGGCGGCGATGGACGGTCAGGTGCGGGCGATCCGCCAGGCGCTGGACGCCGCCGGGTTCACGCAGATTCCGATCATGGCCTACTCGACCAAATTCGCCTCGGCACTGTATGGGCCGTTCCGCGAGGCTGGTGGCAGTGCGTTGAAGGGCGACCGCAAAAGTTACCAGATGAACCCGATGAACCGCCGCGAAGCCCTGCGCGAATCGCTGCTGGATGAGCAGGAAGGCGCCGATGCGCTGATGGTCAAGCCGGCCGGTGCGTACCTGGACATCATCCGCGACATCCGTGAAGCGTCGAACCTGCCGCTGGCGGCGTATCAGGTCAGCGGCGAATACGCGATGATCAAGTTCGGTGCCCAGGCCGGGGCGATCGATGAGGATCGCGTGGTGCGCGAGAGCCTGGGCGCGATCAAGCGGGCGGGCGCGGATTTGATTTTTACCTACTTTGCGATGGACCTGGCGCTGGCGGGGATCTAAACCTCAACACAAATCCAAACTGTAGGAGTGAGCCTGCTCGCGATAGCGGTGTGTCAGTCGACAAATTCATGTCGGGTAAACCGCCATCGCGAGCAGGCTCACTCCTACATTTGGGGTTGTGGAGTGTCAGTTGAAGTAGGGCCGGATCCCGTGATCGCGCAAGTAGCGCTCTATCACTTTCGGGTCGGCGCTGTTCTCGGCAATCGCCACATAAGTGTCCGGGCGCAGCAAGTAAAAGCCGTTGCGCCCCAGACCCGCCGTTTCAAACGCCGGGCGCCAGTCGAACACATGCAGCGGCAGATGGTGTTCATGGCACCAGGCAATCATCTCGTCACTGGTATCGCCGTACACGTGCACTTGCCAGCACGGCTGTCTTAGCGGTTCATAGTTATCGCCTTCACCATCATGTGCCCACGGCAAGCGGTCGCCGCCGTGCACATGGCCGGCTTCGCCCTGGCTGAGCGGCATGCCGCGGTAGTTGAGGGTGACTTGCGAAACCGTACGGAAAAGGAACTCGCGGCTGGCCTCGAACGCGGCCATTTTCGGGATCAGAAACGGCGCCACGCGCATGCGCAACATATCTGCCATGCGGCCCTCGGCGGTGACAAAACTGAAGACTTTGTCGGTGGTCGACACCAGTCGGCGGGCGAAGGCGATGCGTTCGGTTTCGTAGCTGTCGAGTAGCTTGGGCTCAGCGCCACCGCCGAGCACGGCGGCGAGTTTCCAGGCCAGATTGATCGCATCGCCGATGCCGGTGTTCATGCCCTGGCCGCCGGCAGGGCTGTGCACATGGGCGGCATCACCGAGCAGAAAGGCGCGGCCGCTGCGAAAATGCTCGGCCACGCGGTGATGCACGCGATAGGTGGAAAACCAGTGAACGTCTTCGATGTGTAGCTTCAGGTGCTCGATGGCGCGACGGCTGACATCGGAAAACGCCAGGGTGTCGGCGCGCTCGGCACGTTCGTCACGCACGGTGCCGATCAGCCGTGCGCGGCCTCCACCGGACAGCGGAAACACTGCCAGGAAATCCGCTTCGTCGAGATCCAGATGCAGCTCGCCGTTCATCGCCGGGCCGCTGGCGCGTACATCCGCGACATAGAAGACTTGCTGATACGTGCCGCCGGGAAAACCGCTATCAAGGGTTTTGCGCACCACCGAACGGGCGCCGTCGCAACCGGCCAGATAACAGGCCTGACAGACTTGCTGCTCGCCATCGGGCAGACGCAGATGTGCGGTGAGACCGTCGGCGTTCTCTACGAAGCTTTCCAGCGAAGTATTGCGTTCGACGTTGACGCCATAGTCTTCCAGACGATCGAGCAACAGCCGTTCGTGCTCGTCCTGCGGGAAGATTTCGACGAAGGCGTAGGGCGTCAGGCCTTCGCCGATGCGCTTGAGCGGCAATTGCGCGACGGGTTTGCCGTTGACCCAGAAATTCGCCGCCGCGATTTGATGGCCGCGACGCACGATGGTGTCGGCCAGGTCCAGTTGGCGATACAGCTCCAGCGTGCGCGCCTGCACGGCCAGGGCGCGGGAGGTGGTGCCAGGCGCCGAGGTCTTGTCGATGATGCGCACGCGCACGCCCAGTTTGCTCAGCCACAGGGCCAGCACCAGCCCGGTCGGGCCGGCGCCGATGATCAGGACGTCGCTGCGGTTCATGGGGCTGCCCTCCTGTTGCTGTGCAACAAGTATGGATCAGATGTAGAGGGTAGTCAGTTCCGGCCCCTTCGCGAGCAGGCTCGCTCCCACATTGGCACGCATTCCAATGTGGGAGCGGGCTTGCTCGCGAAGAGGCCCGATCCAGCACCGCAAAAACAAAAAGGCTCCGCAGCCATCACGCTGCGGAGCCTTTTTCACAGGATACGGTCGCTTAGAAGTCAATAGTCCCCGACAACTTCGCCACCCGCGGTTCACCCTGGGTCAAATACCCACCCTGAGCCGACTCCCAGTAGCGCTTGTTCGCCAGGTTTTCCACGCCCAGACGCACGGTAACGTCCTTCTGCGACACCTTGAACGCGTACCGCGCGCCCGCATCGAAACGGTTCCAGGTCGGCAAGCTGAGGTTGTTCGCCGCGTCGGCATATTGCCCGCCGGTGCGCAGCATCCGCGCGTTCAGCGCTACGCCTTGCAGGCCGGGCACGTCCCAATCGGCACCGGCATTGAACTGGAAGGTCGGCACACCAATGGCGCGGTTGCCGTCGTTGGCGCCGTTGAGGGTATTTTTCAGTTCGGTGTCCATCAGGGTCAGGCCGCTGATCAGGCGCAGGCCTTCGAGCGGCTCGCCGAACACGTTCATTTCTACGCCTTTGTTGATCTGTTCGCCTTCACGCACATAGGTGCAAGTGGCCGGGCCGTTGATCTCGCAGTAGCCATCGCTTGGCTGCTCGATGCGGTACACGCCCAGGCTGGCCCCGTAAGTGCCCATGTCGACTTTCACGCCCAGTTCGGTCTGCTTGGAGCGCGCCGGTGCGTAGACTTCGTTGCCATTGGTGACGCGAAAGCCGCCGGAGCTGGTCGGCGAGGTCGGACCCTGCGCCAGGCCTTCGATGTGGTTGGCATAGAGCGAAACATGCTCCCACGGCTTGAACACGATGCCGTACACCGGCGTGGTGATCGCTTCGTCGTAGCTCGACTTGCGCCCGCCGCTGCCCCAACTGGCGTAGTTGTAGCCTTGCACGACCATCTGCTGACGACGCAGGCCGGCGGTAACCAGCAGGCGATCATCGAAGAAACCAAGGGTGTCGGAGATCGCCACGCTGCGGTTGAAGGTTTTGCCGACGATGCCCGGGTCATTGAGATCGCCCCCGGCAAAATTGCCGACCGGCGCCGGGGTTTGTACCGGGTGATCGATGTTGTTCGGGTAGCGGGTCAGGTCGAAATCATAGGCGCTGCGCTGCTCGGCCCAGATCCCGGTGAGGCCGACATTGAGCTTGTGGCTGACAGGACCGGTGTTGAATTTGCCATTGAACCCGGCCATGACGCTGGTGTTGTCCTCGTCATGGGGCACAAACGAGCCGGTGGTGAACGACGCACCGCTGTTGCCGACCAGCGTGGTCGAGTTGTAGCGGCCGACTTCGCGGGTGTGCTTGGCGCCACCGGCCGCGTAGGCCGTCCAGTTGTCGTTCAGATCGTATTCGGCGCGAAGCATGCCGAAGGTGTCTTCGATATCGGTGTAGCCCCACTTCGGCGCGTAGTTGGTGTCGGCCGACGGCGCGTCCGGCAGGTGCGTGGCGGTGCCGAGGTTGACCGAACTGCGGCCGCCGTTGACGCGTTCTTTCTGGTAAGCGAAGTCGCCGGAAAGGCGCAGCGCATCGCCGCGGTAATCGAGGCCGATGGCGAAGAGCTTCGAGCGCTGGTTTTCGTGGTCGATGGCGGTATCGCCTTCGCGTTGGGACAGGTTGATGCGCGCGCCAAACCGGTTGTCCTCACCGAAACGCTGGCCGATGTCCAGGTGCTGGCCGACGCGGCCTTCACTGCTGATGTCGGTGGTGAAGCGGCGCAGCGGTTCGTCGCCGGCACGTTTGGGTTGCAGGTTGACGCCGCCACCGATGCCCGAACCGGTCGGGGTCACGCCGTTGATAAAGGCGTTGGGGCCTTTGAACACTTCCACGCGCTCCAGGGCGTCGGTGGAAATGATCTGCCGTGGCAGCACGCCGTACAGGCCGTTATAGGAAATATCATCGCCATTGAGCGGCAGGCCGCGAATCATGAAGACCTGCGCCTGGTTGGAGAACCCCGAGGCCTGACGCACCGATGCATCGTTGAGCAGCACGTCAGCGACGTCTTCGGCCTGTTGATCCTGGATCAATTGCTCGGTATACGACGCAGCGCTGAAGGGCACGTCCATCATGTCCTGATTGCCCAGCACGCCCAACTGGCCGCCGCGGGCGACCTGACCGCCAGCGTAGACCGGGGGCAGGGCGTTGGGTGTCGGGGCCTGGGCGTTGATGTTGACGTCGTCCAGCACCAGCTCTTTGCGGTTTTCTTCAGCGGCGTGAGCGGTGAAGGGCAGGGAGCACAGCAGGGCAAGCAATGTCGGGCGCAAGGGGGCGCCGAGTCGAGCTGAAGCGGGCATGTCGATTACCTGGAGGCGCGCGGCCGGTTGGAAAAATAAGGACAGCGCGCAACTCCTTGCGCAAATACGACTCCAGGCGCGAATGATAGGTTTTCGCAGTAACGTTTTGCAATCAGATTGTGACCAGCCTGGAAGGCTCTATGGCGGGTTCTGTGGCAAGGGAGCTTGCTCCCGCTCGGGCTGTGAAGCGGAGCGAATCCTGTCATCGCGGTGCAGCAGATAACCGGGGGGCCGGGTTTGCGACGGCTGCGCCGCCGAGCGGGAGCAAGCTCCCTCGCCACAGGGATTGGAGCGGGAGCAAGCCCTCGCCACAGGGGGGCGCGCAAGCCGAGGGAACAGGCGTTCGACATCGCAGTCCTAGCCTGCGCCATCCGCTGAACGTATGGTGAGCGCGGCACAACGGACTGGAAGGAACAACATGCACACCCCAAGATTGATCATTGCCCTCGGCGCCTTGCTGCTGCTCGCCGGTTGCGCCAGCCAGCGCAGCCACGAACCGGCGCCGCGCCCACCGGCTGAAGTGAAGGCTGAAATCGTTCGTCTGCTGCCGGCGAAAACCGCCGACCGCCAGGGCTGGGCCACGGATATCTACGCCGCGTTTGCCGCGCAGGGCATCAGCACCACCACGCAGAATATTTGCTCGGTACTGGCCGTGGCAGAACAGGAATCCACCTTCCAGGCCGATCCGGCGGTGCCCGGTCTGGGCAAGATCGCCCGCGACGAAATCAACCGTCGCGCGGCCAAGGTGCACATCCCCAGCCTGTTGGTCAGCGGCGCTTTGCAAGTGCGCTCGCCCAATGGCAAGACTTACAGCGAACGCCTGAACTCAGCACGTAGCGAAAAGGAGTTGAGCGCCATTTTCGACGACTTCATCGGCATGGTGCCGATGGGCCGTACGTTGTTCGGTGGCTTCAACCCGGTGCACACCGGCGGACCGATGCAGGTCAGCATTGAATTTGCCGAAGAACACGCCAAGGACTACCCGTACCCGGTGGACGGCACGATTCGCCGCGAAGTGTTCAGCCGTCGCGGTGGCATGTACTTCGGCATCGCCCATTTGCTCGGTTACCCGGTGAATTACCGCGAGCCGCTGTATCGCTTCGCCGATTTCAACGCCGGCTGGTACGCCAGCCGCAACGCCGCGTTTCAGAACGCGGTCAGCCGCGCTTCCGGCATTCCGTTGACCCTGGACGGCGATTTGATTCGTTACGATTCAATCATGCCCGGCAGCACCGAACTGGCAGTGCGCACCCTCGGCAAGTCACTGGGCATGCGCAACCCGACGATTCGCGATCAACTGGAGAAGGGCAAAACGCTGGAGTTCGAAGAGACCAAGCTCTATCAGCGCGTATTCGAACTGGCGGAGCGAGCCGAAGGCAAGCCGTTACCGCGCGCGGTATTGCCGGGAATCGTGCTGCAGAGCCCGAAAATCACCCGAAAACTCACGACAGCGTGGTTCGCCAAACGCGTGGACGAGCGCTACAAGCGGTGCATGGCCAAGGCCGGCTGATCCTGCGGACATAAAAAACCCGGCTGCGGGAGCCGGGTTTCTCTGGGGTGTTGCGCTTGCAATCATGCATCAGACTACGCGGCGTTCGATCAGACGATCCGAACCGCCTTCAGCCACGCGGCGTTCGATCAGACGATCCGAACCACCTTCGGCCACGCGACGTTCGATCAGACGATCCGAACCGCCTTCAGCTACGCGGCGCTCGATCAGACGATCCGAGCCACCTTCAGCCACGCGGCGTTCAATCAGACGATCCGAGCCACCCTCGGCCACGCGGCGTTCGATCAGACGATCCGAACCACCTTCAGCCAGACGGCTTTCGATCAGCTTGTCCGAGCCGCCTTCGGCGACCAGCGTGTGCGCCGGGGTGGCGGCAAAAGCGTTAACTGCGAAAACCGAAAAAGCGATGCTGAGAAGGGTTTGGCGTTTCATGATCGTGTGCTCCAGGGGGTGTTGTTGGTTTGTCTGGAGCCGATGTTACGCCGCGCAATTTTTATGAGAACTTCATTGCCATGATGGTGAACATCGACGGCGATGATGGTTGCTGGCAACCGTGTGTTAGAGCCTCAGAGGACTTTTACTGCGCGCCCGATCGCCTGAATCGGTCCGGTCGGTTTGCCGATTGGCGAGCCATTGGCGCCTTCCAGCGTCAGCTCAAACAATTGATTCGGTTGCAACGGCGGTAACTTGTCCAGCGGCACCGACAAGGCCTGCCCCGGTTTGACCAGCCCCAATGACACCGGTCCCGACCAGCCGTCAGCCTTGGTCCAGAATTCCAGCGCCTTGTCCGCCGGCACCTCGACCACCCCCAGCGGAATCAACTGGATCTCGCGCGTATTGCTCGCCTGAATCACCCAACCCGGCGCCTTGTCCTGCGGCGCGACCAACACCACCAGATAACTCGGTTTCGGCGTGGTCTGGGTCAGCAGGATCGTGCCGAGAATCAAGGTCGCGGTCAGACCGGCAGCACTCAAGCCGCGCCACAGCGGCAGCAGGTTCCACCACGAAGTCAGCGGTTCTTTAACCGTCAGCCGTTCGAGACTGCGCTCGATGCGCGGCCACAGCTGCGCCGACGGTTGCTGAGGTTCGGCCAGATCGGTCAACTCCAGCAGGCGCCGTTCCCAGGCATCCACTGCCGCACGCAGTTCGGGCTCATTGGGCAAACGGCGTTGCACCTCGACCCGCTGCTCGAACGACAACGTGCCGAGCACATATTCGCCAGCCAGTTCATCCCGTTCCTGCGCTGATTCGCTGGTCATCCCATGCACTCCCGCAAGGCGTTGAGGCTGCGCTTGATCCACGCTTTGACGGTGCCCAGCGGCGTGTCGAGGCGTGCGGAAATCTGCGCGTGGCTGTAACCGTCGACGTAAGCGTGAAGGATGCAAGTGCGTCGTTGCGGTTCCAGTTGCTCCAGACAGCGATGAATGCGCGCCGAATGGGCGTCGAAGGCCTCGTCAGGCGCCGCTGCTTCATGTTCTTCGCGCAGCGGCATTTCCCGAGCCTGATTGCGCAGCTGGTTCAAGGCCAGGTGCCGGGTCACGCTGAACATCCAGCCCCGCGCCGAACCGCGCGCGGGGTCGAACCCGGCGGCACCGTTCCAGATCTTGATGAAGGCTTCCTGCACGATGTCCTCCGCCAGCGCCGTATCGCGCACCAGCCGCCTGGCCACACCGAGCAGCCGCGCACCTTCCTGCACATACAAATCGCGCAGGGCCGCACGCTCGCCCCGGGCACAGGCTTTGAGGCGGGCTTCGTAATCGAACGTGGAATCGGGTAAGGGCATGGCGTGCAATTTAGCTCACATTCTTCAAAACCACACAGTTCCCCTTGTAGGAGTGAGCCTGCTCGCGATAGCGGTGTGTCAGCCGACATATTGTTCACTGACACACCGCCATCGCGAGCAGGCTCACTCCTACAGGGGATTTGCCGTGTGCCCGAAGGTCAGTTCGCCGCCCAGAAAATATAATCGGCCTGATACTTCACCACTTCCTGCTTGCCCTTGTTCGCCACCGTGCATTCGCTGGCCGGGGCCACGCCGCCCTTGAGCGCGACGCGCTGGATGTAACTCACCCCGCTCATCGCACCTTTGCCCTCGGCCGGGTTGGCCTTGACCAACTGGTAGGGCAGGTTGCCGGGCGTCGACGGTGCCACGGCCAATTGCGTGCCGGTGACTTTCGAACCGTCTTTGGCCTGCCAGGTGGCGGGCGGGCCGAAGTAGGTGCCGATCTGCTTGCCGCTGCGATCATTGAGCACCGCTTTGGGGCCGACAAACGTCCACTCGGTCTGCCCGGCGGCATTGGGCTTGTCGCGGCATTCGTACGTGATCTCGCCGACCCCGGTGGTTTCCAGCGCAACCTTGTGCCCGTCCGGCACCTTGATCGCGTCGGGATAACTGCTTTGCGCAAACGTCGTCGAGGTCATGGCGAGCAAACCGGTGAGGCCAATCAGCTGGGTGATGTTCATCCGATGTTTCTCCAAAAAAGGCTAGATCACTGACAGCCCGGGAGTGGGCTGTTACAGGGACTACCCGTGGCGGAGGCGATTGGATGCAGGGCCGGAAAAATATTTCTCGACCACCCCGATCACCCTGTAGGAGTGAGCCTGCTCGCGATAGCGTCGTGTCAGCCAGCATTTATGTCACAGGCATACCGCTATCGCGAGCAGGCTCACTCCTACAAGGGGTTGTGTGTGGCTTGAGGCCCGAGGCGTTGAGCAGTTCCTGGGTGTAGGGATGTTGTGGCGCAGCAAAAATTTCCCGCGACGAACCCTGCTCAACCACCTTGCCATCCTTGATCACCAGCAAGTCATGCGCCAGCGCATGCACCACCGCCAAGTCATGGCTGATGAACAAATAGGTCAGCCCATGCTTGATCTGCAATTGCCGCAGCAACTCCACCACCTGTTTCTGCACCGTGCGATCCAGCGCCGAAGTCGGTTCGTCGAGCAGGATCAGCGAAGGTTCCAGCACCAGCGCGCGGGCGATGGAAATGCGCTGGCGCTGGCCGCCGGAAAACTCGTGGGGATAACGATGGCGGCTCTGCGGATCGAGACCGACTTCGCCGAGCACGCGAATCACCGCCGCCTCACGCTCGGCCTCGCTGCCGATGCCATGGGTCAGCAAACCTTCGGCGATGATCTGCTGCACCGACATGCGCGGGCTGAGGCTGCCGAACGGGTCCTGAAACACCACTTGAATCTGCCGCCGCAACGGGCGCATCAGACGCTGATTAAGCAGGCTCAACTGCTTGTTGCCGAAGCGGATATTGCCCTGCGATTCGACCAGTCGCAGGATCGCCTGACCCAGCGTCGACTTGCCCGAGCCGGACTCGCCAACGATGCCCAGCGTCTTGCCGCGTTGCAGGGTGAAACTGACACCGTCCACGGCTTTGATGTAATCCTGTTGGCGGCTGAACAGATTTTTCGGCAATGGAAACCATACCTTCAAATCATCGACTTCCAGCAGGTTGTGATCGTACTCACTGGGTACCGGCGCGCCGCTCGGTTCAGCCTCGATCAACAAGCGGCTGTAGGGGTGTTGCGGCGCTCGGAACAGCGTCTCGCAATCGGCCTGTTCAACGATTTCGCCTTGACGCATCACGCACACGCGCTGAGCGATTCGCCGCACCAGATTAAGGTCGTGGCTGATCAGCAACAGCGACATCCCAAGGCGTTGCTGCAGCTCGATCAGCAGTTCGAGAATTTTCTGCTGCACCGTCACGTCCAGCGCCGTGGTCGGCTCATCGGCAATCAACAGTTCCGGCTCGTTGGCCAACGCCATGGCGATCATCACCCGTTGTCGCTGGCCGCCGGAGAGTTGATGGGGATAGGCTTTGAGTCGCTGCAACGGCTGGCGAATACCAACCAGTTCCAGCAGCTCCAGCGTCCGCGCGCGGGCAGCGCGGCCCTTCAGGCCCTTGTGAATCTCCAGCACTTCGCTGACTTGTTTTTCCACCGTGTGCAGCGGATTCAGCGAGGTCATCGGCTCCTGGAAAATCATCGCAATGCGGTTGCCACGCAAGCCGCGCATTTGCTGTTCGCTGGCGTGCAGCAAGTCGACCCCGTTGTAGCGGATTGCGCCGCTGCTGCTAACGCTGTTGCCTGGCAGCAGACGCAGGATCGAGTGCGCCGTCACCGACTTGCCCGAACCGGACTCGCCGACCAGCGCCAGGCACTCGCCACGGCGAATGTCGAGGTTCAAACCGTGGACCACTGCCTGCCCGGCGAAGGCCACACGCAGGTCGCGAATTTCGATCAGATTGTCGTTCATCTCAGCTCCGGGGTCAGGATCGGGGATCGAATGCATCGCGGCAGGCCTCACCCATAAAAACCAGCAAGGACAAAATCAGCGCCAGGGCAAAAAACGCTGTCAGCCCCAGCCACGGCGCTTGCAGGTTGCGCTTGGCCTGGCCGATCAGCTCGCCCAGCGACGCGGTGCCGGCGGGCATGCCGAAGCCGAGAAAATCCAGCGCGGTCAGCGTGGCGATGGCGCCGGTGAGAATGAACGGCAGGTAGGTGAGGGTAGAGGTCATCGCGTTGGGCAGAATGTGCCGACGCATCAGTTCGCTGTCGCTCAGGCCCAGCGCCCGCGCGGCTTTTACGTACTCCAGATTGCGCCCACGGAGAAACTCGGCGCGCACCACATCGACCAGCGCCAGCCACGAGAACAGCGCCATGATCCCCAACAACCACCAAAAACTCGGCGAGACGAATCCGGACAAAATGATCAGCAGGTACAGCACCGGCAGCCCCGACCAGATTTCCAGTACGCGTTGCCCGATCAAGTCGACCCAGCCACCGTAGTAACCCTGCAACGCGCCGGCAACGACGCCAATCAATGCGCTGATGGCGGTGAGGATCAGCGCAAACAGAATCGAAATCCGTGTGCCGAAAATTACCCGCGCCAACACGTCCCGGGCCTGATCATCGGTGCCCAGCCAATTGCTCGATGACGGCGGACTCGGCGCCGGTTCAGTGAGGTCATAGTTGACCGTGTCGTAGCTGAACGGGATCGGCGGAAACAGCATCCAGCCACCCTGATCCTCGATCAGCTTGTGCACGTAACTGCTGGCGTAGTCAGGCTGGAACGGCAGCTCGCCGCCGAAATCGGTTTCCAGGTAATCGCTGAGGATCGGAAAGTAAAAGGCATCGTGGTAGCGGATCACCAGCGGCTTGTCGTTGGCGATCAGCTCACCACCCAGGCAGATCAGGCACAGACCGATAAACAGCCGCAACGACCAGCGCCCACGGCGGTTGGCCTTGAATTGCGCCACGCGGCGCTGACCCAGAGGAGACAGTGTGAACATCAGGCAGTCCTCGCCGAGAAATCGATGCGCGGGTCGAGCAGGGTGTAGCAGAGGTCGCCAATCAGCTTGATCAGCAGGCCGAACAGGGTGAACAGAAACAGCGCGCCGAACACCACCGGGTAATCGCGCGACACTGCTGCTTCGTAGCTCATGCGCCCGAGGCCATCGAGATTGAAGACGGTTTCAATCAGCAGGGAGCCGGCGAAAAATACTTCGATCAGCGCTGACGGCACCCCGGCCACCACCAACAGCATCGCGTTGCGGAATACATGGCCGTAAAGCACGCGGCGTTCGGTCAGGCCCTTGGCCCGCGCCGTGATCACGTACTGGCGGCTGATCTCGTTGAGAAAGCTGTTCTTGGTCAGGATCGTCAGCGTGGCAAAACCGCCGATCACCAGCGCTGTGACCGGCAACACCAAGTGCCAGAGGTAGTCGCCGACCTTACCCAATGTGCTCAATGTGGCGAAATCGTCCGAGACCAGCCCCTGCACCGGAAACCAGTTGACGTAGCTGCCGCCGGCGAACACCACGATCAACAGAATCGCAAAGAGAAACGCTGGCAGGGCGTAGCCGATGATGATCGCCGTGCTGCTCCAGACGTCGAAGGCGCTGCCGTTCCTGATTGCTTTGCGAATGCCCAGCGGGATCGAAATCAGGTAGGTGATCAGCGTCGCCCACAAGCCCAGTGACAGCGACACCGGCAGCTTCTGCACGATCAGGTCAGTGACCTTGGCGCCGCGAAAGAAGCTGCTGCCCAGATCCAGCTGCGCGTAGTTTTTCAGCATCAGCCACAGGCGTTCGTGCAGCGGTTTGTCGAAGCCGTAATGGTGTTTTATTTCCTCAATCAGCGCCGGGTCCAGACCACGGCTGCTGCGCCCGGCGCCGCCAGTCGCGGCGACCTCGCCACCGCCGCCCATGCTGTGCCCGCCGAAGCCTTGCAGGCGCGCGATGGCTTGTTCCACCGGCCCGCCGGGCGCGGCTTGTACGATCAGAAAATTCACCACCAGAATGCACAACAGCGTCGGGATGATCAGCAGTAAACGGCGGCTCAGATAACCCAGCATGTCATTGGCCTCCCGCGAGTTGAGTGTTCATCTGCTGAGTCGTCAGCGGCTTGGCCGAGACTTCCCACCACGTGTTGAGGCCTTCGTCATAGGCCGGCTGCACGGCGGGCATGCCGAAGCGGTTCTGATACACCGTCGGCGTGCCTTTGGAGTAGTAGTTGGGAATCATGTAGTAACCCCATTGCAGCACCCGATCGAGCGCACGGGCGTAATGCACCATGGCCTCGCGGCTGTTGGCCTGGACCAGCCCGTCGATCAGTTGATCGACCGCCGGATCGGCCAGCACCATCGCGTTCGAACTGCCGACTTGCGTGGCACTTTGCGAGGCGTACAGGCTGTACAACTCGCGGCCCGGGGAAACGATCGGATCGCCGCTGCGCGGGAAAGCGCAGACGATCATGTCGTAGTCGCGAGCATTGAGGCGGTTGATGTACTGCGCCGAGTCGATGCGACGCAAATTGAGCGTGATGCCGATCTGCGCGAGGGTGCGTTTGAACGGCAGCAGCATGCGATCGAAGCCACCCTGGCCGTCGAGAAAAGTGAACTCCAGCGGCTCGCCGGCGGCGTTGACCAGGTGATTGTTTTTCGCCGTCCAGCCAGCCTCGGCGAGCAGCTTCAGCGCTTGCAGTTGCTTGTCGCGGATGTAGCCGCTGCCATCGGTTTTCGGCGCCTCATACACCGTGGTGAACACTTCGTCGGGCACTTTGCCGCGCAGCGGTTCGAGGATCTTCAGTTCTTCGGCGTCGGGCAGGGCGCTGGCGGCCATTTCGCTCTTGGGCCAGAAGCTGTTCTGGCGCACGTAAAAGCCGCGCATCATCTGCTTGTTGGTCCACTCGAAATCCCACAGCAGGCTGATCGCCTGGCGCACCCGGCGATCCTGGAAGATCGGGTTTTGCAGGTTGAATACAAAGCCTTGGGCAGCGGTAGGTTTTTCCGGTGCCAGAATCGCTTTTTGCAAGCGCCCGTCGCGCAGGGCCGGGCTGTCGTAGCCAACGACGTAACCCGATGAGGAAAACTCACGGTTGTAATCGAACGCGCCAGCCTGCAACAACTGGCGGGCGACGTCGGTGTCGCCGTAGAAATTCACCGTCAGGCTGTCGAAGTTGTACAGGCCGCGACTGACCGGCAAGTCCTTGCCCCACCAGTCCGGGTCGCGCTGAAAACTGATGCTGCGCCCGGCGTCGACCTTGCTCACCCGATACGGGCCGCTGCCCAGCGGTGGCTCGAAACCGCCGCCATTGGCGAAGTCACGGGTTTTCCACCAGTGCTCGGGCAGCACGCGCATCGTCGCCAGATCCAGCGCCAGGGTGCGATTGAGGTTGTTCTTGAAGGTGAAGCGCACCTGGCGCGGACCTTCGATCAAGACGTCTTGCACGTCGGCGTATTGCTGGCGATAACTCAAGCTGCCCTTGGTCATCAGCAGGTTGAAGGTGTAGCGCACGTCTTCGGCGGTGATCGGCGTGCCGTCGGCGAAGCGTGCCTTGGGGTTAAGGGTGAAACGCACCCACATTCCTTCGGGGTCGCGCTCGATCTGCTGCGCGACGAAGGCGTAAACCGTGTAGGGCTCATCCAGCGAACGGAACGCCAGCGGCGCGTACACCCATTCGTTGACCTGCACCACGGAAATGCCTTGATCGGCATACGGGGTGATGTAGTTGTACTGGCCGATTTCCATCGACGCACGGCTGAGCGAACCGCCTTTGGGGGCGTCGGGGTTAACGAAATCGAAATGCTTGAAACCGGCCGGATACTTCGGCGCCTCGCCATACACCGTCAGCGCATGACTGCCAGCGGCCAGCGCTGGGGTGCCGGCGCAGAGCAGCGCACTGCCAAATAGCAAAGCGGCCATGTTGCGCAAAACACTCATGAAGTCACTCCTTAATTCCTGAATGCACACAGGTCAAAACTGTAGGAGTGAGCCTGCTCGCGATGAGGCCAAGTCAGACCCTGCAAGGCTGACTGAAAAAACGCTATCGCGAGCAGGCTCACTCCTACAGGAGTTGCGGTGCTCTCGGTTAGAAGTGATACGTCATGCGCGCAAACAAGGTCCGGCCCAGCGGGTCGGTGTAGCGCGGGTCATAGCCGCTCTGGAAGTTGTAGGCCTGGTTGGAAAACGGCGGGTTGCGGTCGAACACGTTTTTCATCCCGGCGTCGACATCCAGCACCTTGTTGAAGGTGTAGCCGGCCGACAGGTCCCACACCGAATACGACGCCACCCGCGCGTGAGTTTCGCGGTCGTAGTCGTTGTAGCCGGTGGTGAAACGGTTGGTCAGCGCTGCCCGCGCCGCGCCAAAGCTCCAGCTGCCGGTGAGGTTGTGCTTCCAGCGCGCAATCACGCCGTCACCCTGGAAATCGCCGACCTTGTCAGTGAACGGCCCCTTGATGGTGCTCTGGAAGTCGTACTTGTCGACATAGGTGCCCTGCAAGCCGAGGCCGAACTGACCGTACGGCGTGTTCGGGAAGCGATAGTCGAGCGACACGTCGACACCGTTGGTTTCGACGATGCCGAGGTTGGCGTTGCCGGTGACGATGTAGTTGAGCGTGCCGTCGGCGTTGCGCACGAAGCGATCCTGATACGAGCCGGCCTGATCGAACACGGTGGATTCCGGGAACGGCTGAATCTGGTTGGAGATGTGAATCCACCAGAAATCCAGACCTACCGAGAGGTTGCTGATCGGTTGATAGACGAAGCCCAGGGTCACGTTGCGCGCTTTCTCCGGGGCCAGATCCTCGTTGCCGCCAATCTGGTTGAGGAACTGCTGACCGCAATCGCGGCCACCGTTGCCGCCCGGTTGCACCGCGCCGCCGGTACACAGCACCGGGTCGTTGTAGTAGCCCTGGGTGTAAGTGATGCTGCGCGGCGAATACAGCTCGTACAGCGATGGCGCACGGAAGCCTTCGCTGTAGGCGCCGCGCACCACCAGCTCTTTGAGCGGCTGATAACGGAACGAGTATTTCGGGTTGGTGGTGCTGCCGAAATCGCTGTATTTGTCGTGGCGCACGGCGGCGGACAACTCGAGGCTGTCGAGCACCGGCACGTTGATTTCGGCATAGGCGGCTTTGACGCTACGGTCGCCTTCGACGCTGCCGGCCGGGTCGATGCCCAGGCTCTGGATGTCGCCGGCAAACGCCTCGAAGTCCTGATGGAATTTCTCTTTGCGGTACTCGCCACCCAAGGCCAGACCGGCGGGGCCTGCGCCGAACCAGTCACCGATTTCACGGCTGACCCGGCCATCGAAACCGGCGACGCGGCCCACGGCGGTGGAGTAGGCGCCGTGGTACGCGGCGGCGTCGATGTACTGCTGACCCGCGGCAGTTTGCGGGCCGAACGGGTTGAGCAAACCACTGGCCAGACCGTCGATCATCGCCTGATCGCTGACATAACCGCTGGTGACGCTGGAGACGATTTTATTCTGGTTATACGAGGCGCCGAGGTTGTAATCCCAGCCGCCGACCAGACCGTCGAAGCTCAACAGAAAACGCTGGCTGGTGTTCTGGTCTTTGGATTCGCGCGGACCTGCGGCAGTCTCGCGCCAGTTGACGTCGACTGGTTGCGTTGGGTCGAGGGCGAAATCGGTCGGCGCCGGGGTGATGCCGTTGCCGGGGTAGTAGGGCGATGAGGAATCCAGGCTCAGACCGGTCAGTGGCGCCGGGCCGACGGCGGTGGCGTTGTTGTTGCGCGACCAGAAATATTCGAGGTTGACGTTGTGGTCGTCGCCCAGCTTGCCGGTGGTCTTGCCGAAGAACGAGGTCTTTTCGGTCTGCGGCACCAGGTCGATGTATTCACGGGTGCTGAAGCGGCACAAACCGTCGCGGCCGATCAGGTTGGGGCCGTTGCAATTGCTGTTGGCCAACGGGTTGGTGGCGTTGCCGTTCTGGCTGTAGTTGCCGGGGAACGCGGTGCCGGAGGTCTGATCGAGACCACGACCGGGCGAGTAGTCATTGGCGAACGAGCGGTCGTTGGCGTCGAGGTTCTGCTGCTTGTTGTAGTTGAACACGCCGAGGACGTTGAAGCGGTCTTCTTCCAGGTCGCCGTAGCCCCAACTCGCGCTCATGTCCTTGGTCGCACCGCCGCCGCTGTGGGTCGGGGTTTCGCCGCCGAGGGTCAACGCGCCATCGGTCAGGGATTTTTTGGTGATGAAGTTGATCACGCCGCCGATGGCGTCGGTGCCGTACAGGGCCGAGGCGCCGTCGCGCAGCACTTCGACACGCTCGATGGCGGCAAACGGGATCATGTTCAGATCCACCGCGCCGCCCGCCGAGTTGGTGCCCGACAGAGCGTTGTTGGCCAGGCGCCGACCGTTGAGCAGGACCAGCGTCTTGTTCGCGCCGATGCCGCGCATGTCGGCAAACGATGCACCGCCCGTGGCCGCACCGACCGAGCCGGCGCTGTTATTGATCGACTGGCTGCCGGTGATGCGCTGGACCAGCTCGGCGGTGGTGGTCACGCCCTGTTTGCGCAGCTCGTCAGCCTTGAGAATGGTGATTGGCACCGCCGTTTCCGCATCGACCCGGCGAATCGCCGAACCGGTCACTTCGACCCGTTGCAGTTGCGTGGTCGGCGCCGCCACGACAGCGGCTGCCGGCACGCTGCTGTTGTCGTCCTCGGCCGCTTGCACGGTCCCGGCGCCCATCCCCATGGCCACCAGATACAGCGGAACAAAACGGTGGCGAGACATCGTTGCCACCAAAGGTTTGAGCGTGAAGCGTGGAGTGTTCATCAGCATGGTTATTTCCGATTATCAGACGTTATCGAATTGGCCTTGTGAGCCGCTCATTGCTCCGCTTCCGGTGATACCGCGTGCGGAAAACCACTTTCTTCAAGCGAGCCGATCCCCTCCGAAGACGCGTGGCGTTTTTTCGGTCGGCCGGGTGCGACGGGATTCTTTTCAGCGGTGCCGGGTGGCTGCTTTCAACAGCCGCCCGGCACCGCACTCAGTGGGTGGTCATCACCGAAATCTTGCTGATGCCCGAGCGTTCGATAGACGCCATGGCCTTGGCTACCTGGCCGTAATTGACGGCGGCGTCGGCCTGCAATTGCACGCGCACCTCGGCGTCTTTGGCCTTGACCTCCCTGAGGCTGGCCTCGAGGGATTCCGGGGCCAGTTCGGTCTTGGCCAGATAGAACTTGCCGTCCTGATCGACGCTGACCACCACCGGGTCTTTCTTCTCGGCGGGGGCGACAGCATCGGTTTTCGGCAGGTTGACCTTGATTGCGTTGGTCATCAGCGGCGCGGTGACGATGAACACCACCAGCAGCACGAGCATCACATCGACCAGCGGCGTGACGTTCATTTCGCTGAGCACTTCATCGCTGTCTTGAGTGGAGAACGACATCAGCTGGCCTCCCGCACGGCGTTGGTGTTTTTGCTGGCGATGGCCTGGCGGCTGATGGAAAACGCACTGCGCGAGGCGAGGGCGTCGAAGTCGTGGGCGAAGTCATCCATGTCGGCCGAGGCGAGCTTCAGCCGGCGCAGGAAGAAGTTGTAGATCAGCACCGCCGGTACCGCGACGGCAATGCCCACGCCTGTGGCGATCAGCGCGTGGCCGATGGGGCCGGCGACTGCTTCCAGGCTGGCCGAGCCAGTTTCGCCGATGCTTTGCAGGGCTTCCATGATTCCCCACACGGTGCCGAACAGACCAATGAACGGCGCGGTGCTGCCGATACTGGCGAGGATCGCCTGGCCGTTTTCCAGCGAACGGCGCTCCTTCTGGATCTGCTGGCGCAGGTTGCGTTCCAGCCTGTCGGAGCGGTTGATGGTGTGCGCCAGTTGCTGGGTGGTGCGCGGCGAGTCTTCGACCAGCAAGGCTTCGAAACCGCTGCTGGCGATGCGCGCCAGCGAGCCGGGATACTGGCTCGCGTGTTCGGCAGCGGTGAGCAGGTCGGGGGCACTCCAGAAGGCTTTGGTGAACTGCTTGTTCTGCGCTTTCTGGCGCAGGTACTGGGCCGACTTGACCAACAGAATCGCCCAACTGACCACAGAAAACAGCACCAGGCCCCAGAGCACACCGGGGACAATCATCGAAGACAGTGAATCGTTCATGGCTACACCTCGCTTGCTTTAATCAGTAATGAGTCGGTTGCGCCGTCATTGCGGCAATTTGAAATCGATGGTCTGGGTGGCGAAGCCGTCGATTGGCGTGTCGCCGCGCTTGGCCGGAATGAACTTCCAGTTCTTCACCGCCGCGACGGCCGCCTCATCCAGTTGCGGCTTGCCGCTGGACTTGGTCACCGTCACCGCACCGGCACGCCCGTTCGCCAGCACTTGAATGCGCAGCACCACGCTGCCTTCCCAGTTACGTCGCAGCGCCAGCGACGGGTATTCCGGCGGCGGGTTGCCGAGGCTGGCGAGGCCGGAAATCGCTGCCGATTCCTTGACCGGACCGGGCGCAGCAGCCGGCGCCGGCGGTGCACTCGGTGTGCTCGGCGCAGCAGGGGCGGCCGGTTGTGGCGGGGCGGGTGGCGCTTTCGGCGGCTCGACTTTTTTCACTGGTTTTGGCTTCTCGACCGGTTTCGGTTTCTCGATCGGCTTGGGTTTTTCCACCGGTTTGGGCGGGGGCTTGACCGCGTCCTCGTCTTCCACCGGCTGCTCGGGTTCCGGCGGCGGTGGAGGCGGGGGCGGCGGTGGTGGTTCCGGTGTCGGAGGGGCCGGAGGCGTCGGGCTGGTCAGCTCGACGGTCATTTCCGGAATCTCGGGCGGCGTGGGCAGCGGCTCCGGCCGCGCCTGATGAAAGAACCACCACGCGCCGCCGTGTATCAGCGCCGACACGGCAATCAGCAGCACCATCTGTGGTTTGTTCAACCCGCCGGGTCGTGAAGTGTTGGCTGTAAACGCCGGCCTGCCCGTTGGCGGCGGGACCGGCGCTTCCCGCAACGGTCCCGGCAGGGTTTTGTGCTTTACCGCATCGTTCATTAAAGCTCCCTCGGGTCAGATGAAGGGCAATAAAGTGCCGTCCGAACATTTGGCGAATGTTCGAGTGTTTGGGTGCAACTTTCTTCAAGGTGTGCGCGAGCCGATAGTTTGACTATCTGTTTATGCAGGCTCGGACAAACTTACTGGCTCAGCGCCAGCTATTCTGATTGTTCATTACCCTTTCCCTGGCTGTTGTTATGTGGGTAGAGACGTTCTGTATGTCTCTTGCCTGTTACACTTAGCAACGGATGTGCCAAAACTTGCAGAGCTGCGTAAGGCTAATTATCTTCGGGTTATCGATGTCGCATTTATGTAAGTTCGGCGCCGAGTCTGGTTTTCCTGTAGCGCGCACGGGGCCTTCAGTCCTCGCAAGAGGGCTTTTTCGAGTGCGAGACAGGGTGAGCGCTGTATCGCGCCAATCAGCGGGATAGAGCGTCTGCTCTGCGATCAGGCTTAGCGCGCGATGGTGCGCGGCGGATCGATTTGGTGCGGGTCAATGTATTAGTGGCTCACAGGGCATGTTCCTTGTTTTTGTTTGAGCGAGTTGAATGCCAACAGCGAACTGCGTCACAGGGGCGGGTTCATTTTTGGTGCAACTTTTAAACTTCGAAACTTATTGTTCGACAATCCGCTTTCAGGTCGTTAATGCAAAGTCATATTTAAAAACTAAATAGCACGCTGCGCTCGGCGAATAGTGATCGCCAAGCACATTCGGTGTGCGTATGGGTTCAGGTAATAAAGGAGAAGTGCGCCAGCCCGATGATGTTCAGATGAACTCGAGCCTGGTGATGGATATGAGTTGTGTCGATTGGACGGCGCAGCGTTTGAAGATTCACGCGGTGAACTCCTTGTTGCCAGCTCGGATACACGAACTTTTGGCTCGGTATCGCACCTTACAAGAACGCGGATAGCGTTCGATGAATGCTCTTGGTGCGGGATGGGCACCGCCAGCGCTGTTTTGCGAGGATTGAATTCGCAAGTCGGCAGTGCATGGGAAAAACGTGCCAAACGCGATACATCGGCAGAATTTTCTACATCAGGCCAGCCAGCCATCTACCCTGTTGCCATGGCCTTTTAGGGGGAACGGACATGTACCAGCTCTACGGGCATAAAAATTCCGGCGCAGCTGCCATCGAGGCAGCCTTGGAGTTGTGCCAGATTGCTTATCGCTTCATCGACACCGAAGCCAGCGCGGAGGCCGCCGAGGCGCTGGGCAAACTCAATCCGCTGAAACAGATCCCGACTTTGCAACTGCCCGACGGCAGTGCCCTGACCGAGAGCGCGGCGATCCTGATTCATCTGGGCCTGACGTTTCCCAAGTCCGGCCTGCTGCCGGCCAAGGCGCCTGATCGCGATCAGGCGATTCGCGGACTGGCCTATATCGTCAGCAATTGCTACGCGGCCATCGGCATCATCGACTACCCCGAGCGCTGGCTGATGACGGCGGACGAGAGCGCACGGCAGAACCTGATCGCCGGCACGCGCCAGCGTCTGCACTTCAGTTGGGAGGTGTTTGCCGACCAGTTTTCCGGCGAGCTGTACCTGGACGATGAAACGCCGGGCGCGCTGGATGTGCTGGCGGCAGTGGTGAGCCGTTGGGCTGGCAGCCGTGAACATCTGCGCCAGACCCGGCCGGGGTTTTATGCGTGGTTGCAGAGGATTGACCGCCACCCGGTGCTGGCGCCGGTGTTTGAGCGGCATTGGCCGTCTCAAGGCTGACAAAGCACCCCCTGTAGGAGTGAGCCTGCTCGCGATAGCGGTCTGTCAGCCAACTGTATTTCTAGCTGACAGATCGCTATCGCGAGCAGGCTCACTCCTACAAGGGGGCTGTGGTGTCTGGGCGATTATTCCCCGCGAATGTACTGCTCCAGCTGCTTGATCAGCTCGGCCTGTTCGGCAATGGCTTCCTTGACCAGGTCGCCGATCGACAGCAAGCCGATCAGTTTGCCGTCCTCAACCACCGGCAAGTGGCGCAGGCGGCGGTCGGACATGATGCCTAGGCAGGTGTCGACGGTTTGTTTGGTGTCCACCGTGATCACATCCTTGACCATGATGTCGCGCACGGGTGTCCCGACCGAAGAGCGCCCGTGCAGCACCAGTTTGCGTGCGTAATCGCGCTCGCTGATGATGCCGACCACGTTGTCGTCTTCCACCACCAGCAGGGCGCCGACGTTTTTCTCGGCCATTTTCATCAGCGCTTCGAGCACCATGTGATCGGGTTTGATCTGGTGCACTTCCTGATTTTTCTGGTCTTTGAGCTTGAGCAGTTGGGCGACGGTCTTCATGGCGGTTACTCAGGTGTTGTCGTTGTTAATCAAGCATCGTAGACCCTGATCGGCAGGGCAAGGCCGCAAAGCGGCAGATAGCACGCAAAAAACGCCATTTGCCGGAAAAAACCATCTTTCTATCTGAAAATGAAGTGCCTGTGGCAGGGGGGATCTGTGGCAGGGGATTTATCTGAGGTGAGGGAATCTATTTGTGGCGAGGGGATTTATCTGTGGCGAGGGGATTTATCCCCGCTGGCCGCGAAGCGGCCCCGCTTTTAATGAAAGGGCCTGCTGCGCAGGTCAACGGGGATGAATCCCCTCGCCACAGATAAATCCCCTCACCATAAATGCTGCGTAGAATGCCGGTCTGATTCAGTTCCCGAGGTCGCAGTGGTGGATTTACCGCAGGGCTTCGTCCTGACCCGGCACTGGCGCGATACGCCGGCCGGCACCGAAGTCGAATTCTGGCTGGCGACCGACGCCGGGCCGCGCCGTGTGCGCTTGCCGCACCAGCCTTCGGTGGCGTTCATCCCCGCCGAACAGCGTGAAGCGGCCGAACGTCTGCTGCACGACGAAAAGAACGTCGAATTGCGGCCGTTGGCTTTGCTGGATTTCGAGCATCGTCCGGTGCTCGGTCTGTATTGCCAGCAGCACGGTCAGTTGATGCGCCTGGAAACCGCGCTGAACCGCGTCGGGGTCGATGTCTTCGAGGCCGATGTGCGCCCGCCGGAGCGCTATCTGATGGAGCGCTTCATTACCGCACCCGTGCGGTTCAGCGGTACGCCGGACGCCGACGGCGTGCTGAGCAACGCCCAGCTCAAGCCCGATCCCGATTATCGGCCGAAACTGCGCCTGGTCTCGCTCGATATCGAAACCACCGAGACCGGCGAGCTGTATTCCATCGCCCTGGAAGGGTGTGGCGAACGTCAGGTGTACATGCTTGGGGCGCCGAACGGCGATGACAGCATTGTTGATTTCGATCTCGAATATTGCGATTCGCGCACCATTCTCCTGAAGAAACTCAACGAGTGGTTTGCCCGCCACGACCCCGACGCGATCATCGGCTGGAACGTTGTGCAGTTTGACTTGCGCATCCTCCACGAACACGCGCGGCGCCTCGGCGTGCCGCTGAAGATCGGTCGCGGCGGTGAAGAAATGCAGTGGCGCGAGCACGGCAGCCGCAATCATTATTTCGCTTCCGCCGCGGGTCGGCTGATCATCGACGGTATCGAATCGCTGCGTTCGGCGACCTGGAGTTTCCCCTCCTTCAGCCTGGAAAACGTCGCGCAGACGTTGCTTGGCGAAGGCAAAGCCATAGACAACCCGTATCAGCGCATGGACGAGATCAATCGCATGTTCGCCGAGGACAAACCGGCGCTGGCCAAATACAACCTCAAGGACTGCGAACTGGTCACGCGGATCTTCGCCAAGACCGAGCTGCTGACGTTTCTCCTCGAACGTGCCAGCGTCACCGGTCTGCCGGCGGATCGCAGCGGTGGCTCGGTGGCCGCGTTCACGCATTTGTACATGCCGCTGATGCACCGTCAGGGCTTCGTTGCGCCGAACCTCGGCACCCATCCGCCTCAGGCCAGCCCCGGCGGGTTCGTCATGGATTCGCAACCGGGGCTGTATGAATCGGTGCTGGTGCTCGACTACAAGAGCCTTTATCCGTCGATCATCCGTACGTTCCTGATTGATCCGGTGGGGCTGATCGAAGGCTTGCAGCACCCGGACGATGCCGATTCGGTACCCGGCTTTCGTGGTGCACGCTTTTCGCGCACCCGCCATTGCCTGCCGTCGATTGTGTCGCGAGTGGCTGAGGGGCGCGAGACTGCCAAACGTGAGCACAACGCGCCGTTGTCGCAAGCGCTGAAGATCATCATGAACGCCTTCTACGGCGTGCTTGGCTCCAGCGGTTGCCGGTTTTTCGATACGCGCCTGGCCTCATCGATCACTCTTCGCGGCCACGAAATCATGCTGCGCACCCGCCAGTTGATCGAAGCGCAGGGCCATGCGGTGATCTATGGCGATACCGACTCCACATTCGTCTGGCTACGTCGCGCCCATGGTCAGGAGGAGGCGGCGCAGATCGGTCATGCGCTGGTCAACCAGGTCAACGATTGGTGGCGCGAGCATGTGCGCGAAACCTACGGCCTGGAAAGCGCGCTGGAACTGCAGTTCGAGATCCACTACAAACGCTTTTTGATGCCGACCATTCGCGGCGCGGAGGAGGGCAGCAAGAAGCGTTACGCCGGCCTCGTCACCCGCGCCGATGGCCGCGAGGAAATGATCTACAAAGGTCTGGAAACCGTGCGCACCGACTGGTCGCTGCTGGCCCGGCAATTTCAGCAGGAATTGTACGAGCGGATTTTCCAGCGCAAGCCGTATCAGGATTACGTGCGCGACTATGTGCGCAAGACCCTGGCCGGGGAGTTCGATGATCGATTGATCTACCGCAAGCGCCTGCGCCGCACCCTCGACGATTACGAGCGCAACGTCCCGCCGCATGTGCGCGCAGCGCGGCTGGCCGACGACTACAACGCGCAGCACGGCCGGCCCCGGCAGTACCAGAACGGCGGCTGGATCAGCTACGTCATCACCTTGGCCGGCCCGGAGCCGCTGGAAGCACGCCGCGCCGCCATCGATTACGACCATTACATCACCCGGCAACTGCAACCGGTGGCGGATGCGATTCTGCCGTTTGTCGATGACGACTTTTCAACCCTGATCGGCGGGCAAATGGGCCTGTTTTGAGGCGCGCTTGCCCTCAGACCATCGCCAGGCGCTGCTTGCGTTGCGGCGCGGGGAAAACCTGATCCAGCGCCGCCAGATCGCCAGCCTCCAGCTGCAGCTGCGCCGCTTGCGCATTGAGCTGCACGTGCTCCGGATGGACGGCCTTGGGAATCGCAATCACCCCGTCCTGACGCAGAATCCACGCCAGTGCAACCTGAGCCGGAGTCACCTTGTGGTGCGCTGCGATGTGTTTGAGCACCGGCTCGGCGAGCATCGCGCCGCCCTGGCCGATCGGACAGTAGGCCATCAATGGCATGCGCTGTTGCCGGGACCATGGCAGCAGATCGAACTCAATGCCGCGCGCTTCCAGGTTGTAGAGCACCTGGTTGGTGGCGCAGGCCGGGCTGGAGAGTTCTTCAAGATCATCGACATCGAAGTTCGACACGCCCCAACGGCCGATCTTGCCGTCCTCGCGCAGGCGTTCAAAGGCTTCGACGGTTTCTTCCAGGGGATACTGGCCGCGCCAGTGCAGCAGGTAGAGATCGATGTAATCGGTGTCGAGCCGGCGCAGACTGCGCTCGCAGGCCAGGGGGATGCCTTTGCGGCTGGCGTTGTGCGGGTAGACCTTGCTGACCAGAAACACCTGATCGCGCAGCCCGCTGATGGCTTCGCCGACCACCGTTTCGGCACCGCCCTCGGCGTACATTTCCGCAGTGTCGATCAGGGTCATGCCCAGCTCGATGCCGCTGCGCAGTGCGCTGACTTCACGCTTGTGCGCCGAGCGATCCTCACCCATGCGCCAGGTGCCCTGGCCAATCACGGGCACCTGCACGCCAGCCAATTCAAGGGTACGCATTCAAACCTCCTTTACGAAAATCTCGTTACCTTTGGTGGGCAGCAGGATAGACCAAGGGTTCCCGGAAGGAAGGGGGAGCCAAGGAGGAAACCAGGTCAATTGTGGCGAAGGGATTTTGTGGCGAGGGGATTTATCCCCGTTGGGCTGCAAAGCAGCCCCCGGAACTTGCAATGAATTTCTTCTGATAAAGCGCATTTTGCAGGATGGGGCTGCTTCGCATCCCAGCGGGGATAAATCCCCTCGCCACAAAGGTTATTTTGCGGAGAATTTCAGAATCACGCTGTGGGTGTAGGTCTGCCCCGGATCCAGCCGTGTGCTCGGGAAGCCCGGCTGGTTCGGCGAGTCGGGATAGTGCTGAGTCTCCAGGGTAAACGCGCCCCAGTGCGGATAGACCTTGCCGCCCTTGCCCTTGACCGTACCGTCGAGGAAGTTACTGGTATAGAACTGCACCCCCGGCTCGGTGGTGAACAACTGCAGGGTTCGTCCCGATTGCGGATCGCTGACTTCGGTGGCGACTTTGCTGATATCGCCTTTGGTGTCCAGCGCCCAGTTGAAGTCGAAGCCGCCCTGTTTCGGCTCGGCAAACTTCAACTGCGGATGATCAGCCTTGATGTGCGTGCCGATCGCGGTCGCTTTGGTGAAATCCATCGGCGTGCCCGCGACAGGCGCGAGTTCTCCGGTCGGGATCAGCTTGGCCGTCACCGGGGTGTAATGGCTGGCATTGAGCGTGGCGACCTGCTTGAGAATGTCGCCATTGCCGGCGCCGGCGAGGTTGAAGTAGCTGTGGTTGGTCAGGTTCAGCACCGTGGGCTTATCGGTGCTGGCCTTGTAGTCGATGCGCAGTTCGTTGTTCTCGGTCAGGCGATAGGTCACTTCGGTGCTGAGGTTGCCGGGGAAGCCCATTTCACCGTCCGCCGACAGATAGGTCAGGGTCACGCCGACCGAATCCTTGTCCTTGGTTTCCTTGGCCTTCCAGACCTTTTTGTCGAAACCCTGAGGGCCGCCGTGCAACGCGTTGGACTTGTCATTCTGCGGCACCTGATAGCGCTTGCCGTCGAGTTCGAAGGCGCCGTCGGCCAGGCGGTTGCCGAAGCGTCCGATGGTCGCGCCAAAGTACGCCGTGCCTTTCTGGTAGCCCTGCACATCGTCGAAACCAAGCACTACGTCGTCAAACTTGCCGTGCTTGTCGGCGACTTTCAGCGCTTGCAGGGTCGCGCCGTAAGTAATCACGGTGGCTTGCATGCCGTGGCTGTTGCGCAGGATGTATTGCTCGACGGGCGTGCCGTCATTGGTTTTACCGAAGGCTTTGTGTTCGGCGGTCAGGCCCGCTGCGTTGGCGGAAAGGGAAGCGATCATCAGTGACAGTCCAAGGCCGGAAAGCAGGTGACGGGATTGAAGCATGGTAGACCTTCCTTTTTGTTGTTGTTTTGAGAATTTGCAATTAGTCAGGCTATTGAATCTATAGCAGAAGATTTATAGCCGATTTACTCATCATCGCAAATATAAAGTCGGACTAATTGGTGTCGAGCAAGACGCCAAAGGTCGGCAAACCACGCCAGCACTGCACTTTTTCGCAATCGGCGGCTCTATCCATGGCCAGGATGCGGTGACTCCCGCCGCACAGGAACGTACCTGCCCGAGAATTCATGCCGAGTGCTTTTACCCTGATCACTGCTTGTTTGCGCCGAGCGTGCCTGTTGCTGGCCGGTTTGTTTTTGCTGGTGCTGAGCGGCTGTAGCCATCAGAACGGCAACGGCTTCATCAATCAGATGCGTGACGGCAAGCCGCAGGAGTTTCTGCAGACCAGCGTCGATCGCATGGCAACGCTGGCAATGCGCGACAACCTCAACAGCCTCTATCGTCTGATGGGCAAGCTGTACCTGCGCAACCCGCAAGAGCTGCGCAAGTCCGGGTTCCTCAACATTCATGCCGCAGTGAAACAGGTACGCCTGGCCATCGAACAGCAACAGCCGCTGCCGGTACTGGGCGGCAGGAAGGACCTGGCCGCGCTGAACTACGCGATGAGCCCGGAGTTTCTCGGTGATCGGGTCGGCGCTTTCATCTACGCCATCGGCAGCATGCTGGTCACCGCCCACGGCAACCGCACCGAGTTCTACATGACGGACGCGATTAATCCGACGTTCGTGCACAACGCTGCGCGCAACATCGAGAAAGCGACGTGGATTCTGTCGCAGCGACAGAACCAGGATGGCCAGCCGCTGCTGTTTTCCAATGAAATCTCCGAGGAGGGCAGCAACCTCAGCTTCGCCACCGAGTTCGGCAAGGTGGTGGCGCGCCTGGACCTGCTGACGCAAATGCTCGATGAGCGCTATCGGCGCATCGGTCTGAATTACGCGCAGAGTCTGTTGTTTTTGAATTTTCTGCCGGTGCAGTGAGCTTTCACTGGATTGTGAATTTTGCAGAGATCCATTGTAGGAGTGAGCCTGCTCGCGATAGCGGAGGATCATTTAACTCATCCACATCTGAAAGACCGCTATCGCGAGCAGGCTCACTCCTACAGAGATCGCATCGTGAGTTGAATATTTGTATACAATTCTTCGCTCCAATTGATCCAAAAGGAACTGCCCCCGTCATGACCGACCCCGCAAGCGCCGATTTCAGCCGCGTCGATCACTCCGCCCGCACCGACAGATTGCCCTACGCCGCGCTGCTCGCGTTCGCCATGACCGGTTTCATCGCCATCCTCACCGAAACCCTGCCCGCCGGGCTGCTGCCGCAGATTGGCGCCGGGCTGAACGTCAGCGAAGTGTTCGCCGGGCAACTGGTCACCCTCTATGCGTTGGGTTCGATAGTCGCGGCGATTCCATTGACCGTGGCCACCCGCGCCTGGCCGCGGCGACGGGTGCTGCTGATGACCGTGGGCGGGTTTCTGCTGTTCAACACCATCACCACGTTTTCCAGCCATTACGGACTGACACTGGCTTCACGCTTTCTCGCCGGCATGGCGGCGGGGTTGTCCTGGGGAATCATGGCCGGCTATGCGCGCGGGATCGTCCCAGTGCATCAGCAGGGCCGGGCACTGGCGATTGCCATGCTCGGCACCCCGGTCGCCTTGTCGCTCGGCACCCCGGCGGGGACGTGGCTGGGCCAATGGATCGGCTGGCGCGCTTCGTTCGGGATCATGTCGGCGCTGGCGCTGGTACTGGCGGCATGGATTGTCATCGCAGTGCCGGATCGTCCGGGGCAGGCCAGTGGCGAGCGCTTGCCGTTGCTCGAATCGTTGCGCCTGCCTGGTGTGCGCCCGGTGCTGTTCGTGGTGCTGGCGTGGATGCTTGGGCACAACATTCTCTACACCTACATCGCACCGTTTCTGGCCGAGGCCGGGCTGGCCGACCGGGTGGATCTGGTGCTGCTGGTGTTCGGCCTGTGCTCGCTGGTGGGGATCTGGATCGTCGGCCTGCTGGTGGATCGCTGGTTGCGAGGGCTGACGCTGATCAGCCTCGCCGTGTTTGCGCTGACCGCGCTGGTGCTGGCACTGGCGGTGCCGTCGCCGTGGCTCATTTACGCTTGCATGGCGGTGTGGGGCTTGTCGTTCGGCGGTTCGGCTACGCTGCTGCTGACCTCGGCGGCGGATTCGGCCGGTGAGCATGTCGACGTGGTTCAGGCGATGCTGACCACTTCGTGGAACGTGGCGATTGCCGGCGGCGGGCTGTTTGGCGGTTTGCTGCTGGATCGCGCCGGGGCGATGTCATTTCCGTGGGCACTGTTGATCCTGTCGCTGATTGCGCTGGCCACGGTGTGGGTCAATCGCACTCACAGCTTCAAACCGGGACGGCGGGTACATTAACTCTCGAAACCACCCCTTGATCTCTGTAGGAGTGAGCCTGCTCGCGATAGCGGTGTGTCAGTCACATGGCATTTGTCTGATACACCGCTATCGCGAGCAGGCTCACTCCTACAAAGAGAACGACGGTGATTTTCGATAATGCATAACCATAGACCGCATCGATATATGTGGTTATAAGAAAAATCGCTATGCTGCGGGCCAGATTTTTCCTGTCGTTTTCTGGACGTCTTAATGGATTTGGTCAATTTGGGTCTGGTGGTTGCCGGGCTGGTGGTGGGTTTTATTGTCGGCATGACCGGTGTCGGCGGTGGTTCGTTGATGACGCCGATCCTGCTGTGGTTCGGCATCAACCCGGCAACGGCGGTGGGCACTGACCTGCTGTACGCCGCCATCACCAAATCCAGCGGCGTCCTCGTTCACAGGAAAAACCAGAACATCGATTGGGCCATCACCGGTTGGCTGACCTTGGGCAGCGTGCCCGCGGTGGCGATGACGCTGTGGTTCCTCAGCTCGTTGCACACCGCTCCCGAGGCGATGAACGCGATCATCAAGCAGGCCTTGGGCTTTGTCTTGTTCGCCACGGCGCTGGCGATTTTCTTCAAGAAACGCTTGCTCGAATTCGCCCACAAACGTGCCGGTGGCAACTACAACCCGAGCGGTTCGCGGCTCAACGTGATGACCGTAATCACCGGCTTGATCCTCGGCACGATGGTCGCCCTGACCTCGATCGGTGCCGGCGCACTGGGCACGGTTGCGTTGTTCATCCTCTATCCGCTGCTGCCGACCCGTCGCCTGGTCGGCACTGAAATCGCCCACGCGGTGCCGCTGACCCTGGTCGCTGGCCTGGGCCATGCGAGCATGGGCAATATGGATTGGGGCGTGTTGGGCTACTTGCTGCTGGGCTCGCTGCCGGGCATCTGGCTCGGCAGCCACCTGACCGGGCGCATCTCCGACGAAGTCCTGCGCCCGTGCCTGGCGACGATGCTGGTTTTGATCGGTTACAAGCTGGCGTTCTGAGTCACTTGCCAGTAACGAATTTCATCACCACCACTGGCAGATCTTCGTAAATCAGTTCCTCGACGACTTGCCAACCCAGTCGCGCGTACAGCGACTGCGAAGTGTCGGTGTACAAATACAGCTCAGGCACGCCCAGCGCCGCGGCTTCCTCGACCACTCGATTGACCAGTTGCGAAGCGACCCCGCGCCCACGTTCTTCAGCCTTCACATAAACGCCTGCCAGCCATGGTGTCAGGTTTGGCCGTAGCTTCAGATCGCTTTCGATCAGTAGTGCGCCGCCCAGCAAACTCGAATCTTCAAGCGCCACCACCACGCTGGGCACTGAACCTTTGCCACAGGATTCACGCATGTGCTCGACGCGATCCTCGACTGTTTGACCAGGGCGAAACTCTCCCCACTCCTTGAAGTTGAGGGTGGCCAGTTCTTCGATAAATTCGGGGTGATCGCACAGGTAATCAATGTGCATGCGGGTGAACTCCATTTCGTTAGCAGAGCGGCCACCCTAATGCGCTCATAACCAGTAATCAAATCTGCGTAGCGATCGCTCCCGTCATGTTGCGCAATGTTCGGCCTGACCTAAGCTTCTGACAGGGCGATGCCTTTTTGCCAGACGCACCCGGAACAATCGCCACGATGCGCAATCAGTAGAGCGTGGATATCAAAAGGAGATGCGCATGCTCATCAGGTCCCTGACCCTGACATTCTTGCTGGCGATGGCCGGCCCCTTGTTCGCCGCCGACAGCGATTCACCCTTGGCCGGTGACGTCGGGCGCGCCCGGCCGCTGATCGTGATTGCGCAAAGCACGGTCGATCCGGTGTGGCTGAGCCTGAAGAAATCGCTGGAGGACCCGGCCAATAAAAAGGGCGTCGCCGACCGCAATATCAAGGTCTATACCATCCTCAGCATGTCCGGTCAGCTCGACGGCAAGGACATGGGCCAGCAGGACACCATGGCGCTGCTGCGCTCGCTGAAACTGGGCGCCGGTGCTTATCCGAAAGTGTTCCTGGTGGGCAAGGACGGCGAGACCAAGCTTTCGGCTTCGGGGGACGAAGCCAAGGTCATGGACCTGAAGAAGATCTTCGAGACCATCGACGCCATGCCGATGGCCGAGAAAGAAGCCGCCGCTGCCGCCGCACAAGCACCCGCCGCCACCGAGCCAGAACCGGCCAAGGGTACGAAGCCGAGCAAACCGGCGAAGCCTGCCAAGCCGCCGCAAATGCCGGATGATTGATTGCGCACGGCGTGAATAAAGCACGTCCCTGTATGTGGCAAAGCCCCCACAGGTTTTTGTGAAATGCACAGCTCCAGTGGGGGAGCGAACCTGCTCGCGATAGCGATTTTTCAGGCGCTCGGAAGTGACCGATTCAGCGCATTCGCGAGCAGGCTCGCTCCCACAATTCATCTAACGCCCATTAGTCCACCAGCGCACCGAAAATCGTATGCGCAATCTTCACGCGCTCGGCATTCGGATAATTCTTGTTGGCGAGAATCACGATGCCGATCTTTTGCGACGGCACGAACGCGACATACGCGCCAAACCCCCGGGTGGAGCCGGTTTTGTTGAACAGCACGTTCGCCGGTTCGGGTTGCGGCGGGGTGAGCCAGTCGGTTTTGTGCGCTTGCATCGCCATGGCTGTCGAGTTGCCGTTCAGCAACTTCTCCAGGCTGATCGGGTAGGCGTAGCGCTCCCAGCCCAGGCCCTGAGTCATGTCGCCGACGCGGTAGTAACCGGTGTGGGTGAGGGCGATGGCTTGTTGCAGATCGGGGGCGAGGCTGGCCGGTTGCAACTGTGCCTCGACATAGCGCAACAGGTCGGCGGCGCTGGTTTTCATGCCGTAGGCTTCGGCGTCCAGCGCGCCGGGGCTGACGCGTACCGGCTGGTCGGCGCTGTCATAGCCTTGGGCGTAGAGCTTCGACTGCGCTGGCGGCACGCTGAGGAAGGTGTGCTGCAAACCGAGTTTCGGCAGCAGGGTCTGCGTCATCGCCTGATCGAAAGGTTGGCCCAGGCTTCTCGCCGCCAGATAACCGAACAAGCCCAGGCTCGGGTTGGAATAGAGGCGATGGCTGCCGGCGGGAAACTGCGGTTTCCACTGTTGGTAATAACCGAGCATCTTGTCGGCCGAATCCGCCTCGGCGGGAAATTGCAGCGGTAGTCCGCCGGCGCTGTAGGTGCCCAGTTGCAGCACACTGATGTTGTCGAACGCAGTGCCTTTGAGCGCCGGCCAAAGCGTGCTCGCCTTGCTCGACAGGTCCAGCTTGCCGGTCGCTTGAGCGTAACCGGCGAGGGTCGCGGTGAAGGTCTTGCTCACCGAACCGACTTCGAACAGGGTGTTTTCGCTGACCTTCTGCCCGCTGTCCCTGGCGGCGATACCGTAATTAAAATAATGCGCCTGGCCGTTGACCGTGAGGGCAACGCTCAGTCCGGCAATGTTGTTGTGTTGCATCACTGGGGTAACGGCTTGCGTGACCAGTGCCTGCCACTGCGCCTCGGTCGGTGTGGCCGCCTGGCAGACAACGCTGCTGAAGATCAAGGTGAAAGCGCTGTAGGAAAAGAGCTTGCTCGGCTTGAATGAACACATAAATGAACCACTCTCCATGAGTGTCGATTGTCGTATGCCGCTACACTGCGGCTGATTTTTCATCGGTTGGCTGATCAGTGCCGCCAATGTAGGCAGTGTCGCCACGCTGGACAAACGATGAAATCTCGCATGAGCCATTAGAAAAATTTGGGGCTGGGGCATGATTCGACCGCAATTGCCACTCAACGCACTGCGCGCTTTCGAAGCGTCGGCGCGCCACTTGAGTTTCACCCGCGCTGCCGTGGAACTGTGCGTGACCCAGGCGGCGGTGAGCCATCAGGTCAAAAGCCTCGAGGCGCAACTCAACGTCACCCTGTTCAAACGCCTGCCCCGCGGGCTGATGCTGACCAGCGAGGGGGAAACCTTGCTACCGGTGCTCAGCACCTCATTCGATCACATCGCGCAGATGCTCGAACGACTGGCCGGCGGTCAGTATCGGGAAATGTTGACGGTTGGCGTGGTGGGGACATTTGCCGTGGGCTGGCTGCTGCCGAGGCTGGCGGACTTCCGGGCGAAACATCCGCACATGGATTTACGCCTATCGACCCACAACAACCGCGTGGATGTGGCCGCGGAAGGCCTGGATTATGCGATCCGGTTTGGCGCCGGGGCCTGGCATGGCATCGAGGCAACGCGCTTGCTCGACGCGCCGCTGTCGGTATTGTGCGTGCCGGAAATTGCCCGGCAATTGCAGTCGCCCGGGGATCTGTTGCGTCAGACCTTGCTGCGCTCCTATCGCACCGATGAATGGCCGGAGTGGTTCCACGCCGCCGGCCTCGCCACTCAGGCGCCACCGCCGCAGAGCATCGTCTTCGACTCGTCGCTGGCAATGATGGAGGCTGCATTGCAGGGCAGCGGGGTGGCGCTGGCGCCGCCGCTGATGTTCGCCCGACAACTGGCGGCGGACGCGATCTGCCAGCCGTTCGCGATCGAGATCACGACGGGGAGTTATTGGTTGACGCGGTTGCAGTCGCGACCCGAAACGGCGGCGATGAAAGCGTTCAAGGAGTGGCTGGCGCAAATCTCCGGTTAACACATACCCCATGTAGGAGTGAGCCTGCTCGCGATAGCGGCGTGTCATTCACCACCTTTGTTTACTGACACACCGCTATCGCGAGCAGGCTCACTCCCACAATGACCGGGTCTGCCCACAACATTTGTGTTCGGCCCAAAACCCTGTGGGAGCCGGGCTTGCCCGCGAAA
>NZ_JABWQQ010000119.1:0-264 GCF_014268555.1 Pseudomonas sp. SWRI111 | reverse complement strand
ATCTAAAAGAAAATGGGGAAGGAACATTAATAGAACTACGATAGACAATACTATTTTGACATAAGCTCCTTCAAATTTTTCAATAAACGCTTGAGAAGGGGATTTCTCACTTTGTGCGGATTGAATTAATGTAACAATCTTTTGGAATAGCGATTCGTCTGCATGCTTTGTCAGTGTCACGGTGATGGAGCCACTTATATTTACAGTTCCTGCAAATACCTCATCATTTATTTCCTTCGTTAGTGGTATGGATTCACCTGTAAT
>NZ_JABWQQ010000118.1:0-264 GCF_014268555.1 Pseudomonas sp. SWRI111 | reverse complement strand
GATGAACAGCACGTCGTAGAAGCCCGATTCACGCTCTTCGCGCGATGGCCCCTCGCCAGGCTTGGGGCCGTCGTCCGCGCCCAGCGACTTGTCGGCCGCCACGGCGTTGGCCAGGGCCTCGCCCTTTTCGCCCGCGCCTGTGACCATCATCTCGTCGTAGACAAAGTCGGCGCCATAGGCATGGCCCAGCAGGAAGTTGGAGCGGTGCACGTTGCGCGTGTTGATGGCCGCCATCACGAAGGGTGCCACCCACAGGCCCAGCAC
>NZ_JABWQQ010000117.1:0-264 GCF_014268555.1 Pseudomonas sp. SWRI111 | reverse complement strand
GCCGATATAAGTGCTCCGTTCACTTCAACAGTTTTTTCATCTACGAATTTTGCTTCACCTTCTATTAATTCGAAACCATAGTCATCAATTAAATCAACATATTTAGAGTTTCTAAGCTCTGTTACCAACTCATTTTTTTGTTTAATCAATGGCGCCAAATCAACTTCACCGGCTGATGTATGCAATCCTACAAACGGATTGTTTTTTGCTAAATGATTAATTTCGCCAGCACGTAACAAGGTCTTTGAAGGAACACAACCAATA
>NZ_JABWQQ010000116.1:0-264 GCF_014268555.1 Pseudomonas sp. SWRI111 | reverse complement strand
CATGTTAACAACGATTTTTTCCAGTCTTGGAACTTCCATAACTGATTTATAATTGAACTTGCTCATAAGAGCAGGAGTAGTTTCTTTAACAAATTTTTCTTTTAGGCGGTTCATTCATTGTACCTCCCTTCTTCTTGTACTATTTATCTAGAATTTCACCGGATTTTTTCGCTACGCGTACTTTTTTTCCTTCAACAGTTTTTGTACCTACACGAGTAGGTTCACCAGTTTTAGGATCGATAGGCATAACGTTGGATACATGAA
>NZ_JABWQQ010000115.1:0-265 GCF_014268555.1 Pseudomonas sp. SWRI111 | reverse complement strand
AAATAACTGGTTATGAAATTAATGTAACAGACCCAAATTGAAGATCTAGAAAAAAGACTAAATTTAATACTTTAATTAAGAAAGAAATGATTGAAAAGAAAGAATTAATTGTTAGAAAGAATAGAGATATTTCAACTAACACTGAGAAAATGTATTTTACAAATAAGAGTTTTAGTCAAGTAGTTGATTATACAAATTATTATGAGATTTTGGAAGTCAGAGATAATACTATTTTTTATGAAAGTTTCCACGGGAAAAATATGAC
>NZ_JABWQQ010000114.1:0-265 GCF_014268555.1 Pseudomonas sp. SWRI111 | reverse complement strand
AAGGAGGGATGCCCAAAAGATAAGGTGAATAGAGGTCTCATATTAGAACGGCAGTAGAGGATGGCATTATATTAATTTATTTTTATTATAGGGGGAAGTTGAATGAAATCATACTTACAAAAGCTCGGGCGTGCATTAATGCTGCCAGTAGCTGTTTTACCAGCAGCAGCGTTATTAATGGGGATTGGTTATGCCATTGATCCAAGTGGATGGGGCGCGGGGAGTCCGATTGCATCCTTTCTAATTAAAGCAGGATCTTCCATAC
>NZ_JABWQQ010000113.1:0-265 GCF_014268555.1 Pseudomonas sp. SWRI111 | reverse complement strand
CAATATATGAAAGATGCCCTAATGATTTTCCAGCTAGTAAAAGATAACCGTTATACAGATTATATCCAAAATAAAATAAATAATTGGCAAAAATAATATGTTTTTAGAGATTGTCTCTCCATGCGATTACACACATTACTAGTGTGTAGATGATGTTTGGAGAACAATCTTTTTTTATTTCATTGCTTCACTCATTTCCTCCTATAGACCTAGTTAGTTCATCCCTTCGTCCATCACCAGTTCTTTCCAACGAGAACTTATATCC
>NZ_JABWQQ010000112.1:0-266 GCF_014268555.1 Pseudomonas sp. SWRI111 | reverse complement strand
ATTATCAAAAGAATAAAAAAAATCCATATTGACAATAATGAGTCTATCCGATATGATTTTTCACAAAGAAATGAATAATGAAACTATAAAAAGGAATAGTATACAGCCATGTCTATTAAAAGAGAGGGTCTAATTGCTGAAAGGACCTATAGAATACCTGTTGAACCTGCCTTTTTCGTTCTGTATCGAATAGACAATGTTTAGAAAGATTCAGCGGTTCAATACCGTTACCATGGATGAGTGTAAAGCTTTGCTTTGAATTAGGG
>NZ_JABWQQ010000111.1:0-266 GCF_014268555.1 Pseudomonas sp. SWRI111 | reverse complement strand
ATCCTCTACTCCTCCACAAATTAATTATTTTGTTTTATTATTAATCAATTTGGTCTGGAGAATACAGAGAATAGATTATTTTATTCCGCTTTATAGCACAAAAAAACACTCATACTTTTCCTATTATTGCACCGCAACTCTAGAAATGTCACAGTTGCTACAGTATGATTCGAAGTATTCATGGCTTGTTATCCTTTATCAACAAAAATAAAAGGGATATCATGTTATCCCTTTTATTTTTCGCTATCTTACTTATGATACTAAAC
>NZ_JABWQQ010000110.1:0-266 GCF_014268555.1 Pseudomonas sp. SWRI111 | reverse complement strand
CAATAGAATGTTTCTCTGTGTCTACTATTATTTCTGGATGAAGGGGCTCCTCATATGGAGAACTAATTCCAGTAAAGTCTTTAATAATTCCTTTTCATGCCTTTTCGTATAAGCCTTTCGGGTCACGCGCTTCACATGCCTCTATGGAACACTTAATATATACTTCAATAAATTCATTTTCTTCCAATAAAGCTCTTACTCTATCACGGTCTTCTCGAAATGGAGAAATGAAAGCAGTAAGTACAACTTGCCCACTGTCTACAAAA